>NZ_JACAQY010000066.1:387-125311 GCF_013386835.1 Pseudomonas sp. IPO3774
GTGAGCCGCTGTAAGAGCGGAACCATAAGCCGCCGTTACCTAAATAACGGATATGTACTCAACCCCAATCAAGAATAAGCCACCCGAGCAGCCCCAACCCCAAGCCCCTCCCGAAACGCCAAATAATGCTTCAACACCTGCACCGGCGCCTCAATCTGCGGATAGTGCCCAATATTCGCCAGCAACACCGTATCCGCGTGCGGCACCAGCTCACGATAACGCTGAACCATATGCCCCCCGGAAATCGGATCAACCTCCCCATCGATCACCCGCAACGGCACCTCCCCCCGCTGCATGGCCGCCACCCATCGATCCCGCTGCTGCCTACGCTGAGGAATATACGCAATCAACTTGTGCAAAATCCGCGGCCCATCCTGGCTCTCGATCAAGCTCCAGAAATCATCCAGCGCACTCTCACTGGGCCGAGTCGCCGGCCCGAAAATCTGCCCAAAACTGTTAGCAAGGGCATTACGCCCAAACGCCCGCCCGATCATCCAACCCAATGGGCTCAGCAACAGCTTCTGCACCAACGCCGGACGATGCGTCTCCGGAAACAACCCACCGTTGAGAAACACACAACTGCCCATCCGAAACCGGCCTTCGTAATGCCGCGCCAACAACTCCTGCGCAACACTGTCACCGTAATCATGGGCCAGCACATGCACCGGCTGCTGCACCCAAAGATGCTCCAGCAACGCCTGTTGCAAGTCCGCCTGCTCCAGCAGGCAATAGGTGTGGTCCAGCGGCTTGGCCGAATCGCCAAACCCCAGCATGTCGCAGGCAATCACTTGATAGCGCTGGGCCAACGGCTGCCAGAGGTAATGCCAATCCCAACTGGCCGTGGGAAAACCATGGATCAGCAGCAACGGCTCGCCCTGCCCCGCCACCCAGTACCGAATGGTGGCGCCGCGAAACTCAAAGCTCTGGGCACGCTGGCGCCAGATGCGCAGCGGGATCTCGGCGAGTGGCATCAGCTTTTATACCCGGTGTCGAGTGCATCGAGTTTGCGCAGCAACGCCGGCCACGCCAGCGCGCCGCCCATGCCCTGAGCGCTTTTGGTGACCCCAGCGATCATCGCCCGGGCACCGGCCAATATCTGCGGCGCAATGCTGATCAGTTCAGCGCCACCGTTCTGCGCCATCACCTGGATATCGCAGGTGCGCTGGAAGATGAACATCATCAGGAACGTATCGGCGATGCTCCCACCACAAGTCAGCAAACCGTGGTTGTGCAGCATCAGGAAATTGTTTTCGCCAAGGTCGGCCTGCAAGCGGGCCTTTTCCTCGTGGTTCAGCGCGACACCTTCGTAGGCGTGATAGGCCAGGCTGGACAGCACGAACAACGATTGCTGGCTGATGGGCAGCACGCCCTGTTTCTGCGCGGAGACGGCAATGCCGGAAGCGGTGTGGGTGTGCAGCACGCAGACCACATCGTGCCGCACTTCGTGCACCGCACTGTGAATGGTGTACCCGGCAGGGTTGACCTCGTAGGGACTGTCCATCAGCTTGTTGCCGGCCTGATCGACCTTCACCAGGCTCGACGCGGTGATCTCGTGGAACATCAGCCCGTAGGGGTTGATCAGGAAGTCTTCGGTGCCCGGCACCTTGGCCGAGATGTGGGTGAAAATCAGGTCGTCCCAACCATGCATCGCCACCAGGCGATAGCACGCGGCGAGGTCGACGCGGGCCTGCCATTCGGCCGCGCTGACCTGGTCTTTTACACTGTGTGTCGATTGAACAGTGGCTAGGCTCACGGCAATGACCTCCTTGGCGCGCTTATTATTGTTTTTTTGAGTGAAGAGGCAGTCTAGTCAGACCTCGAGGCCGCCGTAGTTGCATTGGCAGCCAGCTTGATGACCGAACGGGTCAGTCCTGAGGATAGTTCGATTTTGTTCTGCGCGTGTCAGAGAAGCGACGCCAATAAAGGCGCGGCGAACAGGTTGAGCAAGCCGGTCAGCACCATCACCAGCCCCGCCACGGAGCCTTCCTCGCCGCCCACCTCATGAGCCCGGCTGACACCGGCGCCATGAGCGCCCACGCCGAACAACGCACCGCGCGCCAATGGCGTGCGCAACGGCAACCACTTGAGCAGTACGCCGCCGAGCATGGCGCCAAACACCCCGGTGAACATCACGAACACCGCCGTCAGTTCCGGCACGCCGCCCAGGTCGGAAGACACCGGCATCGCGAACGGGGTGGTGATCGAACGGGGCACCAACGACATCGTCACCGAGCTGTCGAGAGCGAGGGCCTTGGCCAGGCCATACGAAGTGGCGATGGACGCCGCGCTGCCCGCGACCATCCCGAGCAATAACGCTGACCAGTGGCGCATCAGCAATCGGCGCTGTTGCCAGATCGGAATCGCGAACGCCACGGTCACCGGGCCCAGCACCAGCATCAGCCAGTGGGTGTCGGTGGCGTATTCGGCATAGGCGGTTTTCATCGGCACGGCCACCGCCAGCAGCAGCGCCGGCACCAGGATCAGCGGCGACAGCAGGTAGCGCCCGGTGCGCCGGTAGATCCAGCGGCTGAAGCCGTAGGCACCGAGGGTCAGCGCCAGCCAGAACATCGGCATCAGCTCAAGCTTCATGGCGCAGCTTCCAGCGGCAGACGAATTCCACGGTAAACGCAGTCACCAGCATGACCGACAAGGTGCTGAAACCGATCACCAACATGATCCGCCAGCCGTCGTGCTTTACCAGGCCACCGTAGTCCAAAAGGCTCATCAAGGCAGGAATAAAGAACAGCAGCATCTCGGCCATCAGTACACCGGCGCCCAGTTGCAGAGCCGCCGGTTTTACCAGGCCGGTGGCGAAGGTCAGCAACAACAGGCCCAGGCCGACCACACCACCGGGAATAGGCCAGCTCAGCCAGGCGGCCAATTGGCAGCCCAGAAAATATATGGCCAGCAGCACAATCAGTTCAGTCAATAACCGACCGACGACTTTGAAGGTGAAACGTTTCATGAGCTTTGGGTCCTCGCAGGGCTCCCATTTTAAAGAGGCCCCTGGCATCCCCACAGCGAATTGTTAGACTGCAAGCTATTCCAAACTGGAATCATGTCGATGGAATTTAAACAACTGCGCAGTTTTGTCGAAGTGATCCACCGCGGCGGCTTTACCCAGGCCGGCAAAACCCTGCACATCAGCCAATCCGCCGTCAGCAAGCAGGTGGCACAACTGGAGCAAAGCCTGGGCACGCCGCTGCTGGATCGCCTGGGTTCGCAGATTCGCCTGACGGCTGCCGGACAAGTGGTGCTGCAGCGGGCGGAGGCCATGCTGCGCCAGCAAACCGAATTGCTCAGTGAGCTGGATGACTTGAATCAGTTGACCCGTGGCGAGTTGCGCATGGGCCTGCCGCAGTTGGGCGGCGACACGTTGTTCGCCGGGCTGTTTGCCGAATACCGCCGCCGTTATCCGAACGTCACCATCCAGTTGCTGGAAGGCGGCAGCCGCAATATCGAGCAGGCGATCTTGAGCGGAGAGCTGGAAGTGGGCGGCAGCCTGATGCCCAGCGACCCGGCATTCGCCTGGCAGGCATTCTGCGATGAACCGCTGGATGCCCTGCTGCCGATGGACCATCCATTGGCCGATAACGCGCAGATCCGCCTGGAGGAGTTGGCTGACACGCCGTTCCTGATGTATCAGCGCAGTTTTGTGTTGAACGACCGCCTGCTACAGGCCTGTCAGCAATTGGGCTTCACCCCGAAGGAAAGCGGGCGCAGTGGCCAGGCGGATTTTCTCGCCGCATTGGTGGCCGCCGGCCAAGGCGTGGTGCTGCTGCCCAGCGTAGTAGCCCGGGGCCTGATAAGGCCCGGCGTGGTGCGCCTGACGCTCAAGGCGCCGGACTACCTGCGCTGGGACATTGCCTTTATCTGGCGTGAGGGTGCCTACCTGTCGAAAGCCGCCCAGGCCTGGCTGGCGTTATTGCGCGAGTTCCCGGTCAACCGCGCAGTGCAGTGACCAACTCGGCCAGCCACGGCTCGGCGTCGGCTTCCGGGGTCACGCTTTCGCTGGCGTCCAGGCGCAGCATCGGCAGCACTTCGTGCACGCCCAACTCGGCAAACAGCTCGCGCATTTGCTCGCCGCCGCCGCAGAACGTGTCGCCATAGCTGGCGTCGCCCAGGCCGATCACCGCGCCGGGCAAGCCTCGCCAGGCGGCCGGCAGTTGGTCGCGAATGGTCGAGTAAAGCGGCTGCAGGTTGTCGGGCAGTTCGCCCATGCCAGTGGTGGACGTCACGGCCAGGAAGGCTTCCGGAGCAAAGCCCTGTACGTCGGCGAGGGTTGCCCGCGGGTTGTGCCAGGCGTCGAAGCCGGCAGCGTTGAGGATGCTTGCAGCATGACGGGCGACTTCTTCAGCCGTGCCGTACACCGAGCCGGAAAGGATGGCGACTTTCATCAATCTGATCCTGTAGCTGACTAAAAGCCTGGGATATTAACAGCTGGGGCCCATGGACAGGCTGCCGGCATGTCTTAAACTGCAAACTCCAACTACAAGCCATGGACCGCTCAATGATTAACGCCAAGCTGATGCAACTGGTGATCAACGCTTCCAACGACGGCATCGTTATCGCCGAGCGCGAAGGCAAGGACAAGCCACTGATTTATGTGAACCCGGCCTTCGAGCGCATGACTGGCTACACCCTCGACGAAATCCTCTATCAGGACTGCCGCTTCCTGCAATCGGGCGATCGTGACCAGCCGGGGCTGATGGCGATTCGCGAAGCCCTGGAGAGTGGCGGCGCCTGCCGGGAAATCCTGCGCAATTACCGCAAGGACGGCACGCATTTCTGGAACGAGCTGTCGTTATCGACGGTTTACAACCCGGCCGACAAGCAGACCTACTTTGTCGGTGTGCAGAAGGATGTGACCGTTCAGGTCAAGGCCCAGCAGCGTGTCGCGCAACTGGAAGCCCAGTTGGCTGACCTCAAGGCGGAGCTTGCGGCACTCAAGGCGACGAGCGGATCTAACAAAAACTAGAAAACGCGGTCTTTAAAGAGATAATGGCGTTTTAATACCTTTTTCTTGAGCAAGATCAATGCAACGCGACGCGCTTTTGACGCAGGACGAGCTGGATTTTATTCAGACCATGCACCATAACCCGCAACTCAATGTGCGGGACGCGTCGTCGAGCCTGACGGTCAATGGCGGTGCGCAGATTCGTGATCTGCTCACCCGCCTGGCCGCCCATGACCATGTCACCCTCCAGGCCCAATTCGACAACCAGCAAATGACGTTTCCGCTGCAATTGGTGGAAGACGAGTTTCATGCCGTGCATCTGCGGCTGGGTGTACCGAGTATTTTCGAAGACGGGCCGATGATCCGCCCGTGGCGCCTGGCGCTCGAAGAGCCGGTACCCCTGGAAAACATCAAGGGCCAGCCCGGTGCGCTGTGGGTGCATGAGGTGTCATTCAAGGGATTGCTGGTGGAAATTCGCGGGCGGATCAAGGCGCCAAGAACCTTTTCGCTGTGGTTCAGTCCGTCCGGGTACGAGCGCATTTCGGTGCGGGGCACGCTGGAACGGGAAACTGCCCGAGGATTGTTCGCCTACCGCCTGAGCCAGAACGATGTGGATGAGACCGAGCGCCTGCGCCAGTTTATCCTGCAGCAACATCGCCTGTTTCACCCCGAAGTCCACGCCTGAAGTCAGGTATCCAGGTTACCGCGCAGAAACTGCTGCAAGCGGCGCTGCATCAATCGCCCTTCGTTACCCAGGCAGCCAACGGATGAACCCGCCAGTTGTTCCTGCGCCAACTCCGCCGCATCGCCGGCCAGCAACAGCGGGCAATCCAGGGTCAGGGCCAGCCGTTCAAGGCGCCGAGGCAAGCCATTGGCCGGCGAGTGATTGGAGAACACCACAAGGGCTTGTGGCCTGGTTTTTTCACAGACAAGGGTCAATTCATCCATCGGCTGGCCCACAGCCAGAACCTTGACCGCCAACTCGTCACCGCTCATCAACAGGCCTGCGACCAACAACTCCAGCTCTCGGCACTCCCCCGCAATGGCCGCCAGCAATACCCGTGGCGCCGCTGAGGCACAGCCTATCTGCAGGCGTTTCCAGGTTCGGCTGCGCAGAAATCCATCAAAAAACAGCCATTCACTGGTTTGTCCAAACAACCCCTGATGTCGCAACAGTTGCTGCCAGAGGGGCATCAGGATGTCCTGGAACACCACCGCGACCGGGTAGGCAGCGAAAATCTGGCCATACAACCGGTCCAGTTGCCGGTCGTCGAAGGCACCGACGGCCGTTCGCAACTGCGCCTGCCATTGGGCCCATTCATGCTCTGCACCTGCCGGCGAAGCAGCCGCCGCTTCGACTTGATGATCGTCGCGCGCGAGGATCTTGCCGACCTTGCTCACGGCCACGCCACGCTCGATCCAGTCAAGAATGCGATGAACGGTCTCGATATCGGTGCGCGAATACAGGCGGTGCCCACTTTCGGTGCGAACCGGGTGGATCAGCCCGTAACGCCGTTCCCAGGCACGCAAGGTGACAGGGTTGATGCCTGTCAATCTCGCGACTTCGCGAATCGGAAACAGCTCATCGGAATCGGCAGGGTTGCCAAGGGCCATTTCGGGACGTGGAGCAGTCATTACAGACATCAGGGCATCAATATACTGTCAGGAACTTGGATCCCATTTAACGCCCATACAGCTGTCCGATTCAAGGTCTTCGACAAGCCGACCAATGTCGCTGGTGTATTTCTGCAAAACAGGAATAATCCTTGCCTGTTTTTTCAACGTGGCTGCTTACCCCGCAGCTTCGTTCGTGCGCCGCCTACCCGGCCCAGTGCACCTGATCCTTATGGAGATACACAATGTCTACCTCCCCCGTCACCCTGATGGTTGCGCGCCGCGTGGCCAAGGGCCGCTATGAAGAGTTGATGGCCTGGCTGCGCGAAGGCGAGCAATTGGCCACGGACTTCCCCGGTTACCTGGGTTCAGGCGTGCTTGCACCGCCGCCCAACGATGACGAGTTCCAGATTATTTTCCGTTTCGCCGACGAAAAAACCCTGCATGCGTGGGAGTTTTCCGCCTCCCGTGGTGCATGGCTCGGGCGTGGCAGTGAGCTGTTTGCTGCGCCGTCGGAGCATCGCGTACGCGGTATCGACGGCTGGTTTGGCGCCGCCGCCGCACGTCCGCCGCGCTGGAAGCAGGCCGTGGCCATCTGGCTGGCATTTTTCCCGGTGTCGCTGCTGTTCAACTTCGGCCTTGAGCCGCTGCTCAGCGAGTTGGGGTTGCTGAGCCGTGTGCTGGTCAGCACCCTCGCGCTCACGCCATTGATGGTTTACTTCTTTATCCCGTTGTCGACCCACCTGCTGGCCGGTTGGCTGCATCCGGCGCCAGCCCGGGTAAAGGCCACCGAAGCCGCTGCTTGAGTACAAGGGAGGCCGCTCGCTGGTATAGTTTTAGCCTGCCAGCGATTCGAGCCTCCCATGTCTTCAACACCCGCCCCGATCCTGATCACCGGTGCCGGCCAGCGCGTCGGCCTGCATTGCGCCCAGCGCCTGCTGGACGAAGGGCAGCCAGTGATTTTCAGCTACCGCACCGAACGTCCCGGCGTGCAAGCCTTGCGCGAACGCGGTGCGATCGGTGTGTTTGCCGACTTCTCCAACGAGACAGGTATTCTCGCCTTCATCGACGAACTGAAGACGCACACCCAAAGCCTGCGGGCGATCATTCATAATGCCTCGGCCTGGGTGGCGGAAGCGCCCGGCGACGAGAGCCGCGCCTTTACCGACATGTTCAGCGTGCACATGCTTGCGCCGTACCTGATCAACCTGCATTGTGCTTACCTGCTGCAACGCTCCACGCCTGCGGATATCGTGCACATCAGCGATGACGTGACCCGCAAGGGCAGCCGCCAGCACATTGCCTACTGCGCCACCAAGGCCGGGCTCGACAGCCTGACCTTGTCGTTTGCCGCGCAGCTTGCACCGGATATCAAGGTGAACGGCATTGCCCCGGCAATGGTGATGTTCAACGAGGGCGACGACGCGGCTTACCGCGCCAAGGTCCTGGCCAAGGCGGCACTGGGCATCGAGCCCGGCCCCGAGGTGATTTACCAGAGCGTGCGCTACCTGCTGGATAACCCGTATGTCACCGGTACCACCCTGACCGTCAACGGCGGGCGGCATATCAAGTAAGCCGTTTGCGAGGATGTTGTATGACTTTGTCCCTGCCCCACCACTACCGCGAGATCCTCAAGGGCCTGGGTGAAGACCCCGAGCGCGAGGGTTTGCTCGACACGCCAAAGCGTGCCGCCAAGGCCATGCAGTACCTGTGTCACGGCTACGAGCAGAACCTGGAAGAAATCGTCAACGGTGCGCTGTTTTCCTCCGACAACGACGAGATGGTGATCCTCAAGGACATCGAGCTGTATTCGCTGTGCGAGCATCACCTGCTGCCCTTTATCGGCAAGGCCCATGTGGCCTATATTCCGACCGGCAAGGTGCTCGGCCTGTCGAAGCTGGCGCGTATCGTCGACATGTTCGCCCGTCGCCTGCAGATCCAGGAAAACCTCACGCGGGAAATCGCCGACGCCATCCAGACGGTGACCCAGGCCGCCGGCGTGGCGGTGGTGATCGAAGCCAGGCACATGTGCATGATGATGCGCGGTGTCGAAAAACAGAATTCAACCATGAACACCTCGGTGATGCTCGGCGCCTTCCGCGAGTCGAACACCACGCGCATGGAGTTCCTGCAACTGATTGGACGGAGCAAGTAGCAATGCCACAACTTCAGCCAGGCATGGCGCGCATCCGGGTCAAGGACCTGTGCCTGCGCACGTTTATCGGGATCAACGAGGATGAAATCCTCAACAAGCAGGATGTGTTGATCAACCTGACCATCCTGTATGCCGCCCAGGAAGCCGTGCGCGACAACGACATCGACCACGCGCTGAACTACCGCACCATCACCAAGGCGATCATCGCCCATGTGGAAGGCAACCGCTTTGCCCTGCTGGAGCGCCTGACCCAGGAGATCCTCGACCTGGTGATGAGCAATACATCGGTGCTGTACGCCGAAGTCGAAGTCGACAAACCCCATGCGTTGCGTTTTGCCGAATCGGTGTCGATCACCCTGGCGGCCAGTCGCTAACCCTTACCTTTGCAGTGAGCATCATGAACGATCAACAACGCCTCGAACTCGAAGCCGCCGCCTTCCGCCGGCTGGTGGCCCACCTGGACAGCCGCAAGGATGTGCAGAACATCGACCTGATGAACCTCTCGGGCTTCTGCCGCAACTGCTTATCCAAGTGGTACAAGGCCGAGGCCGACGAGCGCCAGATCGAGCTGAGCCTCGATGACGCCCGTGAAGTGGTGTACGGCATGCCGTACGCCGAGTGGAAAGCCCAATACCAGCAAGAAGCCAGTGCCGAACAGCAAGCGGCATTCGCCAAAGGAAAAACCCATGACTGACCTGAACACCCTGCGCGCCAGCCTCAACAGTGGCGAACATGTTTTTGCCGATACCCTGGCCTTTGTAGCTGCGGGTTACGACTACCAGCCACAAGCGTTCACCAATGGCAGCGTGGAAAACGCCGCCGGGCAGAACGAAGGTTCGTGCAAGACCCTGGGCCTGGCGCTGCTGGAAGGCTTGAGCGACCAGGAAGCGCTGTTGGCGTTTGGCGAGCATTACCGTTCGGTGCTGGCCACGCCTGAAGGCAGTGACCATGGCAACATTCGTGCGCTGATCGAGCATGGGTTGGCGGGTGTGAAGTTTGCCGCACAGCCACTGACCCGCAAATCCTGAGTCAGACATAGATCAAAATGTGGGAGCGGGCTTGCTCGCGAAAGCAGAGTGTCAGTCAATACATCGGGTGACTGACACACCGCTTTCGCGAGCAAGCCCGCTCCCACATTTGGACTGCGGTGATCATCAAATCCCGTGCATAAAAAAACCGGCCTCGCAGCCGGTTTTTTTGTTTCTACGGTTTAGAACGAAGCGTCCTTCAAACCGTCGAGGTAACGCTCGGCATCCAGTGCCGCCATGCAACCGGCGCCGGCGGAGGTGATCGCCTGGCGGTACACGTGGTCGGCCACGTCACCGGCAGCGAAGATACCTTCGATGTTGGTGGCAGTCGCATTGCCTTCACGGCCGCCCTGCACGATCAGGTAACCGTCTTTGGCATCCAGCACGCCTTCGAACAACGAGGTGTTCGGAGTGTGGCCGATGGCGATGAACACACCGTCGACTTTCAGCTCGTCGAAACTGCCGTCGTTGTTCTTCAGGCGAGCACCGGTCACGCCCATGTTGTCGCCCAGGACTTCGTCCAGGGTGGCGTTGAGCTTGAGGATGATCTTGCCTTCGGCCACGCGGGCATGCAGCTTGTCGATCAGGATCTTCTCGGCGCGGAAGGTCTCGCGACGGTGAACCAGGGTCACGGTGCTGGCGATGTTGGCCAGGTACAGCGCTTCTTCCACCGCGGTGTTGCCGCCACCGACCACAGCCACTGGCTTATTGCGGTAGAAGAAACCGTCGCAGGTTGCGCAGGCCGAAACGCCCTTGCCCATGAACGCTTCTTCCGACGGCAGGCCCAGGTAACGAGCGCTGGCGCCGGTGGCGATGATCAGCGCGTCACAGGTATACACGCCGCTGTCGCCGGTCAGGCTGTAAGGCTTCTTGGAGAAGTCGACCTTGTTGATGTGATCAAACACGATCTCGGTTTCGAAACGCTCGGCGTGCTCTTTCATGCGCTCCATCAGCACCGGGCCGGTCAGGCCGTGGACGTCGCCCGGCCAGTTGTCGACTTCAGTGGTGGTGGTCAACTGACCGCCCGCTTGCATGCCGGTGATCAGCAACGGCTTGAGGTTGGCCCGGGCAGCGTAGACGGCAGCGCTGTAACCGGCAGGGCCGGAACCGAGAATAATCACTCGCGAATGACGGGTATCAGACATGACTCACTCCTATCGACCGCCCGGACTACAGAACGGCTGGAATAAAAAAGGACCGCGAAGCACTTGGGGAAGGCTTGAACTCGCAGATCCTGAAAATAATGGGTGCAGCGTATAGAGGGAGGCAAGATTAAGGAAATACGGATTAACAATCCAGCTCATAGGTGGTCTCTATCCCATGCCTTCTATTAATCGACACCTTTGTTACCGTTAATGTGGCGATGCGGGCCGTGCTTTCCCGGTACTCCCAAAGCCGGTAAGGTCGGCGCGTTCGCCCCTATTGCCCGGAGTTATCCATGCCCGCCCCCGTTCTTTCAGGCCCACAGTACCTGCGCGAAGGTCTCAAACTGGTACTCAGCCCCGGCCTGCGGCTGTTTGTGCTGCTGCCGCTGGCAATCAACCTGATCCTGTTCGTCGGATTGATCTACTTCGCCGGCCATCAGTTCAGCCTGTGGGTCGACACACTCATGCCGACGCTGCCGAGCTGGCTGAGCTTCCTCAATTACCTGTTGTGGCCTTTGTTCGTGGTGCTGGTGGTGCTGATGGTGTTTTTCACCTTTACCATGCTTGCCAACATCATTGCCGCGCCGTTCAACGGCTTTCTGTCGGAAAAGGTCGAAGTGGTGGTGCGCGGCACCGATGATTTCCCGGCGTTCAGCTGGGGCGAACTGGCGGCCATGGTCCCGCGCACCCTGGCCCGGGAAATGCGCAAACTGGGTTACTTCCTGCCCCGGGCCATCGGCCTGTTTATCCTGTCGTTCATCCCAGTGGTCAACCTGGTGGCGGCGCCGCTGTGGCTGCTGTTTGGTGTGTGGATGATGGCGATCCAGTACATCGACTACCCGGCCGACAACCACAAGCTGGGCTGGAACGAAATGCTCGCCTGGCTGCGCCAGAAGCGCTGGCAGAGCATGAGTTTTGGCAGCATCGTCTACCTGGTGCTGCTGGTGCCAGTGGTCAACCTGCTGATGATGCCGGCAGCGGTGGCCGGGGCGACGTTGTTCTGGGTGCGTGAGCAGGGCGCCGAGGCCATGGCCATTAAAAAGGCCTGAGCCGTCACAAATCCATCATCCAAAAGACACAATGACGACATGGCCCACGCCGACACTGTGGGTCATGACGACAGCTTCGCTCCACATCACCCTGATCACCGAAACCTTCCCGCCTGAGATCAACGGGGTGGCCAATACCCTTGGCCGCCTGTGTGACGGTTTGCGCGCGCGCGGGCATCAAGTCGAACTGGTTCGCCCGCGCCAGGGCAGCGACCAGAGCCGGCCCAGCGACGACGGCCTGATGCTCTGTCGCGGCTGGCCGCTGCCGGGCTACCCGGGGCTGCAATGGGGCCAGTCGTCGATGCACAAGCTGTTGCGGCGCTGGACCCGCCAGCGCCCGGATGTGTTGTATATCGCCACGGAGGGCCCACTGGGTTTGTCGGCGTTGCGGGCGGCGCGGCGCCTGGGGATCAGCGTGGTGAGTGGCTTCCACACCAACTTCCAGCAGTATTCCAACCAGTACGGCCTGGGCATGCTGAGCCGGGTGCTAACCCACTATCTGCGCTGGTTCCATAATCGCTCGACCCTGACCCTGGTGCCCAGCGCCAGCCAGCGACTGGAGCTGGAGCGGCGCCATTTCGAGCGCCTGGGCATGCTCGCGCGCGGTGTCGACAGCCAGCTGTTTCACCCGGCCAAACGCGACCCAGCCCTGCGTGAGCAGTGGGGGCTGAGCGATGAAGACATCGCCGTGCTGCACGTCGGACGCCTGGCCCAGGAAAAAAATCTCGGGCTGCTCAAGCGCTGCTTCGACTCGCTGCAAACCACTTACCCACAGCGCCGGTTGAAACTGATCATTGTCGGCGATGGCCCCCAACGGACAATGCTTGAGAAATCGCTGCCTCAGGCAATTTTTTGCGGTACCCGACGCGATGAGGAGCTGGCTCGGCACTACGCCTCAGGGGATCTGTTCCTGTTCCCCAGCCTGACCGAAACCTTTGGCAATGTAGTGTTAGAGGCCATGGCCGCAGGGTTGGGGGTGGTGGCTTACGACCAGGCAGCTGCAACCCAGCATATTCGCCATGGTTACAACGGTGTGCTGGCGATGCCTGGGGACGAGGAGGCATTTTGTGATGCCGCCAACTGGTTGTTGGAGGAGCGTGAAAGTTTGCGCAGGGTCAGGCTCAATGCCCGACAACACGCCAGTCGCCAGGGCTGGCCGGCAATTATTGAGCAGTTTGAAAGCAAGTTACTGGATGTATGCAGGGGCATATCGAGTGTGTACAAAGTCAGCAGCAACACTATGAATGTCTAGTATTCGATGTAGATATTTTTGATCTGCCCAAGCGAACACCCTTGCATGACCAGTAGACAAGCCAACTCAGTGCTGCGTGAGGGGGAATGTTGCGAGTTGCAGTTGGGAACTAGTGCGCAGGTGAACACCACAACATCAGTGGCAGGTTGTTCAGGGTCATAGGAAGAACCAGCCATAAAGCCCAAATACTCTTAGATAAAATATGTGGAGTTCACCCATGTCGATGCCACTCAACAGCATCCAGCCTTCGTCGTTCAGTCTGCCTCCTGCGCCTTCGGGCTTAGAGAACGGGGGTATTCGCGGCAAGCGGCCTGACGATCAACAAGCAGGCCTCCTTGCATTGCAGGAGCAGCAGGAGCAGCAGGAGCAGGAAAAAAACCAGCTGAAGTTTTAATACAACTCAAGGCAACTTGGCAAAAATGCCTGGAAACTGGTTCCAGGCATTTTTTGCAGCCACGCAGTTAAACGTGTGCGCGTCAAACGAGGGTCGTCAACGCCTCACGACTGAACGGCAGGATGTCGCCTTCACGGCCTTCGCGAACCTTCAGTGCCCAATCCGGATCCACCAGCAGCGCACGACCCACAGCGACCAGGTCGAACTCGTCGTTGTTCAGGCGCTCCAGCAGTTTTTCCAGGCTGGCGGGTTGCGCCACTTTGTCGGTGTTGACCATGAACTGCAGGAACTCGCCATCCAGGCCGACGCTGCCCACGGTGATGGTCGGCTTGCCGGTGAGCTTGCGGGTCCAGCCGGCCAGGTTCAGCTCGGAGCCTTCGAATTCCGGCTCCCAGAAACGGCGGGTGGAGCAGTGGAAAATATCCACGCCGGCGTCAGACAGCGGCTTGAGGAATTCACCCAAGGCTTCCGGGGTTTGCACCAGGCGCGCGGTGTAGTCCTGCTGCTTCCACTGGGAGAAACGCAGGATGATCGGGAAGTCCGGCCCCACGGCGGCGCGGACGGCCTGGATCAACTCGATGGCGAAACGCGAACGGTTGGCCAGGCTGCCGCCGTATTCGTCGGTGCGCTGGTTGGTGCCTTCCCAGAAGAACTGGTCCACCAGGTAGCCATGGGCGCCGTGGATTTCAACGCCGTCCATGCCGATGCTCTGGGCATCCTTGGCAGCCTGGGCGAACGCGGCGATCACGTCCTTGATGTCTTGCACGGTCATGCCGTGGACGACGACGTTGCCGTCCTTGAGTTTTTCGGTGGGGCCGTAAGCCGGGACGCTGGCATCCGGCTCGGTGCCGATGCGCCGAACGCTGCCCACATGCCACAGTTGCGGAACGATCTTGCCGCCTTCGGCATGTACCGCGTCGACTACTTTCTTCCAGCCGGCCAGGGCGGCTTCACCATAGAAATGCGGGACGTTCGGGTAGCCGTTGGAAGCCGGGTGGCCGACCACGGTGCCTTCGGTGATGATCAGGCCGACACCGGCGGCGGCGCGGCGGCGGTAGTACTCGATCACTTTGGAGTTGGGCACGCCACCCGGAGAAAAGGAACGGGTCATCGGCGCCATGACCACGCGACTCGGCAGTTGCAGTGCACCGAGCTGGAACGGTTTGAACAAAGCTTGGACAGGCATGGGAGCACTCCATCGGAAAGGAATTTATGATGTGGATAATATGGAGTGTGCAGCGTGTTGGATAGCACTATTGATTGGGGTGATTAAGGGGTAAAAGCGGGAGGGCATGGGGCTGCTTCGCAGCCCAACGGGAGCAAGCTCCCTCGCCACAGCAAGCTCCCTTGCCATAGGAGACTCCCTGCCACAGGAAGCTCCCTTGCCACAGAAACTCACTCGACAATGCTGAAAGTATCAGCTCAATGCTTTTTCGATCGCCTGAATAATGGAGGGGTCATCCGGCGGTGTACGCGGCGAGAAACGCGCCAGCACCCGGCCGTCCTTGCCCAACAGGAACTTCTCGAAGTTCCAGGTGATGTCCCCGGGAAATTCGGCGCCCTCGCCCGCCAGCAATCGATACAGCTGGTGGCGATCGTGGCCATTCACCTCAAGCTTGCTGCCCAGGGGAAAGGTCACGCCGTAGTTGAGGCTGCAGAATTCCTGGATTTCTTCTTCAGTACCCGGTTCCTGCCCGGCAAATTGATTGCACGGCAGCCCGAGTACGGTGAAACCCTGGTCTTTGTATTGCTGATAGAGGTTTTCCAGCGCGGCGTACTGTGGGGTCAACCCACATTTGGAGGCGACGTTGACCACCAGCACGACTTGCCCCTTGAAGGGCGCCAGAGACAGCTCCTGACCATCCAGGGCTTTGAGTTTAAGGTCGTGGAAAGCACTCATGACGAACTCCAGATATCCCATGTTCTTCGTAACGGCCATTCGAGATTACAGCCGCCAAGTCGGCAAGAATAGCCGCCAAATGAAAAAGGCGCCCGAAGGCGCCTTTTTCCAACTGACAGAGCGTCGCTCAGTCAATTAATGGTGGTGACCACCTTCGCCGTGCACGTGGCCGTGGGCCACTTCTTCCTGGGAAGCGTCACGGATAGCGACGATCTTCACCTGGAAGTTCAGGCGCTGGCCAGCCAGCGGGTGGTTGCCGTCGACGGTCACGTCGTCGCCGTCCAGGTCACGGATGGTGACGATTTGCATCTGGCCGTCCGGAGCGGAAGCGTGGAACTGCATGCCCACTTCCAGCTCGTCGACACCTTCGAACATGCTGCGGCTCAGGGTGCTGACCAGTTCGGCAGCGTATTCGCCGTAGGCATCTTCAGGTTCTACGGCAACGGTCAGTTCGTCACCGACCTCTTTGCCTTCCAGGGCCTTTTCCAGGCCCGGGATGATGTTACCTGCACCTTGCAGGTAGACCAGCGGCGCGCCGCCGGCAGAACTGTCGATGACCTCACCAGCGTCGTTGGTCAGGGTATAGTCAATGGAGACAGCCTTATTGGCGGCGATCGGCATGGGGCGAGACCTTTTGCAGAAGAATGAAGAACGGACAAGTCTAAACAAGGATTTGCCCGAAAGCGAACACAACCCGGACGGACGGGGTCGAACAACTGACCCGACGGTCGTCGGATTTCACCAGGACGAAGACCGGCACTGGGTCGTCGAGCTTTCCTGCGGCCACACCCAGCACCTGCGCCACCAGCCACCCTGGCAATCCCGGGCCTGGGTCACGGACCCGGCGCAACGCCTTGAAAAAATAGACAAGCCCTTTACGTGCGGCTGGTGTGCGCAAGGCTCAGATAAAGATAACCTTGGCACCTGATTCCCGGTAGGCAGCCAGCCATAGGCCGCCACCGAAGCCATGCACCTCCAGAGAATTCGCATGCAGACTTTTTTTATCGCGCCCACCGATTTTGGTGTGGGTCTGACCTCCATCAGCCTTGGGCTGGTGCGCACCCTTGAACGGGCCGGGCTGAAAGTCGGCTTCTTCAAACCGATTGCCCAGCCGCACCCCGGCGACACCGGCCCCGAGCGCTCCACCGAGCTGGTGGCCCGCACCCACGGCCTGAAACCGCCCCAGCCTCTGGGCCTGGCCCATGTCGAACGGATGCTCGGCGACGGCCAGCTCGACGAGCTGCTGGAAGAAATCATCACCCTTTACCAGCAAGCCGCCGTGGGCAAGGACGTGCTGATCGTCGAAGGCATGGTGCCGACCCGCAGCGCAAGCTATGCGGCCCGGGTCAACCTGCACCTGGCCAAGAGCCTGGACGCCGAGGTGATCCTGGTCTCGGCCCCGGAAAACGAAGTGCTGACCGAACTCTCCGGCCGCGTGGAATTGCAGGCCCAGCTGTTCGGCGGCCCGAAAGATCCAAAAGTGTTGGGCGTGATCCTCAACAAAGTGCGCACCGACGAAAGCATGGAGGCGTTCTCGGCACGGCTCAAAGAGCATTCGCCGTTGTTGCGCAGCGGCGATTTCCGCCTGTTGGGCTGCATCCCCTACCAGCCGGAACTCAACGCCCCGCGCACCCGCGACGTGGCCGACCTGATGGGCGCGCAGATCCTCAACGCCGGTGACTACGAAACCCGGCGCATGACCAAAATCATCATCTGCGCCCGCACCATGCGTAACACTGTGGAGCTGCTCAAGCCCGGCGTATTGGTGGTGACCCCCGGCGACCGCGACGACATCATCCTCGCTGTCAGCCTGGCCGCCATCAACGGCGTGCCGCTGGCGGGCCTGTTGCTGACCAGCGACACCCTGCCCGACCCACGGATCATGGACCTGTGCCGTGGCGCGTTCCAGGCCGGGCTGCCGGTGTTGTCGGTGAGCACCGGCTCGTATGACACGGCCAACCAGCTCAACAGCCTGAACAAGGAAATCCCGATTGATGACCGCGAACGTGCGGAGATCATCACCGACTTCGTCGCCAGCCACCTCGACGCCCGCTGGCTGCACCAACGCTGCGGCACGCCGCGGGAGATGCGCCTGTCGCCGGCGGTGTTCCGTTATCAACTGATCCAGCGCGCCCAGGCGGCCAACAAGCGCATCGTGTTGCCCGAAGGCAGCGAGCCGCTGACCGTGCAGGCCGCCGCCATCTGCCAGGCACGCGGGATCGCCCGTTGCGTACTGTTGGCCAAGCCGGCCGACGTGGAAGCCGTAGCCCGCGCCCATGGCATCGAGCTGCCCGAAGGCCTGGAGATTCTCGACCCCGACCTGATTCGCCAGCGCTACGTGGAGCCGATGGTGGCCCTGCGCAAAACCAAAAGCCTCAACGCGCCGATGGCCGAGCAGCAACTGGAAGACACCGTGGTGATCGCCACCATGATGCTCGCTCTGGATGAAGTGGACGGCCTGGTCTCCGGCGTCATCCACTCCACTGCCAATACCATTCGCCCGGCCTTGCAACTGATAAAGACCGCGCCGGGCTGCACCCTGGTCTCGTCGGTGTTTTTCATGCTGTTCCCCGAGCAAGTGCTGGTATACGGCGACTGCGTGATGAACCCGCACCCCAGCGCGGCGGAGCTGGCGGAAATCGCCCTGCAAAGCGCCGACTCGGCCGCCGCATTCGGTATCACGCCACGGGTGGCGATGATCAGTTACTCCAGCGGTGATTCGGCCACGGGAGAAGAAGTCGAGAAGGTCCGCGAAGCCACCCTGCTGGCCCACGAAGCCCAAAGCTCGCTGCTGATCGACGGCCCGTTGCAGTACGACGCCGCCGCCAACGAAAGCGTGGCCCGGCAACTGGCGCCCAACAGCCTGGTGGCGGGCAAGGCCACGGTGTTCGTGTTCCCGGATCTCAACACCGGCAACACCACCCACAAGGCCGTGCAGCGCAGTGCCGATTGCGTCAGCCTGGGCCCAATGCTGCAAGGCCTGCGCAAACCGGTGAACGACCTGCCCCGCGGGGCGCAGGTGGACGATATCGTGTACACGATCGCATTGACCGCGATTCAAGCCGCCAACCGACCTATGGATGTCTAAATGCTGGATTTTCTACCTGCCGCCGTGCGCGGGGTGATCGCCTCGCTGTTGCTGGCGTTGAATACGATTTTGCTGTGCTCGTTCCTGTTTATCGTGGCGCTGTTCAAGGCGCTGCCGTTTGCCAAGCGCTTCAGCGAATGGCTGATGAACCAGACCCACGAGGCCTGGATCAGCAACAACAAGGCCTGGATGAACCTGGTGCGACGCACCCGCTGGCACCTGAAAGGCCTGGAAGGCCTGGACTATGAACACTCATATCTGGTGACCAGCAACCACCAGAGCTGGGTCGATATCATGGTGCTGCAATACGTGCTCAACCGGCGCATTCGCCCGCTGAAGTTCTTCCTCAAGCAAGAGCTGATCTGGGTCCCGGTGATTGGCTTGGCGTGGTGGACGCTGGGCTTCCCGTTCATGAAGCGCTACACCAAGGCGTACCTGGAAAAGCACCCGGAAAAGAAAGGCAAGGACCTGGAAACTACCCGCAAGACCTGCGCGAAGTTTCGCCACAACCCGGTGGGAATCTTCAACTTTGCCGAAGGCACGCGGTTTACCCCGGGCAAGCATGCACAGCAACAGTCACCGTTTCGCTACCTGCTCAAGCCCAAGGCCGGCGGCATTGCCTTTGTGCTGGATGCCATGGGTGAACAGCTGAAGTCGCTGGTGAACGTGACCATTCACTATCCTGGTGGGCGCCCCGGTTATTGGGATTTGCTGTGCGGGAATGTGAAGGACGTTGTCGTGCAGTTTGAAGAGGTGCAGATTCCGGCCGAGTTTATCGGCAAGAATTATGAGCAGGATGGGGAGTATCGGTTGGCGTTCCAGGGCTGGATCAACCGGTTGTGGGAAGAGAAGGATGTGTTGCTCGCCAAATTGCACACAGATTATCCCGCCAGTCACTGATCAAAATGTGGGAGCGGGCTTGCTCGCGAATGCGGTGTGCCAGCCTATACATGTGGCGGCTGACACTCTGCTTTCGCGAGCAAGCCCGCTCCCCCATTTGACCGAGTTGTTTCCAAGGCCCCATAAAAAAAGCCCGCCAACATGGCGGGCTTTTTTGCGCGCGTGAAGCTTAGATCGCGCCGCGCTGGCGCAGCAGTTCCAGCACTTGCTTGACGCTGTCTTCCAGCGACAACGCCTGGGTGTCGATCACCAGGTCCGCATTCAACGGCACGTCATACGGGAACGACTCACCCGGGATGTTATCGCCGCCCGCCGCGTACAAACCTTGCGGATCACGCTCGGCACACACCAAAGGCGAAGCCTGCACGTACACGGTCAGCAAACGATCACCGCCGATCAGCGCCTTGGCCTGTTCACGCCCTTCAGCATCCGGGGCAACAAACGCCGCCAACGTCAGCAAGCCGGCTTCGTTGAACTGACGCGCCACGTGCGCGGCACGACGCCAGTTCTCGGTACGCCCGGCACGGTCCTGCGGCAAGCCCTTGTTCAGGTCGTGGCGCAGGTTCTGGCCGTCCAGCACAAACACCGCACGGCCCATGTCGAACAGTTTGCGTTCAACCGCGTAGGCCAGGGTGCTTTTGCCGGCGCCCGACAAGCCGCTGAACAACACGGTCGCCGGTTGCTGGCCGAAGCGCTGGGCGCGTTCTTCGGTGGCCACGTGAGCCAGTTTGCCGTGCTGCGCCGCGCTGCCATGGGTCACCGGCGGCGCGATGATCATGCCCGCAGCCACGGTGCCGTTGGTCAAACGGTCGATGACGATGAACGAGCCGGTGGTGCGGTTGCTCGCGTAACCGTCCAGGGCGATGACCGTGTCGAGGCTGACCTTGACCCGGCCGATCTCGTTCAACTGCAAGGCGCTCGCCGGGCCTTCTTCCAGGGTGTTCACATCCACGCGATGCACAATGCTGGTGATGGAACCCGGCACGTAGCTGGTGGCGCGCTTGATGTCGTATTTCTTGCCCGGCAGCATCGGTTCTTCAGCCATCCACACCAGCATGGCGTCGAAAGCATCGGTCACTTGCGGCACATTGTCGGCATGCACCAGCAGGTCGCCACGGGAGATGTCGATTTCGTCTTCCATGGTCAGGGTCACGGCCTGGCCGGGACCTGCGTTTTCCAGTTCACCTTCAAAGGTGACGATGGATTTGACGCGGCTGCTCTTGCCCGACGGCAGCACCACGACTTCGTCGCCCTTGTGCACGATGCCGCTGGCCAGGGTGCCGGCAAAACCACGGAAGTTCAGGTTCGGACGGTTGACGTACTGCACCGGGAAACGCAGGTCGGTGTAGTTGCGGTCGTTGGCGATCTCGACGGTCTCGAGGATCTCCATCAGCGACTGCCCGGTGTACCAGGGCGAACGCTCGCTCTTGTTCACCACGTTGTCGCCCTTGAGGGCCGACATCGGCACGAAGGCCAGGGTGCTCGGCTTGAACGCGATACCGTCGGCAAACTTCAGGTAATCAGCCTTGATCGACTCGAATACGCTTTGGTCAAAGCCATTGATGTCCATCTTGTTGACGGCCACCACGATGTGCTTGATGCCCAGCAACGAGGCGATGAAGCTGTGGCGACGGGTCTGGGTCTGCACGCCGTAGCGGGCGTCGATCAGGATGATCGCCAGGTCACAGGTGGAGGCACCGGTGGCCATGTTGCGGGTGTACTGCTCATGGCCGGGGGTGTCGGCGATGATGAATTTGCGCTTGGCGGTGGAGAAGTAGCGGTAGGCAACGTCGATGGTGATGCCCTGCTCACGCTCGGCCTGCAGGCCGTCGACCAGCAACGCCAGGTCGATGTCGTCACCGGTGGTGCCGGATTTTTTCGAATCGCGGGTGATGGCTTCCAGGTGATCCTCGTAGATCATCTTGGAGTCGTGCAGCAGGCGCCCGATCAGGGTGCTCTTGCCGTCGTCGACGTTGCCACAGGTCAGGAAGCGCAACATTTCCTTGCGCTCGTGCTGGCCCAGGTAGGCGAGGATGTCCTCGCTGATCAAATCAGATTGATGCGACATGACAGCCCCTTAGAAATAGCCTTGACGTTTTTTATCTTCCATCGAGCCTGCACCATCGTGGTCGATGACACGGCCCTGGCGCTCGGAAGTTCGCGTCAGGAGCATTTCCTGAATGATGTCCGTCAGCGTCTCGGCTTCGGACTCCACCGCGCCCGTCAACGGGTAGCAGCCAAGGGTACGGAAACGTACTTTCTTTTTGACGATTCGGGCTTTGTCTTCGTCGGACAGGTGCTCGAGGATGCGGTCGTCGTCGATCATGATCAACGTGCCGTTCTTCTCGATCACTTCGCGTTCGGCGGCGAAATACAGCGGGACAATCGGGATGCCTTCCAGGTAGATGTACTGCCAGATATCCAGCTCGGTCCAGTTGGACAGCGGGAACACACGGATCGACTCGCCTTTGTTGACGTTGCCGTTGTAGACGTTCCACAGCTCCGGGCGCTGGTTTTTCGGGTCCCAGCGGTGCTTGCTGTCGCGGAACGAGTACACGCGCTCTTTGGCACGGGATTTCTCTTCATCGCGACGGGCACCGCCGAATGCAGCGTCGAAACCATACTTGTCGAGCGCCTGTTTCAGGCCCTCGGTCTTCATGATGTCGGTGTGCTTGGCGCTGCCGTGGGTGAACGGATTGATGCCCTGCGCCACCCCGTCCGGGTTGACGTGAGTGATCAACTCAAGACCAAGCTCTTCGACCATCTTGTCGCGGAACTTGTACATCTCCTGGAATTTCCAGCGGGTGTCGACGTGCATCACCGGAAACGGCAGCTTGCCCGGAAAAAAGGCCTTGCGTGCCAGGTGCAGCATCACGGCGGAGTCTTTACCGATCGAGTAGAGCATCACCGGGTTATCGAACTCGGCGGCGACCTCGCGGATGATGTGGATGCTTTCCGCCTCCAGCTGTTTCAGATGCGTCAGTTTGTCGACCATGGTTACTCACGGAAAAACGATCTTATGGACGGCCAGCGGGCCGTGTTCGAGCGGGGCATGCTAGCACAGCGCCTGATTCTATTGAGGGGGCTGGCTAGATCGAAACGGTATATCAATATACCGCTGGGTTTGGCTCGACTCGATCAAATGTGGGAGCGGGCTTGCTCGCGAATGCGGTGTGTCAGTCAATGCATATGGCGACTGATGCACCGCATTCGCGAGCAAGCCCGCTCCCACATGTGTCCGGTGGTGTTCGTTAGATCGGGTTTGGGCAATCGATGAAGAGGTGTTCGAGGGCGAAGCGCCGTGCGAGGTAATCGCCCAAGGCTTGCACGCCGTAACGCTCGGTGGCGTGGTGCCCGGCCGCGATAAAGCTGATGTCGTTTTCCCGGGCACTGTGGAAGGTCTGCTCCGAGGCTTCGCCGCTCAGGTACAGGTCAACCCCGGCGAGCACCGCCTGGTCGATATAGCCCTGGCCACCACCGGTGCACCAGCCCACGCGGCGGATCATCTCGCTGCCTTCGATCAGCAGCGGCTCGCGGCCCATGGCTTCCTGCACGCGGCGGGCAAAATCACGGGGCGACGCCGGCTCGGCCAGGGAACCCACCAGGCCGACGACCTTGAGGTTGTCCGGGTCCAGCGGGCCTTCGACGGTGATGTCCAGTTGCCGGGCCAGTTGCACGTTGTTGCCGACCTCAGGGTGCAGGTCCAGCGGCAAGTGATAGGCAAGCAGGCTGATGTCGTGCTTGAGCAGGGTTTTCAGGCGGCGCTGCTTCATGCCGGTGATGCACGGGCTTTCGCCTTTCCAGAAATAACCGTGGTGCACCAGCACCAGGTCGGCCTGGGCTTCGACCGCCGCGTCCAGCAATGCCTGGCTGGCGGTCACGCCGCTGACGATGCGCAGCACTTGCGGTCGGCCCTCGACCTGCAGGCCGTTGGGGCAGTAATCGGCGATTTTGGCACTATTAAGGTAGCGGTCCGCTTCCTCGACTAAGGTGCTCAGGGCAACGGCCATAAAAGACTCCTAAATATCCCGTTCAGAGGCGCTCACGGCCTCGTATAATGCGCGACATTATGGGCGCTCTCCCGCCCCCTGCAACCTGTCAGGATTTTTCTTCATGCTCAAGGCACTGCGTTTTTTTGGATGGCCATTGTTGGCTGGCGTGCTGATCGCGATGCTGATTATTCAGCGTTATCCACAACTGGTCGGCCTGCCGACCCTTGATGTCAACCTGCAACAGGCACCGCAAACCAGCGCGGTGGTACAAGGCCCGGTGACTTACGCCGATGCGGTGGTGATCGCTGCCCCCGCCGTAGTCAACCTGTACACCACCAAGGTCATCAACAAACCGGCGCACCCGCTGTTTGAAGACCCACAGTTTCGTCGCTATTTCGGCGACAACTCGCCCAAGCAGCGGCGCATGGAATCCAGCCTCGGCTCCGGTGTGATCATGAGCCCGGAAGGCTACATCCTCACCAACAACCACGTGACCACCGGCGCCGACCAGATTGTGGTGGCCCTGCGTGATGGCCGGGAAACCCTGGCCCGCGTGGTCGGCAGCGACCCGGAAACCGACCTCGCGGTGCTGAAAATCGATTTGAAAGGCCTGCCCTCGATCACCATCGGGCGCTCCGAAGGGCTGCGCGTAGGTGACGTGGCGCTGGCCATCGGCAACCCGTTCGGCGTCGGCCAGACCGTGACCATGGGCATCATCAGCGCCACCGGGCGTAACCAGTTGGGCCTCAACAGCTATGAAGACTTCATCCAGACCGACGCCGCGATCAACCCGGGCAACTCCGGCGGCGCGCTGGTGGATGCCAACGGCAACCTGACCGGCATCAACACCGCGATCTTCTCCAAGTCCGGCGGCTCCCAGGGCATCGGTTTCGCGATTCCGGTGAAGCTGGCCACTGAAGTGATGAAGTCGATCATCGAGCATGGCCAGGTGATTCGTGGCTGGCTGGGGATTGAAGTCCAGCCGCTGACCAAGGAACTGGCCGAATCGTTTGGCCTGACCGGGCGCCCTGGCATCGTGGTCGCCGGGATCTTCCGCGACGGCCCGGCGCAGAAAGCCGGCCTGCAACTGGGGGATGTGATCCTCAGCATCGACGGCGAGCCGGCCGGGGATGGTCGCAAGTCGATGAACCAGGTGGCGCGGATCAAACCCACCGACAAGGTGGCGATCCAGGTGATGCGCAATGGCAAGGAAATCAAGCTGTCGGCGGAAATCGGCCTGCGTCCGCCGCCTGCACCGGTGAAAGAAGAGGAATAACGGCTTCGGGAGCCCGTTCGCGGGCTCCTGTTACCTAATATTTCAAAAGAAATTCATTCTCATTAGTCATGTTATATTGTTTCAATATCGCTATTGGAACGCTCTATCATGCCGTCTCGAAGATTTGCCCCGCTGGCGGGAATCGCCCTGGGTTTGCTGGTGGACCCGGCCTACGCCGAAGACACCGCCCCCGTTGAACTGGAAGCCACCCGCATCACCAGCGAGGCGTACGAATCAGCCACCGGCCCGGTCAAGGGCTATCGCGCCACCCGCTCCGCCAGCGCCACAAAAACCGACACCGCCTTGCGGGATATCCCACAATCCATCAGCGTGATTCCCGCTTCGGTACTCAACGACCTGGGCAGCACCAACGTCGAGCGTGCCCTTGAGTTTGCCGGCGGCGTGTCCAAACAGAACAACTTCGGCGGCCTGACGCTCTACGAATACAGCGTTCGCGGCTTCACCACGTTAGAGTTTTACGTGAACGGTTTCAGCGCCAACCGCGGTTACCCGAGCACGCCGGACGCGGCGAATATCGAGCGCATCGAGGTGCTCAAAGGCCCCGCCGCCAGCCTGTATGGCCGTGGTGACCCAGGCGGCACGGTGAATATCGTCAGCAAAAAGCCGCAGCCCGAGGCCTTCACCACACTGCAGACCAGCGCCGGCAGTTGGGACCGCTACCGCACCGCGCTGGACGTGAACACGCCGCTGGACAGCGAGGGCAACGTGTTATCGCGGGTCAACCTGGCGGTGGAAGACAACCACAGCTTCCGCAACCACGTTGAGGCCAAACGGGTCTTCGTCGCGCCCTCCATCAGTTGGCAACTGGACCCGGACACACACCTGCTGGTGGAAAGTGAATTCGTGCGTCACCGCTCCACTTTCGACCGCGGCATCGTCGCGCCCAACAACCGCTGGAGCGGCGTCTCCCGCTCGACCTTTCTCGGCGAGCCCGACGACGGCGATATCCGCAACCACAACAACCGCCTGCAAGCCAGCCTCGAACATCACCTCAACGATGCCTGGCAACTGCGCCTGGCCAGCCATTACAAACAAGGCAGCCTGTGGGGCAACGCCTCGGAAAACCGCGCGCTGGATGCCGATGGCCACACCCTCAGCCGCCGCTACCGCGAGCGCTCCACCGGTTGGCATGACAGCATTACCCAGCTCGAACTGCGCGGTCGGTTCGACATCGGCAGTTGGCAGCACGAATTGCTGATCGGCACCGAGTACGAGGTCTACCGCAAGAAAGAACGGGTGACCGCCATCGCCGGCGGCGATTACGCCATCGACATCTATGACCCGGTCTATGGCCAGCCCAAACCGAACGGCAAGCGCTCCGGCACTGACTTTTTCGAACAGGTGAAAAGCCAGGCGCTGAACCTGCAGGACCAGATCATCTTCACCGACCGCCTGCGCGGGATGATCGGCGCGCGGTTCGAACACTTCGAGCAACACACCGACGACTTCAGCCGCAACCATGCCAAAAGCCGGCAGACCCACGACGCCCTGACCCAACGCGCCGGCTTGCTCTACCAACTGACGCCTGAAGTGGGCCTGTTCGCCAACGCCTCCACCTCGTTCAAACCCAACAATGGCCTGGACGCCGGCGGCAAATCCTTCAAGCCGGAAGAAGGCGTGGGGTATGAAATAGGGATCAAGAGCGAGCTGTTCGACGACCGCCTGAGCACCACCCTCGCCGCCTTCCATATCGAGAAAGAAAATGTCCTGGCCCTGGACCCGGCTACCGACACACAGCGCGCCATGGGCAAGGCCCGCAGCCAGGGTTTTGACCTGCAACTGACCGGCCAGGTGACTGACGCCGTACGGGTGATCGGCGCCTTTGCCTACATCGACGCCGAAGTGACCAAAGGCGACAAAGCCATCCCCACCGGCAGCCGGATTCTCGGCGTAGCCAAACGTAGCGGCAGCTTGCTCGGGGTGTATGAATTCCAGGACGGCCTGTTGCGTGGCTCCGACCTCGGCGCGGCCTTTACCTACGTCGGCGACCGCTCCGGCGAAGCCGGCAAAAGCTTTGAATTACCGGCCTACCACACCGTCGATTTACTGGCCCATTACAAGGCCAGCGACAACGTCACCGTGGGCCTGAACCTCAACAACCTGTTCGATGAAAAGTACTACGAGCGCTCCTACAGCAACTACTGGGTCAATCCCGGCGAGCCGCGCAACTTCACCGTCAGCCTGACCCTCAACCTGTAAAAGGACGTCACCATGCAAGCCTTCAAATCCCTGGCCGTGCTCGGCCTGCTGTTTGCCACCCAAGTCTCGGCCCACGGACTGTGGACCGAACAACGGCGCGGCAATATCGAAGTGATCTACGGCCACGGCGCCGAAGACAACGCGTTCAAGGCGCAGAAAATCAGCGGCGCCTGGGCCTACGACGCCAGCGGCAAAATGATCCCGGTGACCGTGGAACGTCTGCCCGACCATGCGCGCCTGAAGCCGCTCAAATCGCCGGCTGTACTGGCGGTCGCCCTGGATAACGGGATGTGGTCACAGACGCCTGACAAGAAGTGGATCAACGAGGGCCGCAGCAAGGTGCCGGGGGCGATTGAGTCGACCCAGACCTTCAAGTACAGCCTGGCGATCTACCAGCCGGGGGCGAAGTTGCCGCAGCTGGATCAGATCAAGCTACTGATCTTGCCGGAAGTTGATCCGCTGACGGTCGGCCCGGGTAAATCACTGCCGGTACGGGTGCTGCTGGATGGCAAGCCGGCGGCTGGGGTCAAGCTGATCGGAGACTATCGCAACGCACCGAACACCCTGAGCACCGAGACCGATAAAGACGGTCGCGCCCGGGTGCTGGTGAGAAATGAAGGATTGAATGTGATTGCGGCGCAGGTGGAAATCCAGCTCAAAGACAATGCTGATGTCGCGACTCGCGGACTGTTCAGTTCCCTGACTTTCCTGGGCGAGCCGCATCACGAGTAACCCCGCAAATTCAAAGTGGGCACAGTCAATGTGGGAGCGGGCTTGCTCGCGAAGGCGGTGTGTCAGTCGCCATCTTCATTAACTGACCCACCGTCTTCGCGAGCAAGCCCGCTCCCACATTTAGTCCTCACTCGGCTTGATTACAGTGCAACCGGCGCTCTTTCCAGTTCCCTGAGCTTTCAGGGCGAGCCGCATCACGAGTAACCCCGCAAATCCAGAGTGGGCACAGTCAATGTGGGAGCGGGCTTGCTCGCGAAGGCGGTGTTTCAGTCGCTATCTTCATTAACTGACCCACCGTCTTCGCGAGCAAGCCCGCTCCCACATTTAGTCCTCACTCGGCTTGATTACAGTGCAACCGGCGCTCTTTCCAGTTCCCTGACTTTCCTGGGCGAGCCGCATCACGAGTAACCCCGCAAATCCAAAGTGGGCACAGTCAATGTGGGAGCGGGCTTGCTCGCGAAAGCGGTGTGTCAGTCGCCATCTTCATTAACTGACCCACCGCCTTCGCGAGCAAGCCCGCTCCCACATTTAGTCCTCACTCGGCTTGATTACAGTGCAACCGGCGCTCTTTCCAGTTCCCTGAGCTTTCAGGGCGAGCCGCATCACGAGTAACCCCGCAAATCCAGAGTGGGCACAGTCAATGTGGGAGCGGGCTTGCTCGCGAAAGCGGTGTTTCAGTCGCTATCTTCATTAACTGACCCACCGTCTTCGCGAGCAAGCCCGCTCCCACATTCAGGCCTCACTCGGCTTGATTACAGTGCGACCGGCGCTCTTTCACACAGGGTATTGAGCGCCGCCGCCCACTGCGGGTCATCATTCAGGCACGGCACCAACACCAACTCTTCGCCCCCCGCTTCGCGGAATTGCTCCAGGCCGCGATCACCAATTTCCTCCAGTGTCTCGATGCAGTCCGCAACAAACGCCGGGCACATCACCAGCAGCTTCTTCACGCCCTGCTGAGCCAACGCTTCAAGGCGTGCCTCGGTGTACGGTTCGATCCACTTGGCCCGGCCCAGCCGCGACTGGAACGCCACCGACCATTTGCCATCCGGCAAGCCAAGGCGCTCGGCAAAATCCCGCGCAACGCTGAAACACTGCGCGCGATAGCACGTGGCAAGCACCTCGGGAGAGGCGTTCTGGCAGCAGTTGGCGTCCTTGAAGCAGTGTTGCCCGGTAGGGTCGAGCTTTTTCAGGTGGCGCTCGGGCAACCCATGAAAGCTCAGCAGGAGGTGATCGAAATCCTCTTCCACATAGGCTCTGGCGCTGTTGGCCAAGGCGTCCAGGTACTCCGGTTCATCGTAGAACGGCTGCAGAATCGAAAACTCGATCGCCAGCTTTTTGTGCCGCACCACGCGCCGGGCCTCTTCGATTACCGTGGTCACGGTGCTGTCGGCAAACTGCGGGTACAACGGCGCCAGGGTCACTTTCTGGATGCCTTGGGACGCCAGCCGGGTCAGTACGCTTTCAATCGACGGCTCGCCATAGCGCATGGCCAACTCCACCGGCCCCTGGGTCCACTGTGCAGTCATCTGTTGTTGCAAGCGACGGCTAAGAACTACCAGCGGCGAGCCTTCGTCCCACCAGATCGAGGCGTAGGCATGGGCCGATTGCTCCGGGCGCTTGATCAGGATCAGCGACACCAGCAAACGCCGAACCGGCCATGGCAGGTCAATGACGTAAGGGTCCATCAGGAACTGATTGAGGTAGCTGCGCACATCCGCCACCGAAGTGGACGCCGGTGAACCCAGGTTGACCAGTAACAACGCGTGATCCGTCATGCAACATCCTATCTCTAGAGGCGGCTGGACAAGTCGTCCAGGGCCGCATGCAACTCAGTGAACTGGAAAGTGAAACCGGCCGCCAACAGCCGCTGCGGCAAAGCCCGCTGGCCACCCAGCAACAAACCGGACAACTCGCCCAGGCCGATGCGCAAGGCAAACGCCGGCATGGGCATGAACGCCGGGCGGTGCAGCACCTTGCCCAGGGTCTTGGCGAACTCCAGGTTGCGTACCGGGTGTGGCGCGCAGGCATTATAAGGACCGCTGGCATCGGTCTTGTGCAGAAGAAAATCAATCAGGGCGATTTGATCCTTTATATGGACCCATGGCATCCACTGCCGACCATTGCCGATAGGCCCGCCCAGCGCCAGTTTGAACGGCAGCAACAGCCGCGACAAAAAGCCGCCCTCCGCCGCCAGCACCAGCCCGGTACGCACCAGCACCACGCGGATGCCCAATGCCTCGGCACGCTGGGCGGTTTCTTCCCAGGCAATGGATAACTGGCTGCCGAAATCGTCCTGCACCGGGCCGCTGTCTTCGGTCAGCTCGCGCTCACCGCCGTCGCCGTACCAGCCCACCGCGGAACCGGAGATCAACACCGCCGGTTTGTGCTCAAGGCCCTCAAGCCAGGCCAGCAGCGTTTCGGTGAGGCCGATACGGCTGCTCCACAACAGCGCCTTGCGTTTATGCGTCCAGGGCCGGTCGGCAATCGGCGCGCCGGCCAGATTGACCACCGCGTCCACCGCCTCGTTTATGTCCTGCAGGCGGGCGACGCCACGCACCTGGGCGCCGCACAATTTAGCCACTTGTTCGGGATGGCGGCTCCAGACCGTGAGGCGATGGCCCTGGGCAAGCCAGTATTGGCAAAGTTGACGGCCGATCAAACCGGTACCGCCGGTCAGCAAAATGTGCATGAGTTGTTCCTCGTGTAACGTTCGCCGACCACCGTTAGTCTATTTTATAAACAGGGATGTTTTAATCGGGCGCAACGCTGGTTAAACCTTCAGGTTTAACCATAGGTCACGCCAAACGATCAGGTACGCCAAAACTTATACCAAAAAACAATATTGTACAGCTATTGGTGTCGGCGTAGTCTGTACCCAACGGTAAAACGAGGCCTCCCATGACTGTTCCCATCGCGATCATTGGCACCGGCATCGCCGGTCTCTCCGCCGCCCGAGCGTTGAAAGACGCGGGGCACGTTGTACAACTCTTCGATAAAAGCCGCGGCAGTGGCGGTCGCATGTCCAGCAAGCGCAGCGATGCGGGATCGCTGGACATGGGCGCACAGTACTTCACCGCCCGCGACCGGCGCTTCGTCAACGAGGTGCAACGCTGGCAGGCCAATGGTTGCGCCGAGCAATGGAAGCCACAGCTGTACAACTTCAAGTCCGGCCAACTGACGCCCTCCCCCGATGAACAGATCCGCTGGGTCGGCACGCCGCGCATGAGTGCGATCACCCGCGCCCTGCTCGATGACTTGCCGGTGCAGTTCGGTTGCCGCATCACCGAGGTGTTCCAGGGTAAACATCACTGGAACCTGCTGGACGCCGACGGCGAAAGCCACGGCCCGTTCAGCCACGTGATCATCGCCACCCCGGCGCCCCAGGCCACTGCCTTGCTGGCCGCTGCGCCCAAGCTGGCGAGTGTCGCCGCCGGGGTCAAGATGGACCCGACCTGGGCCATTGCCCTGGCCTTCGACAAGCCGCTGGATACGCCCATGGAAGGCTGCTTCGTCCAGGACAGCCCGCTGGACTGGCTGGCGCGCAACCGCAGCAAACCGGGGCGCGACACCACCCTCGACACCTGGGTTTTGCACGCCACCAGCACCTGGAGCAAGCAACACCTGGACCTGTCCAAGGAAGCCGTGATCGAACACCTGCACGGCGCCTTCGCCGAACTGCTGCACAGCGCCATGCCGGCGCCTTCCTTCACCCTCGCCCACCGCTGGCTGTACGCGCGGCCGTCCACCAGCCATGAATTTGGCGTGCTGGCCGACGCCGACCTGGGCCTGTATGTATGTGGCGACTGGTGCCTGTCAGGCCGCGTGGAAGGTGCGTGGCTCAGCGGCCAGGAGGCGGCGCGGCGGTTGATCGAGCACCTGCGATGAACCGCATCAATCCCGCCAGGCTGCTGCTGTCGAAGTGGACAGCAGCCCGCCCGCAGCACAAGGAAAAACATTTTCTGGTGACCAAACTGCTGCGTGATGACGAAGGCGATGTGCAGGAAATCGAGCTGGAAGCCGTGATGAGCCATCGCGTGCAGCGCCTGGCCTGGCAAACCCTGCAGAACGCCGAAGACTGGAAAATCGGCTGGAAATAGCCATTGCGCAAATACTTGTACAAATTATTTGACTTGTACAGCTTCAAACCTATGATGAGATTAAGTTGTACAGAAATTTAACTCTGTACAGGAATTTCATCGAGGTTTGGCCATGTCCAGCACCCTGCCCGCCACCGGCAAACCGAAAATCGCCATCAGCGCCTGCCTGTTGGGCGAGAACGTGCGCTTCAACGGCGGGCATAAACAATCCCAGCTGTGTAGCCAGACCCTGGCCGATTATTTCGACTTCGTGCCGCTGTGTCCTGAAGTCGCCATTGGCCTGGGCATTCCCCGCGAGCCGATTCGCCTGGTGGGCGACCCGCTCAATCCACAGGCCGTTGGCACCGTAAACCGCGAACTTAACGTGACCCAGCCGCTGGACGATTACGGCCAGCAAATGGCTGCTGAACACACCGACCTATGCGGTTACATCTTCATGCAGAAATCCCCGTCCTGCGGCCTGGAGCGGGTAAAGGTCTATCAGGACAACGGCATGCCCATCGACGGCGGCGGGCGCGGCATCTACGCCCAGGCGTTTTGTGCACGCCACCCCAATCTGCCGGTGGAAGAAGACGGTCGGCTGAATGACCCGGTGCTGCGGGAAAACTTCCTGACCCGGGTGTTCGTCTACGCCACCTGGCAGCAACTGCTCGCCGAAGGCCTGACCCGTCATCGCCTGCTGGAATTTCACTCGCGCTACAAATACCTGCTGATGGCCCACAGCCCGGTGCATTACAAAAGCCTCGGCAACCTGCTGGGCAGCATGCCCAGGGACGTCGACCTGGGCGCCTTGGCCGCCGGCTACTTCAGCGAACTGATGAGCGCCCTGACCCAGTGCGCCACACGCGGCACCCACACCAACGTGCTGCAACACATCAGCGGCTACCTCAAGCAAGCCATCAGCGCCGAAGACAAACAGGAAATGCAGACCATCATCAGCCAATACCGCCAGGGCATCGTGCCGCTGGTGGTACCGCTGACGCTGCTCAAGCACCACTTTCGCCAGCATCCGGACCGCTATATCGCGCAGCAGGCCTACCTGCAACCGCACCCGGAAAACCTCAGCCTGCGTAATGCGATTTAACCTATGACTTTTCCCCTGCAAGAACCTGGCGAAGACATCGCCGAGGCCATCGAACAAGGCTGGCTGCCGATCCGCGAAGTGGCGCGCCAGACCGGCGTCAACGCCGTGACCTTGCGCGCCTGGGAGCGGCGCTACGGGCTGATCGTGCCCCAGCGCACGCCCAAGGGGCACCGCCTGTTCAGTGCCGAGCACGTGCAACGCATCCATACCATCCTGACCTGGCTCAACCGCGGTGTGCCGGTCAGCCAGGTCAAGAGCCTGATCGACACCGCGCAAGCCACCAGCGAGCCGCCGGTGGAAAACGAATGGCACAACCGCCGCCAGCACCTTGTGCAGGCCATCAGCGAACTGGCCGAGCGCCGGGTGGATGATGCCTTCAACCAGGCCATGGCGCTGTACCCGCCGCGCACCTTGTGCGAGCAACTGTTATTGCCGTTGCTCAAGGAGCTCGAACTGCGCTGGCAAGGCCAGTTCGGCGCGCAGATGGAACGGGTATTTTTCTATTCCTGGCTGCGCAGCAAATTCGGTGCGCGGATGTATCACAACAACCGCCAGCTCAACGGCGCCCCCCTGCTGCTGATCAACCATTCCGACCTGCCGCTGGAGCCGCACCTGTGGCTCACCGCCTGGCTCGCCAGCAGCGCCGATTGCCCGGTGGAAGTTTTCGACTGGCCATTGCCGGCAGGCGAACTGGCCCTGGCCGTCGAGCATCTGCAACCCCGCGCGGTACTGCTGTATTCGAGCAAGGCACTCCATACCTCGGTGCTGGGCAAACTGTTGAGCGGCTTCAGTTGCCCAAAACTGATAACCGGACCAACGGTATGCATCCACCAGGCGGAGCTGTCCGTATTAACCCAAGAGATTCCTGAATTGCTCCTGGCCGAAGACCCGTTGTCGGCCCATCAGGTACTGATCCAGCGTGGACTTATTTAAATGCACTTGATCTGGCTGCGCACCGACCTGCGCCTACATGACAACACCGCCCTCGCCGCCGCCGCACAGCGTGGCCCGACAGCGGCCGTCTACCTGATCAGCCCCGGGCAATGGCTGGCCCACGATGACGCGCCGTGCAAGGTCGATTTCTGGCTGCGCAACCTGCAGCGCTTGAGCTCAGCGCTGGGCGAGTTGAACATTCCGTTATTGATCCGCCATGCCGACACTTGGGATCAAGCACCTGAAGTTTTGGCAGGCCTGTGCCAGGAACTGTCGGTGGAGTCGGTGCACGTCAATGACGAATACGGCATCCACGAAGAGCGCCGCGACGCCGCCGTGGCCAAGGCCCTCGAAGCTCAAGGCATCACGTTCCACACCTATCTGGACCAGTTGTTTTTCCAGCCCGGCAGCGTGCTGACCAAGACCGGCACCTACTTCCAGGTGTTCAGCCAGTTCCGCAAGGTCTGCTACAGCCGCCTGCATGGCGCCTTGCCGCGTTTGGTCGCCACTCCCAAGGCGCAGGCGCCGCTCAAACTCAAAAGCGACGAGGTTCCGGATCACGTCGAGGGCTTCGCTACCCCGAGCGAAGCCTTGCGCGCCCTGTGGCCTGCCGGCGAAGCCGAAGCCCGGCGCCGTCTCGACCAGTTCGCCGACGCACAAATCAGCTACTACAAGGACGAACGCGACTTCCCGGCCAAGCCCGGTACCAGCCAGCTTTCGGCCTACCTTGCAGCGGGCGTGGTTTCACCGCGCCAGTGCCTGCATGCCGCGCTGCAAAGCAACCAGGGTGAATTCGAAAGCGGCGACATCGGCGCGATTACCTGGATCAACGAGCTGCTGTGGCGCGAGTTCTACAAACATATTCTGGTGGGCTACCCACGGGTCTCGCGCCACCGCGCATTCCGCCCGGAGACCGAAGCCGTGGCCTGGCGTAACAGCCCGGAAGACTTGAAAGCGTGGCAGGAAGCACGCACCGGCCTGCCGATCATCGACGCCGCCATGCGCCAGCTGCTGGAAACCGGCTGGATGCACAATCGCCTGCGCATGGTGGTGGCAATGTTCCTGACCAAAAACCTGCTGATCGACTGGCGCGAAGGCGAGCGCTTTTTCATGCGTCACCTGATCGACGGCGACCTGGCAGCCAACAACGGTGGCTGGCAGTGGAGCTCGTCCACCGGCACCGACTCGGCCCCGTACTTCCGGATTTTCAGCCCCTTGAGCCAATCGGAAAAATTCGACGGCGAAGGTGTGTTTATCAAGCACTGGCTGCCACAGTTGTCGGCGCTGAACAAAAAGGAAGTGCACAACCCCGACGCCGTGGGCGGCCTGTTTGGTGTGGCAGACTATCCTCGTCCTATCGTCGATTTGAAAAAATCCCGCGAGCGCGCCCTCGCCGCTTTCCGCAGCCTGCCTTCACGCCAGGCGGTCGGAGGTGCTTATGAGTGATTTCCTGCGCCGCTTCGCCCAGGTGTTCGCCAGTGTGGACAAGCACAACCTGCACCTGCTCGACGGCCTGTACAGCCAGGACATCAGTTTCACCGACCCACTGCACGAGGTGCACGGGCTACCGGCGTTGCACCGCTACTTCGCCGAGCTGTACGACAACGTCACTCAGTTGCGCTTTGACTTCCATGGCTTTGATCAAGTAGCGGAAGGCGAAGGCTATCTGCGCTGGACAATGAGCTTCTGCCACCCGCGCCTGGCCAAGGGCGAAGTGATTCGTGTGGAAGGCTGCTCGCACCTGCTGTGGCGCGACAAGGTGTATCGCCACCGGGACTATTTTGACGCTGGACAGTTGCTGTATGAACACGTGCCGGTCCTTGGCGGTGTGGTCAGCTGGCTGAAAAGGAGAATGGGATGAGCGTTAACCTTCCACGTCGTTACTGGTTGACCGGTGCCAGCAGTGGCATCGGTGCCGAACTGGCCAAGACGCTGCTCGAAAGCGGTGCCCATGTGGCCCTCAGTTCCCGCTCCAAGGCGCCCCTGGAACAGCTTGCCCAGCAATATCCCGGGCAAGTGCTGGTGGTGGCCGGCGACCTGACCAACAGCCAGACCGTACGCGAGATCGGTGAACACATCGCGGTGGCCTGGGGTTCGCTGGATACGGTGATCCTGAATGCCGGCACCTGCGAATACGTGGATGCCAGGCAATTCGACGCCTCGATCATCGAGCACGTGGTGCGCACCAACCTGCTGGCCAGCAGTTACTGCATCGAGGCCGCGCTGCCGCTGTTGCGTGCCGGTCATACACCGCACCTGGTCGGTGTGGCCAGTGCGGTGACCTACCTGCCGATGCCCAGGGCGGAAGCCTATGGTGCGTCGAAGGCCGGCCTGCGTTACCTGTTCGAGTCCCTGCGTATCGACCTGTCGCCTGAAGGGATCGACGTCACCGTGGTCAGCCCGGGGTTTGTCGACACGCCGCTGACCGCCCGCAATGACTTCCCGATGCCCTTGAGCTGGCCGGCGGACAAGGCCGCGCGACATATCTTCGCCAAGCTGCAGAACCGCCCATTGGAAATTGCCTTCCCTGCCCTGTTTATTGCCGCCTTGTGGCCACTGTCGAAACTGCCGAACCGCGTCCAGTTGATCATTGGCAAACGCATGCTGCGCAGCCCGCCGCCGAGAAAGGACGACCTGTGAAGATCGCCATTATCGGCAGCGGCATTGCCGGGCTGACCAGCGCCTACCTGCTCAGTCGCCGCCACGACATCACCCTGTTCGAAGCGGGCGACCGCATCGGCGGGCACACCCATACGGTGAATGTCACGGTGGAAGGCAAAAGCCATGCGGTGGACACCGGCTTTATCGTGTTCAACGACTGGACCTATCCCAACTTCATCAAGCTGCTGGGGCAAATTGGCGTGACGTACAAACCCACCGAGATGAGCTTTTCGGTGTGCGACCCGAACGCCGGGTTCGAGTACAACGGCAACAATCTCAACAGCCTGTTTGCCCAGCGCCGGAATATTCTGTCGCCGGGGTTCTGGGGCATGTTGCGCGATATCCTGCGCTTCAACCGCCAGGCGCCCCTGGACCTGCAAGAGCAACGCATCAGCGCCGAGATGACCCTGGGCGAGTACCTGCAAGCGGGCGGCTACGGCCAGCGATTTATCCAGCACTACATCGTGCCGATGGGCGCGGCGATCTGGTCGATGTCCCTGGCTGACATGCTCGGGTTTCCCCTGCAATTCTTCGTGCGGTTCTTCAAGAACCATGGCTTGTTGTCGGTGAGCAACCGGCCGCAGTGGTGCGTGATCGAAGGCGGTTCCAGCCGCTATATCGAACCGCTGACCCAGTCCTTCCGCGAAAATATCCGCCTCAATTGCCCGGTCACCCGGGTTGAGCGCTCAGCCATCGGCGCAGTTATCCACAGCGCCGCCGGCAGCGAGGCATTCGACAAGGTGGTGTTCGCCTGCCACAGCGACCAGGCCCTGGCGTTGCTGGGGGATGCGAGCCTGGCCGAGCAACAGATCCTTGGCGCCCTGCCCTACGCCGACAATGACGTCGTCCTGCACACCGATACCCGTCTGCTGCCCGAGCGCAAACTGGCCTGGGCCAGCTGGAATTACCGCCTGGATGGCCGCGCGCAAAAACAGGCGGCGGTGACCTACGACATGAACATCCTGCAAGGCATCGACAGCACCACCACCTTTTGCGTGAGCCTCAACCAAACGGCGCTGATCAACCCGCTCAAAGTCCTCGCCCGCTACACCTACGCCCACCCGCAATACAGCCTGGCCGCCGTGGCCGCCCAAGCGCGCTGGGAAGAACTGCACGGCGCGCAGCACACCTATTATTGCGGCGCCTACTGGGCCAACGGTTTCCACGAAGACGGCGTGGTCAGCGCATTGCGCGTGGCCAAGGCGTTCGGGGAAATCCTGTGAACAGCGCCCTGTACAGTGGCTGGATCGCCCATCGGCGGTTTACGCCAAAGGGCCATGCCTTCCGCTACCGGATCGGCCTGCTGTACCTGGACCTCAGCGAACAGGACGAAGTGTTCGGCTTGTCGCCATTGGCGGGTGAGCGCTGGGCGCCGTTCGCGTTTCGCCAGCAGGATTACCTGCGTGAATTGACCCGTCACGGCATGAGTTTGACCGATGCCGTGCGCCAAGAAGTCGGCAAGGCCCTGGGGCGCATCCCCTCGGGCGTTATCTGCCTGCTGACCCAGGCCCGCAGTTGGGGCCTGGCCTTTAACCCGGTGAGTTTCTTCTACTGCTTCGAGGCCGACGGAACGCTGGCCGCGATCCTTTGTGAAGTGACCAACACCCCGTGGCGCGAGCGCTATCACTACGTGCTGCCGGCCCAGGCGCTGCCTGCCGGTGAGCATCAGCACTTCGCCGTGGCCAAGGCGTTTCATGTGTCGCCGTTCTTGCCCCGGGACCTGGAATACCGCATGAGCTTCAGCCCGCCCGCCGCCAGGCTCGGCGTGCATATGGCCGACTGGCAGGGCGAACTGAAAGTCTTTGACGCCACCTTGAGCCTGCAACGCGAAGCCCTGAACCGCGCCAGCCTGCACCGCTACCTGTGGCGCTTCCCGTGGATGACCGCCAAGACCTGCCTGGCCATTTATTGGCAGGCCTTGCGCCTCTTGCTTAAACGCACGCCGATTTTTTCCCATCACGCCGCCGAAGGCGCTTCTCGCACCGCAGTCGGATACACCAAGGATCGCCGCCATGAAATCCCCTAGCTTATCGGTCAAATCCAACCGCTTGAACGTCAACGGCATGACCGCCGCGCTGCTGCGCAAAGCCGTGCTGCGCCAGCTCGGCCAACTGCGCCACGGCCAGTTGGTGGTGATCGAGGACGGCGAACGGCAAGTCTTCGGCGCACGGGAAGCGCACCTGCTGGGGGAGATCCAGATCCTCGATTCAGCCGTGTGGGGGCTGGTGGCGGCCAACGGCTCCATCGGCGCCGGCGAGGCATTTATCCATGGTTACTGGAGCAGCCCGGACCTGACCGCCGTGGTACGGGTGATGGTCAGCAACCTCGACGTGCTGGATGCGCTGGAAGGTGGCCTGGCCAAACTGGCGCGGCCCTTCACCCAGGGCCTGCACTGGCTCAACCGCAATACGCGCAAGGGCTCGCAGAAAAACATCGCCGCCCACTACGACCTGGGCAACGACCTGTTCGAGGAATTCCTCGACCCGACCATGATGTATTCGGCCGCGCAGTTCCTCACCGCCGATGACACACTGGAACAGGCACAACTGAACAAGCTGGAACGCATCTGCCAGAAGCTCGCGCTGAAACCGTCCGACCACCTGCTGGAAATCGGCACCGGCTGGGGCAGCATGGCGATTTATGCCGCGCAGCAGTACGGCTGCAAGGTCACCACTACGACCCTGTCCAAAGAGCAGTTTGCCTACACTGAAAAACGCATCGAGGCCCTGGGTTTGCAGAATCAGGTGACGTTGCTGCTGGAGGACTACCGCGACCTGACCGGGCAGTACGACAAGCTGGTGTCGATCGAGATGATCGAAGCCGTGGGCCACCGCTTCCTGCCGACCTATTTCAAACAGTGCGCGCAGTTGCTCAAGAGCAACGGCCTGATGTTGCTGCAAGCGATCACCATTCGCGAGCAGCGCTACGAACAAGCCAAGAGCAGCGTGGATTTTATCCAGCGCTATATCTTCCCCGGCGGCGCCCTGCCCTGTGTACAGAAGATGCTGGAGGTCGTCAGCCGCGACACTGACATGAACCTGCTGCACATGGAGGACTTCGGCCTGCACTACGCGCGAACCCTGCGCCTGTGGCATGAGAACTTTCGTCGCGCCCACAGCCGCCTGACGGAAATGGGCTACGACGAATACTTCCTGCGGCTGTGGGAGTTTTACCTGTGCTACTGCGAAGGCGGCTTTATGGAGCGCACCATCGGCACCGCGCAGATGCTGCTGGCCAAGCCGGCGGCGCTGACCCAGCCACTGCTCGGGCGCTTTGATGCTTAAACCACTGGCAAATGCCGTGCTGTTCCAGTGCGGCTGGTTTGCCTGTGTGCTGGGCGGCGACAGTCTGTGGCTGTTGGTGGGGTTGGCGGTGCTGGTAATCCACCTGCTGTGGATAAGTTCGTGGTCAGCGGAAGGCCAGGTGATTGTTGCCGTCACCTTGTTGGGCACCGTGATCGACACCGTGCTACGTGCATTCGGCGTGTTTCATTTCAGCCTGCCCGGGCTGTTGGCGCCATTGTGGCTGATCCTGTTGTGGGCATTGCTGGCGACCACGCTGCGCCATTGCCTGGCCTGGAGCGCGCAGCCCTGGTGGCTTGCGAGTTTGTTGGGGGCGGTGGGTGGGCCGCTGTCCTATTACGCGGGCAGCCAACTGGCGGGGGTGAGTTTCGGCTATGGCACCGTGCCGACCGTCATCGGCCTGGCGTTACTCTGGGGGATGATTTTTCCGTTGTTGCATTGGGTCGCCAGGCAGTTGGCGCATTGACGTCCGTCAGGCCTTTCACACACCTATGAGCCGCTTGCCTTACACTGCGCGCCTATGACCAACATCCCCCATACCCAAATCGCCGAACCTGCCGTCACCTGCTCCACCTGCGCCGCGTGCTGCTGCCAGCTGGAAGTCATGCTGATCACTGATACCGGCGTGCCCGATCGCTTTATCGATACCGACGATTGGGGCGGCGAAGTCATGCTACGCCTGGATGACGGCTGGTGCGCGGCGCTGGACCGCGACACGATGATGTGCACGATTTACGAGAAGCGGCCGCTGATCTGCCGGGAATTCGAGATGGGCGCGCCGGAGTGCATCGATGAGCGCCAGGGGATTGCGACGGTGTATCGCTGATTTCGGAACCAATGAGTAGCCAATGTGGGAGCGGGCTTGCTCGCGAAAGCGGTGTGTCAGTCAACTGATTCGTGGCTGATATACCGCTTTCGCGAGCAAGCCCGCTCCCACAATGGTTTTGCAGTGTGCTTAAAAAACTACAACGGCAGCGTGTAGTGCAGCGAATAACTCTCTACACCATCATTATTGCTGCTGATCCCGGCATTGGAGTAATGGGTGGCCCGAATCCCCACTTCACTGCCACCGACAAAGCGCAAGCCAAAGCCCAGCCGGTCTTCAAACTGGAAAGCCTGGCCGATATTGTTGTCTTCTACCCGCGTGCGGGAGAACACGGCCACACCCACGCCGGCCTCGATGTACGGCTTCACCCTCTCCCCGGCAAACTCATACACAAACACGGGTGAGAACGACAGGCTGCTGACGCTGGCCCGCTTGTCACCGTCCCAGTAGGTGTAGGCGCCGCTCCAGTACCCGGTCACGCGCCCCGTATCGGTCTGCCACCAGCTTTTATCCCAGTCCGAGGTCAGCCCCAACCGATAGGTCATGGTCGAATCGCTCGTACTTCCCACCCCAAGTTCCAGGCCTGCCGCCTGTGCGGAAAAAGAGTGCCCCAACATTGCGGCCGCAATCGCAGCCAAACAGAACAAGCGCTTCATAGAGAAACATCCCTTCCGAACGAAGTTGTATGATTTTGTACCGGCTAACTTGCTATAGAAGCTGCCGTATAGCCAGAAGTTCAGCGGATAAAGGCGTTATTTCACGTTTTTTTCACACGCCAAAACTACTCACAACTCCGGGAGATTTCCATAGGGTCGGTAGGATATTTCTTAGATGCTGCGGATCGCCGCTGGTCCAGAACTGTACAGGCGGCGGATTGCCAGTGGCCAGCAGTTCGCGATCACTCAAAAGACGCTGCAATTGACGCGCTACTGCCGCCCCGGTGTCGATCAAAATGATCGTCGGCGGGAGCATCTCGGCGAGCAGGGGCTTGAGGAACGGGTAGTGGGTACAACCGAGGATGATGGTGTCGCAACCGGCCGCAATCAGCGGCTCCACGTAGCCTTGCAACAGCAGGCGCAGGGCCGGGCTGTCCAGGTCGCCGGTTTCGATCAGCTCCACCAGGCCCGGGCAGGGTTGGGTGATCACCCGCACATCGGTGGCGAAGCGGTCGAGCAAGGCGGCGAACTTGGCGCTTTGCAGGGTGCCGGTGGTCGCCAGCACGCCGACGACGCCACTGCGGGTCGCGGCGGCCGCGGGTTTGACTGCCGGTTCCATGCCCACCAATGGCCAGTCGGGATAGTCCTGACGCAAATCGGCAACCGCCGCAACGGTCGCCGTGTTGCAGGCAATCACAAACGCTTTGGCGCCCTTCTCACGGAAGAACGCCGCCACCTGTCGCGAACGATCGAGGATGAACGCCGGGGTTTTCTCGCCGTAGGGGATATTCCCGCCATCCGCCACGTACAGCAGCGACTCATGGGGCAGCAGACGCTGGATTTCGTCCAGCACCGACAGGCCGCCGACACCGGAGTCGAACACACCAATCGGCGCATCCTTAACCATGTTGGCTACCGCAGACGCTGCAGCCGGGATCGCGCTTGACCCGCAACTCGCGAAAACGCGTGGTCAGGGCGTCGATCAACAACAGCCGCCCCACCAGCGGCTCGCCGAAACCGGCCAGCAATTTCAAGGCTTCCAGGGCTTGCAGGCTGCCGACCAAACCCACCAGCGGGCCGATGACACCGGCTTCACTGCAGGTCAGTTCGGCGTCGCTGCCGTGCCCGTATAAACAGTGGTAGCAGGGGCTTTCGGCGCGACGAGGGTCGAACACCGACAACTGGCCTTCGAGGCGAATCGCCGCACCGCTCACCAAAGGCTTGCCGGCAGCGACACACGCAGCGTTGACCGCTTCGCGGGTGGAGAAGTTGTCGCTGCAATCCAGTACCACATCGACCACCGCCACGGCGGCCGCGAGGGAATCCTCATCCAGCGCGCTGCGATGGGCAACCAGCTGTATTTGAGGATTGATCGCGCTCAGGCGGCGAATCGCCGAGTCGACCTTGCTCAGGCCGACGCTGTCGGTGTCGTGAATGATCTGGCGTTGCAGGTTGGTCAGGTCGACAGTGTCGAAATCCGCCAAATGCAGCTCACCCACACCCGCCGCCGCCAGGTACAGCGCCACCGGCGAACCGAGGCCACCCAGGCCGACGATCAGCGCGCGGCTGTTTTTCAGGCGCAACTGGCCTTCGATGTCGACATGCTGCAACAGAATCTGCCGGCTATAGCGCAACAGCTCCTGGTCGTTCATCACGGGCGGCGTCCCAACGTGATGCGTTCGTGGCTGCCCAGGTCGATGCGGCTGTGGACTTCTTCAAAGCCTTCCCCCAGCAGCAGGTCGCGCACGGCGGGCGCCTGGTCGTAACCGTGTTCCAGCAGCAACCAACCCGCGGCGTCGAGGTGCGCAGGCGCCTGGGCGATGATCAGCCGCAGGTCGTCCAGGCCGTCATGCCCGGATACCAGCGCGCTGGCCGGTTCAAAGCGCACGTCACCGGCCACCAGGTGCGGGTCGGTGTCGGCTATATAAGGTGGGTTGCTGATGATCAGGTTGTAAGTGTGGCCTTCGAGGGCACTGAACCAATGGCTGTTCAGCACCGTGGCGTTGTTCAGGTGCAGGCGCTGGCGGTTGCGTTCGGCCAGGGCCACGGCTTCCAGCACGCGGTCGACCGCCGTGACTTGCCAGGCCGGGCGTTCGCTGGCCAGGGCCAGGGCAATCGCGCCGCTGCCGGTGCCCAGGTCCAGGACCTTGGCCGGTGTGGCAGGCAGCAATTCCAGGGCGGCTTCCACCAGCATCTCGGTTTCCGGACGCGGGATCAGCGTGTGCGGTGCCACTTCCAGGTCGAGCTTCCAGAAGCCTTGCTGGCCGAGGATGTAGGCCACGGGCTCGCCGGCACGACGGCGTTGCAGGTAGTCGGCAAAGGTCAGCGCGTGTTCACTGCTGACGATTTTTTCCGGCCAGGTGTGCAGGTAGCTGCGGGACTTGCCCAAGGCGGCGGCCAGCAACAATTCCACGTCCAGGCGCGCAGTCGGCGAGTCCGGCAGGTCGGCGGCGCGTAACAAACTGGCAATAATGGTCATTTATTCACCTATCGCCGCAAGCTGGTCGGCCTGGTATTCGGCCAACAACGGCTCGATTACCGCATCGACGCCACCGGCGAGGATTTCGTCCAGGGAGTACAGCGTCAGGTTGACGCGGTGGTCGGTGACCCGGCCCTGGGCAAAGTTGTAGGTACGAATGCGCTCGGAACGGTCGCCCGAGCCCACCAGCAGCTTACGTTCGCTGGCAATCGCATTGGCGGCGGCGCTGGTCTGCTGGTCATTCAGCTTGGCCGACAGCCAGGACATGGCCCGCGCACGGTTCTTGTGCTGGGAACGTTCTTCCTGGCATTCCACCACGATGCCCGAAGGCAAGTGAGTGATACGGATCGCCGAGTCAGTCTTGTTGACGTGCTGGCCACCGGCGCCCGATGAGCGGTAGGTGTCGACCCGCAGGTCTGCCGGGTTGATCTCGATGGCTTCCTGCTCGTCGGGCTCGGGCAACACGGCCACGGTGCACGCCGAGGTGTGGATACGGCCCTGGGATTCCGTGGCCGGCACCCGCTGCACGCGGTGCACGCCGGATTCGAACTTCAGTTTGCCGTAGACATTCTCGCCCTCAACCCGGGCGATGACTTCTTTATAGCCGCCGTGTTCGCCTTCGTTCTCGGACAAAATCTCCACACGCCAGCCGCGACGCTCGGCATAGCGCGAATACATGCGGAACAGGTCGCCGGAGAAAATCGCCGCTTCGTCACCGCCGGTGCCGGCGCGGATTTCAAGGAACACGTTGCGCCCGTCGTTCGGATCCTTGGGCAACAGCATGCGTTGCAGGTCGCCTTCCAGTTCGATCAGCTTGTCCTTGGCCTCTCGCACTTCTTCAACGGCCATTTCGCGCATGTCCGGGTCGCTGTCCTTGAGCAGCGCCTGGGCGCCTTCGAGGTCAGCCTGAACCTTGAGCAACTGTTTATAGGTGCCCACGATCGGCTCAACTTCCGCGTACTCCTTGGAATAGGTGCGGAACTTGGTCTGATCGGAGATGACCTCGCCATCGCCGAGCAAGGCGGTCAGTTCTTCGAAACGGTCCTGAAGGACGTCCAGTTTATTGAGCAGTGACGCTTTCATTGCGGTTTTTTATCCGAAGAGCTTTCTGTCGCGCCCTCACCGAGGGCAAAGAGTTCCTGGGCCATGGCCAGCGCATCGAGGCGGCCTTCGGCGGTAAGCTTTTTCAACTGGACACTGGGAGCGTGCAACAACTTGTTGGTCAGGCCGCGCGCCAACTGCATCAGCACATCTTCGGCACTGCTGCCGTTGGCGAGCATACGCTGGGCCTTGATCAATTCCTCGTCCCGCAGGCGTTCGCCTTGCTGACGGTAGGCCTTGAGCACGTCCACTGCCGCCAGTTCACGCAGGCGCACCATGAAATCGTCGGCACCGGTGCTGACCATTTCCTCGGCAGCCTGGGCAGCGCCCTGGCGACTCTTGAGGTTTTCGGCGACCACTTCGTGCAGGTCGTCGACGCTGTAGAGGTAAACGTCGTCCAACTCGCCGACTTCAGGCTCGATATCCCGGGGAACGGCGATATCCACCATGAAGATCGGCTTGTGCTTGCGCAGTTTCAGGGCGCTTTCCACCGCGCCCTTGCCGAGGATCGGCAACTGGCTGGCAGTAGAGCTGATGACGATGTCGCTGCGCACCAGCTCGGCCGGGATGTCGGAAAGCAACACCGCGTGGGCACCGAACTGCTCGGCCAGGATGCTGGCGCGTTCCAGGGTACGGTTGGCGACGACGATGCGCTTTACGCCCAGCTCGTGCAGGTGGCGGGCGACCAGGGTGATGGTCTCGCCGGCGCCGATCAGCAGGGCCTGGCTGCGCTGCAAGTCACTGAAAATCTGTTTGGCCAGGCTGACGGCGGCAAACGCCACGGACACCGGGTTTTCACCGATGGCGGTGTCGGTGCGCACCTGCTTGGCGGAGTTGAAGGTGGCCTGGAACAGGCGCCCCAGCAGCGGGCCGATGGTGCCGGCCTCGCGGGCCACGGCGTAGGCGGACTTCATCTGGCCGAGAATCTGCGGTTCGCCCAACACCAGCGAATCCAGCCCGGAGGCGACGCGCATCATGTGACGAACTGCCGCATCCTCTTCGTGCACATATGAGCTTTGGCGCAGCTCATCGAGGCTCAAATGGTGGTAATCGGCCAGCCAGCGCAGCACCACATCCGCTGAAAGATGTTCCTGCTCTATATAGAGCTCGCTGCGATTACAGGTCGAAAGGATCGCAGCTTCGCGACTGTCGGTGAGCCGGCAGAGCTGCTGCAAGGCCTCAACCAACTGCTCGGGAGTAAAAGCCACGCGCTCGCGGACGTCTACAGAAGCAGTCTTGTGGTTAATACCGAGTGCAAGGAAGGCCATTCAATATCGCTGATGATGTCGGGAAGCCGACAATTGTCCTACTTCGAATGATTCAGAACAACCACCGTAGGCTATTGTCCTAGTAGCTTACGCCTATAAAGGCCATCTGTAGGAGCGAGCTTGCTCGCGATGGTCGTTAACGATAACGCTGGCTTACGGGATAAAACGCGTTGTCCTCTGGTTCTTCGCGAGCAAGCTCGCTCCTACACGGTTATGTTTGGCCGAAGGCTTGTGTCATGATGATCCGACCGCAGGTTAGTCGTCCTCTTCCTATATGAATAGATCTTCCGCGTTGCTCCTTGCTTTTGTCTTTCTCAGCGGCTGCCAGGCCATGGCACCCGTGTCGCCGGACGGTACGCCGCCGGTAGAAGACAGCACCCCCGCCCCTGAAAAGCCCAAGGTTTATTCCTCGTTCAGTGAAGAGACGATCTTCAGCCTGCTGAGCGCGGAGCTGGCCGGCCAGCGCAATCGTTTCGACATTGCCCTGGATAACTACGTGACCCAGGCCATCAATACTCAGGATCCGGGGATTTCGGAGCGGGCGTTTCGCATCGCCGAGTACCTGGGCGCCGATCAGGCGGCCCTGGACTCCTCGCTGATCTGGGCGAAAAACGCCCCGGACGATCTCGAGGCACAACGGGCAGCGGCCATTCAACTGGCCCGCGCCGGGCGCTATGACGACTCCATGGTGTATATGGAGAAGGTCCTGCAGGGCAAGGGCGACACGCATTTCGACTTCCTCGCGCTGTCGGCCGCCGACACCGATCAGGACACCCGCAACGGCCTGATGAAGAGTTTCGACCGCCTGCTGCAAAAACACCCGAACAACAGCCAGCTGATTTTCGGCAAGGCGCTGTTGTTGCAACAGGATGATGAGCCCGAGGCTGCGCTGAAGCTGCTGGAGCAACACCCGCCGGAAGAGGGCGAGATCGCGCCGATCCTGCTGCGTGCCCGCCTGCTGCAAAACCTCAACCGCGGCAAGGAAGCGATTCCGCTGCTGGAAAAAAGCATCAAGAAGTACCCGGGCGACAAACGCCTGCTGCTGACCTATGCCCGCATGCTGGTTGAACAGGACCGCATGGAAGACGCCAAGGTGCAATTCGCCAACCTCGTGCAGCAATACCCGGACGATGACGAATTGCGCTACTCCCTGGCGCTGGTGTGCCTGGAAGCCAAGGCCTGGGATGAGGCCAAGGGTTACCTGGAAGACCTGATCGCCCGCGAGAGCCACGTGGATTCGGCGCACCTGAACCTGGGCCGCATCGCTGAAGAGCGTAACGACCCGCAGGCTGCATTGCTTGAATACGCCCAGGTCGGCGCCGGCAATGACTACCTGCCGGCGCAACTGCGCCAGGCCGATATCCTGATGAACAACGGCCGCACCGACGAGGCGGAAAAACGCCTGGCTGCCGCACGGGATGCCGAACCGGACTACGCGATCCAGCTGTACCTGATCCAGGCCGAGACCCTGTCGGCCAACAAGCAGGGCGATCGCGCCTGGAAAATCCTCCAGCAAGCCTTGCTGCAATATCCGGACGACTTGAACCTGCTGTACACCCGCGCCATGCAGGCGGAAAAACGCAATGACCTGGCGCAGATGGAAAAAGACCTGCGCCTGATCATCAAGCGCGACCCGGACAATGCCATGGCACTGAACGCCCTGGGTTACACCTTGTCCGACCGTACAACGCGCTACGCCGAAGCCAAGGATCTGATTGAAAAAGCTCACCAGCTCAACCCGGAAGACCCGGCCGTACTCGACAGCCTCGGCTGGGTGAATTACCGCCTGGGCAACCTGGACGAAGCCGAACGCTTGTTGCGCCAGGCGCTGGAGCGCTTCCCCGACCAGGAAGTCGCCGCACACCTGGGCGAAGTGCTCTGGGCCAATGGCAAGCAGCGTGAAGCGCGACAAATCTGGGAGAAGTTCCTCAAGGAACAGCCCGAAAGCCCAATCCTGCGCAGCACCATCAAGCGCCTGACCGGATCCGAGACCCTTTAATTTTATGTTTTTGCGCCACGTTATCGTTTTCAGCTTTATCGCCCTGCTTGCCGGCTGTTCCGGTCTTGGCACCCGTGAATCTGTCGAAGGCCCGGGCAACCCGGCGCAGTGGCAGCAGCACAAGGATCAACTGAGCAGCCTTGATGGCTGGCAGATCGAGGGCAAGGTGGGCATTCGCGCCCCGAAAGATTCGGGCAGCGGCACCGTGTTCTGGCTGCAACGCCAGGACTATTACGACATTCGCCTGTCCGGCCCGCTGGGCCGCGGTGCGGCACGCCTGACCGGCCGGCCGGGGCAAGTCAGCCTGGAAGTGGCCAATCAGGGCCGCTATGAAGCGCCAACGCCGGAAGCCCTGCTGGAAGAACAGATGGGCTGGAAACTCCCCGTATCGCACCTGGTGTGGTGGGTACGCGGTCTTCCTGCGCCAGACAGCAAGAGCCGCCTGAGCCTCAATGGCGACAGCCGCCTGGCTTCGCTGGAACAGGATGGCTGGCAGGTCGAATACCTGAGCTATGTGCAACAGAACGGTTACTGGCTGCCCGAGCGCATCAAGCTGCATGGCACCGACCTTGACGTCACGCTGGTGATCAAGGACTGGCAACCGCGCAAGCTGGGGCAGTGAGATGAACGAGCAACGCCTGACCCTGCCCTCCCCGGCCAAACTGAATTTGATGCTGCACATTCTCGGTCGCCGTGAAGACGGCTATCACGAGTTGCAGACGATTTTTCAATTTCTCGACTACGGCGATGAGCTGACCTTCGCCGTTCGCGATGACGGCGTGATCCAGTTGCACACCGAATTCGACGGCGTGCCTCACGACAGCAACCTGATTGTGAAGGCCGCGAAAAAACTCCAGGAACAATCCGGTTGCCCACTGGGCATCGACATCTGGATCGAAAAAATCCTGCCCATGGGCGGCGGCATCGGTGGCGGCAGCTCAAATGCCGCAACGACATTGCTCGGCCTGAATCACTTGTGGCAACTGGGTTGGGACCACGATCGCCTGGCGGCGCTGGGCCTGACACTGGGCGCGGACGTCCCGGTTTTCGTGCGTGGGCACGCCGCTTTTGCCGAAGGCGTGGGGGAGAAACTCACCCCTGTAGACCCCGAAGAGCCGTGGTATGTCGTGCTTGTTCCGCAAGTATCTGTAAGTACAGCAGAAATTTTTTCAGATCCACTGTTGACACGTAACTCTCCTCCCATTAAAGTGCGCCCCGTTCCCAAGGGAAACAGTCGAAATGACTGCTTACCGGTTGTAGCAAGGCGTTATCCAGATGTACGTAACGCTTTGAATTTGTTAGGTAATTTTACCGAAGCAAAATTAACCGGAACTGGAAGTTGTGTGTTTGGGGGCTTCCCAAGCAAAGCTGAAGCTGATAAAGTCTCGGCCCTTCTTACAGAGACCCTTACAGGGTTTGTAGCAAAGGGAAGCAACGTTTCGATGTTGCATCGCAAGCTGCAAAGTCTGCTCTAAAGGAACCGAGTACTGGGTACTCGTTGCAACAGATACAGGGGCGTCGCCAAGCGGTAAGGCAGCAGGTTTTGATCCTGCCATGCGTTGGTTCGAATCCAGCCGCCCCTGCCATTTTCTATACTCATCCAGGTTACCCTCAGCCTCTAGGTACTGCGCGTGTCCAAGATGATGGTCTTTACGGGGAATGCTAACCCCGATCTGGCTCGGCGTGTTGTACGTCAGCTGCATATCCCTCTCGGTGACATCTCTGTCGGTAAATTCTCCGACGGCGAAATTACAGCCGAGATCAATGAAAACGTCCGCGGTAAAGATGTCTTCATTATTCAGCCGACTTGCGCTCCGACCAACGATAACCTGATGGAACTCGTCGTGATGGCTGATGCCTTCCGCCGCTCCTCAGCGACTCGAATCACAGCTGTAATCCCTTACTTTGGTTATGCCCGTCAGGATCGCCGTCCGCGTTCCGCACGTGTGGCTATCAGCGCGAAAGTCGTTGCTGACATGCTGACCGTGGTAGGTATCGACCGTGTTCTCACGGTTGACCTGCACGCTGACCAAATCCAGGGGTTCTTCGATATTCCGGTAGATAACATCTACGGCTCCCCCGTCCTGGTGGATGACATCGAAGACCAGCGCTTTGAAAACCTGATGATCGTGTCCCCGGACATTGGTGGCGTCGTGCGTGCACGGGCTGTTGCCAAATCCCTGGGCGTGGATCTCGGGATCATCGACAAACGCCGCGAGAAAGCCAATCACTCTGAAGTGATGCATATCATCGGTGATGTCGAAGGGCGTACCTGTATTCTGGTTGATGACATGGTCGACACCGCCGGCACCCTGTGCCACGCGGCGAAAGCCTTGAAAGAGCACGGTGCAGCAAAAGTCTTCGCCTACTGCACACACCCTGTGCTGTCGGGCCGAGCGATCGAGAACATCGAGAACTCAATGCTGGACGAACTGGTGGTGACTAACACCATCCCGTTGTCCGCTGCCGCTCAAGCCTGTTCGCGTATCCGTCAACTGGATATCGCACCGGTAGTTGCCGAAGCGGTTCGCCGCATCAGCAACGAAGAATCGATCAGCGCGATGTTCCGTTAAGGGTCAAACCTTAGCGGCATCAACCTGACGAAAAGCGCCCCGCCCCAGCATTCTGTTGGGGCGGGGCTTTTTTGCCCATATCGCCTTTAGCGCTGGTCGCAAACGCTAGGGCGAATGTGGTTATTTTGGAGATACAACATGAACGATTTTACTTTGAATGCTGAACTGCGTTCCGACCTGGGGAAAGGTGCGAGCCGCCGCCTGCGTCGTCTCGCAAGCCTGGTTCCAGCTGTAGTTTACGGTGGCGAAAAAGCCCCTGAATCCATCAGCATGCTGGCTAAAGAAATCGCCAAACTGCTCGAAAACGACGCGGCTTACAGCCACATCATCGAGCTGAACGTTGGCGGCACCAAGCAGAACGTCATCATCAAGGCACTGCAACGCCACCCAGCTAAAGGCCACGTGCTGCACGCTGACTTCGTACGCGTAGTAGCTGGTCAGAAACTGACCGCTATCGTGCCTGTGCACTTCGTTGGTGAAGAAGCTCCGGTCAAGAAAGGCGGCGAAGTTTCGCACGTTATCGCCGAGATCGAAGTGACCTGCCTGCCGAAAGACCTGCCTGAGTTCATCGAAGTCGACCTGTCGGCTCTGGAAATCGGCGCAATCGTTCACCTGTCCGACCTCAAGGCTCCTAAAGGCGTTGAGTTCGTTGCACTGGCTCACGGTGACGACAAAGCTGTTGCAAACGTACACGCTCCACGCGTTGCACCAGAAGCTGAAGAAGGCGCTGCAGAGTAATTCACTCTGTAATGCCGGAGCTTGAGGAAACATCGCGGACCGGAACGTAGCGAGAAAGCGGGCGAGAATGCGAAGTTGGCCTCTAACGGTTAATGAGTTTTTGTCGTCCACTTTCGCCGCACCAACGGCGATGTTATCCACAACTCCAAAGGAAGGGCCCCTGTCGTGACTGCCATTAAACTGATCGTTGGCCTGGGAAATCCAGGCGCCGAATACGAACAGACCCGGCATAACGCGGGGGCCCTTTTTGTTGAGCGTATCGCCCACGCCCAAGGCGTCAATCTTGTGGCCGATCGCAAATATTTTGGCCTGACCGGACGCTTTTCGCATCAGGCTCAGGATGTTCGTCTGTTGATTCCCACCACCTACATGAACCGCAGCGGCCAGGCTGTCGCGGCGCTTGCGGGCTTCTTCCGGATCAAACCCGAAGAAATCCTGGTGGCCCATGACGAACTAGACCTGCCACCCGGCGTTGCCAAGCTCAAGCAAGGCGGCGGCCATGGCGGGCATAATGGCCTGCGCGACATCATCGCGCAGTTGGGCAATCAGAATACGTTCTACCGCTTGCGGCTTGGCATTGGCCACCCGGGCGTTGCCAGTATGGTTTCAAATTTCGTCCTGGGTCGTGCGCCACGCGCCGAACAGGAAAAACTCGATGCCAGCATCGATTTTGCCCTCGGCGTGCTGCCGGATATCTTCGCCGGTGAATGGAACCGTGCGATGAAAAACCTGCACAGCCAGAAGGCCTGACTCTTTACCCGAGGGGAAACACCATGGGATTCAATTGCGGCATCGTCGGCCTACCTAACGTCGGCAAGTCCACCCTGTTCAACGCCCTGACCAAATCCGGTATTGCGGCGGAGAACTTCCCCTTCTGCACCATCGAACCGAACACCGGTATCGTGCCGATGCCCGATACACGCCTGGACGCCCTGGCGGCCATCGTGAATCCAAAGCGCATCCTGCCGACCACCATGGAGTTCGTCGACATCGCGGGCCTGGTAGCCGGCGCGTCGAAAGGTGAAGGCCTGGGCAACAAGTTCCTCGCCAACATCCGCGAGACCGATGCCATCGCCCACGTGGTCCGCTGCTTCGAAGACGAGAACGTGATTCACGTCTCCAACAGCGTCGACCCGAAACGCGACATCGAGATCATCGACCTGGAACTGATCTTCGCCGACCTCGACAGCTGCGAGAAGCAACTGCAAAAGGTCACGCGTAACGCCAAGGGCGGCGACAAGGACGCAGTGGTCCAGAAAGCCTTGCTGGAGCAACTGATTGCCCACTTCACCCTGGGCAAGCCGGCACGCAGCCTGATGAAGAGCATGAGCGCCGACGAAAAAGCTGTGATCAAGGGCTTCCACCTGCTGACCACCAAGCCGGTGATGTACATCGCCAACGTGGCTGAAGACGGTTTCGAGAACAACCCGCTGCTCGACGTGGTCCTGGCCATTGCCGAAGAAGAAGGCGCTATCGTTGTTCCGGTGTGCAACAAGATCGAAGCGGAAATCGCCGAGCTGGAAGACGGCGAAGAGAAAGATATGTTCCTCGAGGCCCTGGGCCTGGAAGAGCCTGGCCTGAACCGCGTGATCCGTGCCGGCTACGAAATGCTGCACCTGCAGACCTACTTCACCGCCGGTGTTGAAGAAGTACGCGCCTGGACCGTCAAGGTCGGTGCCACTGCCCCGCAAGCGGCTGGGGTGATCCACACCGACTTCGAAAAAGGCTTTATCCGCGCCGAAGTCATCGCCTACAACGACTTCATCCAGTTCAAGGGTGAAGCCGGTGCCAAGGAAGCCGGTAAATGGCGCCTGGAAGGCAAGGAATACATCGTCAAGGATGGCGACGTGATGCACTTCCGCTTCAACGTATAAGCTTTACCTGCGGCCTATGCCGCAAAACAAAAAGCCGATGCACTGCATCGGCTTTTTTGTGGGCGATGTTTGCAACTTTCTACAAAGATCGACTTTGAAATATCCCCTGACATCTTAATACGGCAACCCTATAAAACAACCACAGCCCTCAATACGTAAAAATACGCCATTCCTCCCTGACACCCCCGAGTTTAAGATTATTCCGACCCATTATCAGGCAATCACGAGCGAGCGCCCACTTGATAATATTTAACTTAAGATTTTTTGGTTTTTCACACATCACAAACGTCTATTTCGCACTCTCCGACAGAATGACAAATCAGCTAAATTCCGTTCTACTTATCCATATCAGCAGGGAAGCCCCTCAGTAAAACAATGAGAAACAATAGGAGCAACAGCGATATGTCGGCCTCCTATCAAAGCGCGTTTGAAACGGATGATCCATTTACTGAATGCCCAACCATTGAAGCCACTATCAACAATACTGCGGCTTTAAACATCGACATACTTTTGCTGGGGGAAACCGGCACCGGTAAAGATACCCTGGCCCAACGCATCCATCGCTTATCGGGCCGGCGCGGCAACTTCGTCGCCGTCAACTGTGCTGCAATTCCCGAAAGCCTGGCGGAAAGCCAACTGTTCGGGGTCAACAGCGGCGCCTACACCGGTGCGATGCAATCACGGGCAGGCTTTGTCGAAGCCGCACACTTGGGTACCTTGTACCTCGACGAAATAGACAGCATGCCCCTCACCCTGCAAGCCAAACTGCTGCGGGTACTGGAGTCCCGGGGCGTTGAGCGATTGGGTTCCACCCGCTTTATCCCGGTGGACATGCGCGTTATCGCGTCCGCCCAGCATTCGCTGCACGAAATGGTCGAGCAAGGATTGTTCAGGCGCGACCTGTATTTTCGCCTGAACGTAATCAGCATCAGCCTCCCTCCCCTGCGCGAACGTCGCGAGCAGATTATCCCCTTGTTCCTGAACATCGTCCGCCAGGAAGCCGAGTACTTTAAATACCCGATACCCCTGGCATCCAGCTCGCTGCTGCAACAATTGCTATGCCATTCCTGGCCGGGCAACGTCCGCGAACTGCGCTCGACAGCCAAGCGCTTTGTGTTGGATCTTCCGCCGCTTTCAGAGTCGATGAGGGACCATCAGGACATAGAGATGAACCTCAAGGCGCGGCTACAGCAAATCGAGAAATCGCTGATTGAAGAGTCGCTGCGCCGTCACGGCGGCAACGTGGATGTAGTAGCCGGGGAATTGGGGGTTGCCAAGCGCACGCTGTACTACAGGATGAAACAACTGGATATATCACTCGGCGGAACAGGTTAAACCCAGGACCAGCAGTTTTTCTGGAACTGAAATCTTCATTTAACCACTCAAGGAAAGGCCATCTACATGATCAGCAACTTCGCCGATCGGGCCAGCCATGTGCTTGGTTCATATGCCTGACGGGCAACGATGGGTCTACGTTCGTGGTTAAGCATCAACGCACAAACAAACAAAAAATTTAAATCAAGCAACTCAGAGGTGATGTTATGAGTAAAATCGATGTTAACGAGCGGGTTACTGCCGGCAGTCTTGGTGGCGGAGACAATTCCGATATCGAAGCGGCAAAAAAAGCTGAAATGCGTCGACTAAAAATAGAGGAGGTTAAAAACGAAATAATGACAAAAGAACTCGAAAACATAGGCAAACTAAGGTTTTAAACCTTTGCTTCCTCTATTAAACATAGAGGAAGCAACCCGTTTGCTAGCATGGCTCATGCTGAACCGTCGAAAAAAACCAACATTACTCCCAAACCAACAAGAACGTTCCTAGCGTCTTGCCGGAGGTTTACATGCGCGTGCTCGCTGACGACTTCACAGAACGCCCGGTTTCACGAACGGTTGAATCACGAGGTATTGATACCTCTGCTTCCGACATGAATTTTTTCCAAGCCAGCCTGGTTGATCGCGCGTCTTCCCCGGGTAGCCAAAATTCAATGGTCGGTACGAAAGCGCTATCCGAACAGTCTTCTCATTTAACGAGGCTATCAAAACGTGCGACCAAAGGTTTGCGTGACCTGAGCCTTAATAAAAAATCAACGGAAATGCATCAAATTGCCAAGTCACTTTCAGACGCCCATCGGGAGCTGTCCATGTCAGTCAAGGTCATCAGCAAAACCGTGCAATGTTGCGAGAAAATAACCAACCTTCAGTAGGTAAGTCATGCTCCGCTGGATCACCACCCCATTAGTTTTATCATTGGCATTGCTGCTGGCCGGTTGCGGTGAAAAAGTAGAACTCCATAGCCGACTTTCCGAACAGGAGGCTAATGAGGTTGTTGCAGAACTCGCGGATAAACAAATCCGGGCCCAAAAAGTGCCAGCCAAAGACGGCGTTGTTGTGCGCGTCAACGCGTCGGACATCAGCAGGGCGGTCCGGACGCTCGAGGCCGCTGGCCTGCCCAAACTGGCCCGGTCGACCCTGGGCGATATCTTCCGTAAAGAAGGCGTTATCTCAACACCGCTGGAAGAACGTGCCCGCTATATCTATGCATTGTCTCAGGAGCTGGAGGCAACCTTGTCGAACATCGACGGGGTCATCGTCGCTCGAGTCCATGTCGTGCTCCCCGAACGGATTGCCCCGGGTGAACCCGTACAACCGGCATCAGCCTCGGTGTTCATCAAACATGATCCACGACTTGAGCCTGATAATATCCGCCCCCGAGTACGCAGGATGGTGGCCAGCAGTATCCCCGGCATGGCAGCCGCTGTAGAAAACACTCAAAAATTAACCGTAGTGTTTGTCCCCGCCGCGGCGTATCTGGAGCAGCAACGTCTGACCTATTTTGGTCCGTTCCTGGTTCAGGATAACGATCTCGGTTTCTGGCGCATGAGTCTTATCGTATTGCTCATCATATTGACGCTTGCGGGGGCTGGCGCGTTTATCTGGCGCAAACGGGGGGTGAATCAACAACACGACTCATCTGTCGTACCGGCTCATGCATCACTAAACCCGTCTGTTCATGAGTAATCAGCTGGCGTGGGTTCGATGGTGGGCCCGCCCATGGGAAACGCCAGCGTGTGACTGGGAGGTCCTCAGACCATATATCGCCTCGACCGATCTATGTCGCAGCCGGCATGAACGAGTGAGCACCGCACTGGCCATCACCCCCTGCCTGCCACCCTCACCCTCCCCTGCCTTGCTGCACCTGGTGCAAGCCTCCCCACCACAACGCGATCGCATGCTGACGCTGATCGGCAGTGTCTGCCAGCCTGTACGCGACCACTTGCTGGAGGAGGATGAATACCTCTGGTGTCAGCGCCTTGCCAAAGCGCTCCCTGCGGACTCACGGGTACTGAACACAGACGATCCTCTGCAGTACCTGCGCGCCTGGGTTGAGCCTGCGGTATGGCAACGCCTACGACTTGGCTTTGCGAATCAACGGGTAGTCGACCTGGAGAGATATTCCAACCTGCCCGACCGTCATGGTCGGCTGGATACTCTGTGGCGAGCCGTCATCTGGCGAGCTACCGCCATCACGAATGATCACGCGTGGCCCTGATCAGGAGCAAACAACCTGCATGTTATGCCGACGTAAAATTGAGCTGAATAAAGGCCAGGACCTGCCACAAACCCTGATTGCCCGAGAGATGCTTATCGACTGTGCTCAGGCGGGCACATTACTTATTCGCGCCAAAGCCGAAGCGCGCGAACTACTACGCCAGGCCGAAGAGCAGCGCGAAATACTTTACGCAAATGCTTGCCGTGAGTTCTGGGAACGCGCCAACACTCAGTTGCAACGCTGGGAGATTGAACGCCAGGCTATCTGCGACAACATTGAACCCATTGCCGCCTCCATCACCAGCCTGGCCATTCGTAGCCTACTGGAGGAAACAGTCTCCCCCCAACGCCTGAGCGTCCTGCTAAAGCAATTAATGGCCACCCAGGTCCCGCGAATCGAAGCCACTTTGCTCTGCAATCCATTGGACCGTAAAAACGTAGACCAGTGGCTGAGCAGGCACACAGACCTTCCCTGGACACTGCGCACCGAGGAGAACATCGCACCTCAAATGCTCATTCTGGAAACGCCCGAAGGTGGATTTCGGATCGACTGGGATTCGATGGTGGAAACCCTATGGAATTCCGGCACGTCGGGTTCAACCCAATAACACGCAGGGGCTGCGGTTCAACGAGCGCTGACGTTTAACGAAATACCCGTGGAACTGGAATCACGCGTCGAGCCACACAGAACGTAACATCCTCTGGAGCAAAACCAATGAGCTTTGATTATCGCCTGCAAGCGAATCTCTACAGGCAACTGGAAAATTCGCAAAAGCGCTTTGAAAAGATAGAACGCGATGGATTGAACAACGACGAAGCCCTGGCGGCAATGAATGACGAAAAAGTCTTCCTCGCGGCCACGTTATCAGCCAGTTCCACCTACACCAATTACATGAGCGAAACAGCCAAGACCGTTATCGAAGGCATACAGTGAGTGGAAGCGTTACTCGGTCGTTGGTTGAGTAGCAGCGAACCGCTGATCACGTTGTTTGAAGATAATGACGAAATCAAGGTGCGGCGCGACCAACAAGCTTTTTTGATCAGTGTTCAACTGACCCACCATCGGGTCGACAAAAGAGCCTTGGAGGCGTGGATGCGCCTCGGACTGGAAAGTCTGAGGCATTTCCAGGGTGCCTTGGCGCAGGAAGCAATGACTGGTCATCTTTGGCTGCTTCAAAAACTCCCTGGCGACTGTGCCCTGCCCCACCTGCTTGGCAAACTCGAAACCCTGCTGAACCAGCGTGATACCTGGCGGGGCATTGTTGCGCACCTTGCCAGCCCAGCCCGGAAACTTAGGCCTACTTCGCTTCGGTCGCTGCGTCACTAAAACAGAGAATTCTCAATGCCTAACAAGATCGACAAGCACATCCGCTTGCGCGTCAATTCGCCTGCCACCGCCGTAAAGCCTGCCCGTTGGCGCTACCTGATCCTCATGCCCTGGTTGTTGGCGCCCCTGGAAAGCACCCTGGCCGCCGTCCCCAGCGAATGGAAAAACACCGCCTATGCCTATGAGGCCGAACACAAGCCCCTGCGGGATGTGCTGGAAGACTTCGCCCAGACCTTCGGCACCCAACTGCAAATCGACGGCCTCCTCGAAGGCAACGTCAACGGCAAGATACGCGCCAATACCCCACAATCGCTTCTCGACAGGCTCGGCGTAGAGCACCGTTTCCAGTGGTACCTGTACAACAACACGCTGTACGTCAGCACCCTGGACCAACAGGAATCTGCACGCCTGGAGGTCTCCTCCGAGACCATCGCCGACCTCAAGCAGGCCCTCACCGATATAGGCTTGCTCGATAGCCGCTTCGGCTGGGGCGAATTGCCTGAGGACGGCGTCGTACTGGTCTCCGGGCCCAAGCGCTATATCGAACAGATCAAGCAGTTCAGCAGCCAGCGCAAGTCCCCGGATGAAAAGCAGAGCGTCCTCAGCTACCCGCTGAAGTTCGCCAATGCGGCGGACCGCCAGATTGATTATCGCGGCGAGAAACTGACCATCCCAGGCGTTGCCAGCATGCTGCGGGGGCTGCTGGAACCTCGCACGGCCTCGACGCTTTCAGGCATGAGCCCACGCCCTCCCTCTGCCTCCCAACCCTCACCCATAACCCCGGTATTTCCGCGCCTGAGTAACCCGATGCTGGGGCAAATGCTCGGTCAGACGATGAACCCGGGGCCGGCGGACACCGGCATGTCACTCACCCCTCGGGCACCGGTCGCCACCAGCAAAATCCGAGTCGAAGCCGATGTGCGCAACAACGCCATCCTGATCTACGACCTGCCGGAGCGCCAGGCGATGTACCGTGAGCTGATCAGCCAGCTCGACGTAGCCCGCAAGCTGGTGGAAATCGATGCGATCATTCTTGATATCGAGCGCACTCAACTGCGGGAATTCGGGATTAGATGGGGTTTTCAAAACAGCCGTTTCCGGGGTGGCGTGAACATGGCGCCCGGGTCTTCATCACAGCTGTCGATCGAGCACCGTGATCGTTTCAACGCCGATATTCGCGCATTGGAGCAACGTGGCCTGGCGACCATGGTGTCCAACCCGTCGGTGCTTACTTTGGAAAACCAGCCGGCGGTGATCGATTTCAACCGCACCCAATACCTCACCGCCGGCACCGAGACTGCAACCATCCTGCCCATCACGGTCGGCACCAGCTTCCAGGTGGTACCGAGGGTGATCACTACCCGCGGCAATCACCAGATCCACCTGGTGGTGGATATCGAGGACGGTAACTTCGACGAGTCCAACCCCGCGCGCACCAGCCCCGATGTACGCCGCGGCAAAGTCAGCACCCAGGCGGTCATGGCGGAAAAACGTTCGCTGGTGGTCGGTGGCTTCCATGTCACTGAAAGCACCGACAAACAAAGCAAGATCCCTCTGCTGGGAGACATTCCGCTGCTGGGCAAGGCCCTGTTTTCTTCCTCCGAGCGCCAGAACAACCGGCGCGAACGCCTGTTTATCCTGACGCCGCGCGTGATCGGCGATCAGGCTGATCCTTCACGCTACTTGCCCCAGGAGGATCAAGCCGAACTGCAGGCCGCACTCAAGCCATTGGCCCGGCGGTATGCCGAGCATCAACCGGTGATCAAGCGCAGCGACATCACCAGCACCCTGGCTCACCTCGTCAGCGGGCAAGTACCCACGGCCTTCAAGGCCGCGCCCATGCCACTGGGCCTGGACACCTTGTGCAGCACCCGCGAGCTATTGGCCCTGAACACCGAACGCAGCCAATGGTATGCAGGCCCGCAGTTCAATGTGGCCGTGGTGGTGGTACGCAATCAGTTCAACCGTAACGTGCGCATCGATGAAAGAGAATGCAGCAACTCCCAGACCCTGGCCGTCAGCGTCTGGCCACGTGCCTGGCTCAAGCCGGGAGAAGAGGCGGAGGTATTTATCGCCATGCGGCCCGTGGTCAAAGATGAACACATCGGTGTGTCCCGCCCCTCCCTGATCACCCCCCCCCGGAAGAACGCGCCATGAAACGCCTACTCACCCTCCTCGGCCTGGCCCTGCTTATCGTTGGTTGTACGCCGACGTGCAAGGGCGACTCCTGTTCACGCCCGCAATCGGGCGCCGATAAGCTGGTGGTCTGGTGGCCGCCGCAGATGCGCGTCGAATCGGGCCCTGCCGGCGAGCGCTCCGACTATCAAACGATCTCACTGGAACGGTAAGTTCCATGGGGCCGAACGATACGTCGTCTCGCCAGGTATTCCTGGATAACCTGGTGGGCGGCAAGGACGCCCACCTGTCCCTCGGCCCGGGCATAAGCGTGTGCCGGTTAAAGGCCGGTGGTAAACCCGGGCTTGCGTTGCTGGTCGACCGTGGAGCGCTGGAAGCCGGACAGTTGGAACGGGTACTGGAGCGGCTTTTTGAACAGGCGGTGGCGTTTGACGGCTGCTTTGCCTGTCTCGATGCCAAGGATGCCCTGGTGATCTGGCACGCGCTGCCGGCAGGTGCAGAGGAGGCAGATGACATCATCGGCAAGCTGCTTTCGCTGGGCTGCCTCGATATGCTGGACGTGCACCGCTACCGTTAACGTTGCTTAAGCTCCGGAAACTCCAGCGTTTCACGCTTGGCCTCGTCATTGAGCTCACGCAGGGTGCGGTAGAGGAACGCTACCGCCTGCAACGTCTCCCGGGGAATGTTCGCCCCAAGCTTCTTCTCGTACAGCGTGCGCGCGAGCCATACACACTGGATCACCGGCACGTCGGCCGCCTTGGCCCGGTCTATCAGTTTCCGGGCCTCGGCATCCGTGCCTTTATCCACCAGCAGCGGCAGCGGCGTTTTTCCCGGCCGGTAGTACAGCGCGACCGCAAAGTGCGTCGGGTTGACCACCAACATGTCGGCCTCCTCCAGCTTGGGCAACTTGACCTTCGGCTCCTCCTGGGCCAGCTGTTGGGCCAGGGCGCGGCGCTGCCCCTTGACGTGAGGGTCGCCCTCCATGTCCTTGTATTCCTTGACCACCTCTACCTGAGTCATGCGCATGCTCTTGGCAAAGAAGTGCTTCTGCAGCGCCATGTCGATCAATGCCAGGACCAGCAGCAATCCCAGGCAAGCGTGCAGCAGATGGCGAAACAGGATGATCAGCGCGAGGATGTAACTCTGCAGGTCGCTGGTGGCCAGATTGATCAAGGCCCCTAGTGACGGCCTGATCACCACGTACAAAATCAGCGCAAGCAGTAGCGCCTTGGCCAACCCCATCAACAGGTTCGTCACTGACTTGGCAGAGAACATCTGCTTGACCTGGCTGAGTGGGTTGAGACGGCTGAAATTCAGCTTCAGGCTTTCCGGCGCAAACAGGAAACCGAACTGAATCCAGCCGCTGATCAACTTCACCGCGATCGCCAATCCGGCCATCAGCAAGGCGAAGGAAAAAAACACGATCAAGCCTTCCGTCAGCACTTCCTCCAGCGCCCGCACAAAGGGCTGCCCGAAACGTGACATGGGCATCACCAGCAACTGCTGGAAGCGCTGCATGCTGGTTTCGGCGGTGAACAACGCGATTTCGCTGAGGGCGGTCAACACCAGTAGCTTACCGACGTCCTGGCTTTGGGCGACCTGGCCTTTCTGGCGCTGATCCTTGAGTTTCTTGGGCGTGGCCGCGTGTTTTTTCTCACCCGAATCACTCATGTCCCGAGCCCCTGAACATCAGGCCGAGGGAATGCTTGAGGTCTCCCAACTGCGCCATGCGCCCGACGATCAAGTCCTGCAACAGCGGGAAGTACAGCAGCAGGATAACCAGCCCCGCCAGGCTCTTGACCGGCGTTGCCAGGGTAGAGACTTGCAATTGCGGGCTGTACAGGCCCAACAAGGCGAAGCCGAACTCCAGGAACAGCAGCACGGCAATAAACGGTGCGGCATACAGCATCATGTGGGTAAAAGTATCGCCCAGCAGCCCGATGAATACACTGAACCCATTGACCGCCGGCAGCGGCAACCAGGCGGTTGGCGGCCAGATCAGGTAGCTGTCCCAGATCACTTGGGTCAGCACGCTCAAGCCCAGGACGGCAATCAGCAAATAAATCACCAACTGTTTGAACAGGTGCCCGATCGGCGTCGCATCCGGCCCCAGCGAGGGGTTGAGTTGGCCACCCGCCAAAGCCCCCCGCTGGTTATCCAGCAGTGCGCCCACTGACTCGAACATCCAGAACGGCATGGCCAACAGAATCCCCAGCAAAAACCCCAGGGCAGCTTCCTTGAGTACCAACCCGCTGATCATCAGCGCGGAGTAATCCTTGGCAGCCAGGACGGCATGAATGCCGGGCGCCGGAATCAACGCCATGACCATCACGATGATGTGGCGGGGCATACCGCGTATATGTTGGAAACAAAACGCAGGCACCAGAAATGCACAGGGATAAATGCGCGCCATGGCCACGAGCAGGCTGGGCAGGAATTCAAGATAAAGCAGCACACGCAGGCCCTCAGTTCAATGCCGAGCGGGCAATCATGTCGAACATCAGGTTGATCAGTTGGATCAGCTCCACGCCAATCCAGCGACCGGTCAAAATCAGCGTGATGCCCACCGCAACCAGCTTGATGCCAAAGGGCAGCGTCTGGTCCTGTATCTGCATCAGGGCCTGCACCAGCGACGTCAACACACCGACGACCACCGCCACGATCAGCGGCGGCGCCGACAGCACCACCACCAGCAACATGCCCTGCTTGAACAGCACGATCGGTTCCATAGGGCACTCAGAGGTAAGAAAGGAACAGGCTGTCGAGCAGCCGCGACCAACCGGAAACCATGACGAACAACAGCAGTTTGAGCGGCAGCGAAATGGTCATGGGCGAGACCATCTGCATACCGAGGGCCAACAGCAGGTTGGACACAATCAAATCGATGACGATGAACGGGATGTAGATCAGAAAGCCGATCTCGAACCCCGCCTGCAGTTGCGACAGCACGAAGGCCGGGACCAGCAGGATCAAGTCTTCGCGCTGGGTGCTCTGCGCCATTTCAGGCGGCCACATGCGCGCACTGTTTTCCAGCAGGTGAGTCAACACATCGGCATCGGTGTTGCGCAGCATGAACGCACGCAACGGCTGTATGGCCGCCTGCCCGGTTTCCAGAAGGCTTTGCACGCTACTCGTGTCCACGGGCGAGGCCTTGACGTTCTCGGCAATCTGGTACCCCACGGGCGCCATGATGAACAGTGTCGCGGCCAGCGCTATTCCGTTGATGGCCATGCTCGGCGGTACCTGCTGCACGCCGATGGCGTTACGGGTGATCATCAGCACAATCACGATCTTCAAGAACGATGTGCAGATGATCAGCAGCATTGGCATCAGCGACAACGAACCTAAAAACAGCGCCAGGACAAGAGGGTCGACCCCCTGAAATGTCATCGCGAAAAAATCACGCGGGACAACTGCAAACCAAGGCGCCCATCTACTTCCACCAACTGCCCTTGCCCTATCGGCCTGTCGCCGTAATAAAGCCCGGCCATGCCCGGCGCGTACCCGGCAATGCCCAACACCGCACCGGGGGCGAGATTGCGCAGTTCGCCCAGGGTCAGGTTCAGGGTGCCACAACGTACCGTCAGGGCCATGTTCAACTCATCGAAAGGCTCGTGGCCAAAGACATCCACTACCGGTTCATCCAGCTCATCCCCCGGGTACTGCGATGTTGCAAAATCCTCGTCCACGGACGTTTCCTCGATCGAAACAAGCGTCAGGCACAACGGCCCGGATTCATCATCAATGCACCCTTGCAGCCGGTGCTTGCCGACATACAGGTGACCATTGCCCTGCACATCGAAAAAGGGTTGCTCAAGCATCACCACGTCACCGGCACGGACACCGCTCAATTGCGTGATGGATAGCTTCAAGCGGCCCAGGGTCATCGCCACTGCCAACTGGAACGACGCCGGCAATGGCCCCGCTATCGACTGCCACGGACCGGCCTCGCACAGTGCCAGCAAGCGCTCAGGAGTCAGCCACAGGTAACCCACGACCCTGGACTTCCCCAGCGTCACCGTGAAGCGACAACCGAAGTTCAATTTCCTGGGCGCCGGCAGCAACCGCAGGAAGCCAAACAGCCCCCGCACCTGCGGGCTCAGGTGGTGCTGGAACAGTTCCCAGAACCACGAGTCTGGATCGTTGTCGGCCTCTGCCAGCGTCACCGGGCACTCCCCCAGCAGGCTGAACAGCGGCCCTGGTTCGGCGAAAGCCAGCACCCCGCAGGCGCTCTCGAAAAACAGCGGCTTGACGCCTGCGGGGGCACGGCCCGGTTCCATCAACAGTTCACCGTTCTGCCCCGCGACCTGAAACGCCATGCGCAAGCCGCGCCCCAGCCTGCGCCGCGCCGCGACATTGGCGCCGCTGACCACCGGCAAGGTTAAAAACGGCATGATCATGCCGGGTCCACATGTGCCAGGTGTACGGTGACAGGCTGCGCCAACGCGCCGGCCAGCCCGTCCTCAAGGTGCTGGCGCACCCCAGGCAACCAGCGCGCGGTGCGCTCTTCCTGCGCCTCCAGCTCAACGTTCCAGGTACCTTGCTCGCGGCGCACGCTGGCGTTGATCCGCCCCAGGCTCGGCAGGTAAAGCACAGCGTGCAAAGGCCACTGAACAGCGGCGTGAATCCGCGGTGCCAACTGCTCGGTCATGGCCGCGATCATCGCGGCATGACTTGATGCAGGAGTTCCCGGTAGGGCGGAACCGAAACCGCCCCCTTCATCATCGTTGCCAAACAGCTGGGCAAATAACCGTCCGTGCTCCCATGGCACTATCGCCCCCGGGCCGGGTTCACGTTCATCCCGAGGCTCGCCCGGACGCGGGCGCTCAGGACTGTTCACTGGAACTTGCGTCATGTTTCTTCCTGCACGGCTTCTTCCTGCCCCAACAAAAGGGACAGTTCCTGGAGTTTTTCAACCTCGCGCAAGCACTGGGTAACCTGCTTCTGCGCGCTGTCGATGTGGATCAACTGCTCATCGCGCTGGCCGTGCAGCTCATGTAACTGCCCTTCTTCGCGGCGGGTGTCGGCGGACAACGTGCGCTCCTGGGCATTCCAGGACTTGATGTCCTGGAACGAGATCACTTGCCCTTGGTGCTTGCTCAGCAACTCAGCGGTTTTCCGGGCTTCGTCCAGCCGGGTCTGCTCAAGGGCATCCGCCGCCTGCCGGATCTGCAACAGCAGCGCTTGCTGTTGCCTTTTGGCGGCACGCAGCGCGCGCTCCGCCCGGTCAGCCCGGTGCTTGCGCAAACGCCGCAAGGTATCGATTTCAGAAAGGGACATCGGTGGTCAACTCCATCAATTGGTCCAGCGTCATCGCCATCGCGGCCGGCTCACGCAGGTCCTGGCGCAGAAAGCCATCGACGGCCTGGCGGCTGTCCACCGCCAGGTCGGTCAGGGCATCACTGCCGGGTTGGTACTCGCCCAACTTGAGCATCAGTTCGATCTGCTGGTACGCCGACAACAAGCGGCGCAAGGCGGTGCCCGCCCTTATATGCTCGGGCGTGGCGACGTTGCTCAAGATCCGCGAAAGGCTGCCCAGCACATCCACCGCCGGGTAGTGGCCACGCTCGGCCAGCTTGCGTGACAACACGATGTGGCCGTCGAGCAGGGAGCGCACTTCATCCGCTACCGGATCGTTCATCGAGTCCTGCTCGATCAGCACGGTGTAGATGGCGGTAATCACTCCGTCACGGGTCAGCCCGGCCCGCTCCACCAGGCGCGGCATCAGGCTGTATACCGACGGTGGCAAGCCGCCGCGGCCCAGGGGCTCGCCCGCGGCCAGGCCGATTTCACGCTGGGCCCGGGCAAATCGGGTCAGGGAGTCAATCAGCAGCAGTACCCGCTGGCCCTTGCGCCGGAACCCTTCGGCCAGCGCTGTCGCAGTGAACGCCGCGCGGGCGCGTTCCATGCTCGAGCGGTCGGAGGTGGCACACACCAGCACCGCCTTGGCGCGCAATTGATCATCCAGCTCATGGTCGAGAAATTCCCGCAGCTCGCGGCCGCGCTCACCAATCAACCCGAACACGATCACATCGCACTCGACGTTTCGGGCGATCTCGGCCAACAAGGTGGTCTTGCCGCAGCCCGCGCCGGCGAACAGGCCGACGCGCTGGCCTTCTCCCAGCGTGATCAATCCATCGATCGAGCGTACGCCGGTGGACAACGCCCGGCTGATCCTCGGGCGTTCGGTAGGTAACGGCGCCTCGCACAACACCGTGCTCGCCTCTGCGATGTCGGCCTCCACAAAGGCGCTGGGGCCATCGCCCGCAATCGGCCGGCCAAACCCATCGAGCACCTGGCCGAGCAAATCGTCGCCGACCCGTACCCGGTGTGGCACCCCCAGGCGTTGCACACTGGCACCCACGCGCACGCCTTCAAGATTGCCCAACGCACTGAGCACTGCATCCTGCTGGTCGAAACCGATGATCTCCGCCAGCATGTATTCACCGATGGACTTTTCGACCTGGCACAAATCACCGATGCGCGCCTGGGGCAGCCGGCATTGCAACAACATGCCGTTCACCCGCTGGATACGACCGCGCACCGACACCGGCGCGAAGCTGACCAGCGCACTCGACTGGCGTTGCTCCCAGGCCTCAAGACGGGCTTGCAGGTCCTGGCTCACCAGCGCACCTCGAAGCGTTGCTTACCGTCGAACACCACTTTGGTGTTATCGATCAGCACCAGTCGCAAGCCGTCCACTTCATCCCCCACAAACAGTCGGTTCCCCTGCTCCAGAACCACGTGACCGTTGGGGCCGCCGACAATCTGCAAAATCTTGAAAGGGAACGTTCCGTCGCGAGTCCTGACCCGGCTCATCACCGGCACCGCGGTATCGAACTGTTCGCCAAACCGGCTGAGCATGCGCGATACCAACTCCATGTCTTCCTGGAGTACATCGCCGTCGAGCAGCACCTGGTCATTGACCAACTGGATGCTTATACGGTTGATCAATTCGCGCTCGCTGAGCATCCTGAGCAACTGCTGGCGCACCTCGAAAGGTGAGGCCAGCTCGTTCTTGCGGATCACCGGTGACATCAACGACGCCTGGGCTTCGCGGTCACCGCTAGTGGTCATGCCCAGCGCGGTGATGATGACCGCAACGACGACGACCAGGCTGATCAAGCGTTTCTGCTGCGTGCTCGAAATTGAAGAAAGCTTCAGCGGCACGAGGGGCTCGGCCGCAGGCGTGGGCGCCTGTTCGGCAGTCACCGTCGGCTGAGGCCAGGGCTGGTCGGCGCGGGTGACGCAGAGCCGAACGTTGCCAATCGAAAATGTCGTGTTGAGTGCCAGGTCGGCAATCTGCGCCAGGATCAGGCCGGCGGCATCCTGCATCACCCCTCCCTCGGCCTGCACCGACCAGCGCTGGTCAACACACTGCAATCGCACATGACGCTCGGCAATGCCCGGGTCGTATAGCGCCAGGTCAGCGTCAGGGTGCGCACCAATGCTCCATTGCTCGCCGAACAACGGCAACGCAGCCCCCTGGTGCATACCATCGAGTACTCGTAGCTCAAACATTGTCAGGCCCTCATGGCCGCACGGACCAACCGGCCCCACGCAGCACCGTCCGTTTCAAGGCAATGCGCAATCGCCAAAACAGTACTCATGCCACGGCCCCACGCAGCAGATCGTCATGACTCAGGTCAAACCGCCCCAGCACCTTGACCTTCGACGAACTGCCCAACTCGGCAAACGACAACACCGGCACATGGTTGAACTCTTCCACAAGCAATGTCCGCAGGGGGCTGCGCAAGTCTTGCGCAACCAGCAGCACACTTTTGCTCTTGGCCCGCACGGTAAAGGCTTGCTTGAGCAAGCTCACCAGCGTCGCACTGCTGTCGTTGTCGAGGGAAAAGAACACCCCGGTCTGGGTCTGGCGCAGCGCCTCGCGCAGGACATTCTCGGTATGCGGTGACAACAACCAGGCGTGCCGGCCATCAGCTTCGCTGTACTGGTGCAGAATCTGCGACTTGAGGGCGATTCGCGCATAGTCGGCCAGGGCATCCGCTTCACGCTCATGCTGGCCGTACTCGATCAACGACTCGACAATCAACCGCACCGCCCGCAGCGGAACGCCCTCGCTGGCCAGGCGCTGCAACACGGCAGAGAAGCGCGAAAGCGGCATGATCCGCTGCAGCTCCTGAACCAGCTCCGGCTGGTTGAACTCGAGCCAGCTGAGAATCGACTTGCACTCCTGGATACCGAGAAACTGCGGCCCGCTGAGCAGCATCGCCCGTGTCATGCGCTCGATGATCAAGTCATGGGCGGTATGGCGTTCAAGCTGTGCATCGTCGAGCAGCGGATCATCGGGCGCCAACCATAACCAGTCTTGCTCGTCTCGCTCCGCCAGACCCTGGGTACCTGCTTGTGGCTCGACGCCCAGCGCCGCCGATTCCACCGCGACCCGATCACCGAAGGTAGCTTTGATCACAGGGACTTCGTGCACGCAAAAGCGAAACTCATCGTCGGATAAGGCGGGAATAAACTCGACGTTAAACGGCGGCAGTGTCAGGCCGATATGGGCAACCAGGCGGTTTCGGGCCTGGCGAATGCCATGAACCACTTGCGCTGTTCGGTCAGAGCCCTGCAGGCCCGATGAAAACTGCAGCAAGTAAGGCCGGGATGGATCAAAGGCGCGCAGGTCTTCGTCACCGTTGATCTCCGCCGGGACGGCGTCAGCCGCCGCATCTGCGGGCGCGTCCTGCTTTTGACGCTGACGCATGAGGTAATAACCCAGCGAGCCCGTCATCAGCGAAATGAGGATAAAGACCACCGTCGGCATGCCCGGAAGCGCTGCAAAAGCCAGCATGCCGATCGAAGCAATGATCCAGCTCTTGGGCTCACTGGTCATTTGCCGGGCGATTTCGGCGCCCATGTTATTGGCCCCTTTATTCGCCCCGGCCGGTGCTACACGGGTAATGATCATGCCGGCGGTCAGGGAGATCAGCAGTGCGGGAATCTGCGCAATCAGGCCATCGCCAATCGTCAGTACCGAATACAGCGCCATGGAGTCGGCGGCGCTCATGCCATGCTGGAACATGCCGGTGCTGAACCCGCCCAGCAAGTTGATCACCACGATAATCAGCCCGGCCACGGCATCGCCCTTGACGAACTTCATGGCCCCGTCCATCGCCCCGAACAGCTGGCTCTCACGGGACAACTGCTCGCGTTTGTCGCGCGCCTGTCCACCATCGATCAGGCCGGCACGCAAGTCGCTGTCGATGGACATCTGCTTGCCGGGCATGGCATCCAGGCTGAAGCGCGCCGCCACTTCGGCGACACGCTCCGAACCCTTGGTGATCACTAGGAAGTTGACGATGGTCAGGATCATGAAGATCACCAACCCCACCGCTAGGTTGCCCCCCACCACGAAGTTGCCGAAGGCCTCCACAATGTCACCGGCGTCCTGTTCCAGCAGGATCAGGCGCGTGGTCGCAATCGACAATGCCAGGCGGAACATGGTGGTCAACAGCAGGATCGACGGAAACGAGGAAAACGCAAGCGGCCCGGGCAGGTACAGCGCCAGCACGATCAACAGGCACGAAATGCAAATGTTGACGGCAATCAGGATATCCACCAGCCAGGTCGGCAACGGCACGATAAAGATGAACACAATGCCCAGGATCACGACCGCACCCAGCACCTCGGCGCGTTGTGCAACCTTGAGCAGTATCGCGTTGACTGCCCGCAGCGCACTCATGAGTGGTTTATCGGCAGCGCGCCGACATGCCGGGAGCCTCGTTCGATGCGAGCGTACTCATCCATTACCACCATGAAATTGTGCAACGCTTCCTGGCGGCCCTTGCTGTCGCGCCACAACGCCAGGGGCAGGCTCCCGAGCACGGGGTAAAGGGCATTGAGCGAAACAATCTGGACGGATGATGCCGGCCCACCCAACTCGCAGGCCAGGCGCTGGACTTCGGCAGACGCGATGCCCGTGCCCGCGTAACCGAGAATGCGCTGCAGCAGCGCTACGGTGTCCCGATCAATTTCGGGGTGCAATACGGCCAGCCGATCGATCAAGTCACGGCAGCTGGCCAGCACACTGCCCAGTTGACCACAACTGCTCAACCCCAACAGCAAGGTGCGCAGCTGGGCGGTGGGGAGCGAAGGGCAATACGCCGCAATGTCGTCTGCCAGGGCCCGACGCATCAATTTCAACCCGCGGCCAAACTCATCGCCACCGAACAACCCCAACAGCGCCTGCATCATGCTGGCGAGCGATTGCCGGGCGACCACGCTGGCGTAATACACACTGCGTACCGCCTGCCGCAAACTCGGGTCGTCACTGCTTGCCTGCAAAGCCTGCGCGATGTTCAAGCCGGCCTGGATCTGCGGCTTGAAGCGGACCTCCAGCCGCGCCAGGGCATCGCTGGCCAGCGCCGCCTCGGAGGTACGCGCTTCAGCTTGTGCCTGCGCAGCCACCTGCTTGAGTACGACAAACGTACGGGCCGGGTCGTTTCCTGTCAGCTCCAGCAACTTCTCGAGGCTGGGCTTGAGCAACAGTTGAACCCTGATGGAGCGCGCAATGGTCGCCAGTGTTGCCTGAGCGGGATGGCCCAGTTGCTCATAGAGTTGTGTCAACTGCGCCACAGGCGTCACGCCCAGCCCCAACATACGCCGGCTCAAGGCCTTGCTGTTGAGTTCAACCTCCAGGCCGAACAGCGCCTCGAAATTGTCGACCGCCGTCCCGGCGGGTGCCTGGCGAACTGGCGGGTTATCAATACTCGCTGGAACAGGCTGATCCAGGCTCTGGTTTTTTTGCACATCAATAGAAGGATCAAGTTTCATGGAGATGCCTGGACAGGAAGTTTCGTTTCCTTGTGTGGCTGGCAATCCCGTTACGGTTCCATGTTTATCGACGATACCGGGCATGTGAAAAGATCGGCACGCGCCCGCAGCCACTTGTGCAAAACCTTGCACAAAAAAGCCTGGAAACAAGATATTTATTTATATAAATCAATTAGTTGTGAATTTTTTTCCCTTGGCACAGGCAGTGCTAAGAGGGTTCCCGTCGAAATCATTTCGACCGTGTCTACCCTGAGGAAAAAATCATGGATATCCCTATCGATGTTTTAGTTCACCTTACACCTGACCCGCACCGCTCCATCCAGAACCTGTCGGAAGACCACCACAAGAAACTCCGGCGCTTCATTCATAAACGCGTACTCAACCCGGAAGATGCAGACGATATTCTGCAACTGACGTACCTGGAGGCCTGGCGCAGCCGAGACCGCTTCAGCGGCCAGGCCACCGTCAGCACGTGGATGTGCGGGATTGCCCAGAACCTGATCCGCAATCACTTTCGGCGCATGTATGCCAAGCCGGTGCATTGCGAGTTCGATGAGGCGCTGTGGCATGGGCAGGAAGACAACAACAACCTGGACTGGCAGTTCGAGGTCAACCGCAAGCTCGAAAGAACCCTGCGGGCGATCACGGATTTGCCGCTGGAAATGCGTAAAACGCTGTACGCCTCACTGGAGACCGACGGCAGCTACCAGGACACCGCCGACGCCATGGACATCCCCATTGGCACCGTGCGCTCACGTTTGTCCCGGGCGCGCGAACACCTGAAGCGGGCCACCTACAACCCGCTGTAGGCGTAAATCAGGGCACCGGCGCAACGCCGACACCCTTTGCAGGAGCAGTTGATTTACCCGTTTGACGCAAGCGTTGGGCAGCAGGGATATCTGCCCGACTCGATTGACCTGGTATCAGGCCTTTTTGGTACGCGGCAACAGAATCGCCAACACCCCGAACAGCGGCAGGAACGAGCACAGCGTGTACACGTACTCGATGCCGTGGATGTCTGCCAGGTGCCCCAGCAGCGCCGCACCGATCCCGCCAAAACCGAACATCAAACCGAAGAACACCCCGGCGATCATCCCCACATTGCCCGGCACCAACTCTTGCGCATACACCACAATTGCCGAGAACGCCGAGGCCAGGATAAAGCCGATCACCACGCTCAGGATGCTGGTCCAGAACAGGTCCACATGGGGCAGAATCAGGGTGAACGGCGCCACCCCGAGGATCGAAAACCAGATCACCGCCTTACGGCCGATCTTGTCGCCAATCGGCCCGCCAAAGAACGTGCCCGCCGCCACCGCGCCGAGGAACAGGAACAGATGCAGCTGTGAACTGGCCACCGACAGGTCGAACTTCTCGATCAGGTAGAAGGTGAAGTAACTGGTGAAACTGGCCATGTAGAAGTACTTGGAAAACACCAGCAGGCCCAGCACCACCAGCGCGCTCAACACCCGGCCCTTGGACAGGCCGTGAGTGGCCGCCTGGCCTTGCTTGAGCTTGAACAGGTTCAAGTGGTGGGCGTACCAGCGGCTGATCGCATACAGCACAAACAACGCAAACACCGCGAACAGGCCGAACCAGGCCACATTGCCCTGGCCGAACGGAATGATGATCGCCGCCGCCAGCAACGGGCCGAAGGCCGAGCCGGCATTACCGCCCACCTGGAACGTCGACTGCGCCAAACCATAACGCCCGCCCGAGGCCAGGCGCGCCACGCGGGACGCTTCCGGGTGGAAGGTCGACGAGCCGATGCCGATCAACCCCGCCGCCAGCAGGATCAGGGGGAAGCTGCCCACCTGGGACATCATCAGGATGCCCACCAGCGTGCAGATCATTCCGCAGGGCAACAGGTACGGCTTGGGATGGCGATCGGTGTAATAACCCACCCACGGCTGCAGCAGGGACGCGGTGAGCTGGAACGTGAGGGTGATCAGGCCGACCTGGGTGAACGTCAGGCCGTAATTGGCCTTGAGCATCGGGTAGATCGAGGGCAGTACCGACTGGATCAAGTCATTGATCAAATGCGCCAGCGCCACCGCGCCGATTACACGCATCACCAACGGGCTGGTTTGCGCGGCGGCAGGCGCCGTAGCCACGGAGGGCTGGGAATTGCTCAGAGCCATGGGAGGTTTTCCGTACAGCAGATTGATGCACAGGTGCAGGTGCGACAATGTGCCACTTTTGGGTGCAGGAAGGCTATCCCGTTAGCAGGCTAACGAGTAGATGAATCGATGCAGCGGTCATGGTTTGTAAAGGGCCAGCAAGATGAATCCCTTTAATTTGCGGGACGTTTCCTAGAGAATCTTTCGGCCTTGTGCCTGGGGGAGTCGGTGGCTAGTCTTCGGTCCGTCGCTGGTTTTCAGTGATCGGGTTTAGCAGCCTGAAATCAATAGGTGTCAGCTTCCTAAGGTAAAAACAGGAGTTACACCATGGATAAATCACTTCCCGAGCCTCCATCAGATTGCTTCGTCGTAAGCGAAGACCTCAGTTTCGAAGACGCCCTGCTCTACACCTCACACCTGCTCAACAGCGCATCCGCCACTGCTCTCGACTGCCGCGACACTATGCAACACCATGATCGAGCCAAAATTCAAGCCGTATGGCACCTGCTGGAAATGGCCAAAGCCATGGTGGATCGCTCGATAGAGTGCCTGCACCCGCGCAAAACCTGACGCACGAACGCCAGAACACAGCAGATCAAATGTGGGAGCGGGCTTGCTCGCGAAGGCGGTGGACCAGCCAATACCTCTGCTGACTGACACACCGCATTCGCGAGCAAGCCCGCTCCCACCTTTTGATCTTCGCTGCCTTGGGACCTGCGCAAACCCCAACCGCTCGTCACCAAACCCGGTGTTTCCCGTTAAACAGTTGATAGCGTAGATAAATTTTCAAAAAAAGCGCTTGACGCATTCCCGTTCTCCGCGAATAATGCGCGCCACTTGGCTACATAGCTCAGTTGGTTAGAGCATAGCATTCATAATGCTGGGGTCCGGGGTTCAAGTCCCTGTGTAGCCACCAAGTACTAAAAGCGGCTTACCGAAAGGTAGGCCGTTTTTTTATGCCTGCAGAAAAGTAAACCGCCCTATTGCCCCACGACGTCAGTGTTTATGCCGATGGTGCACATCGGGAAAATGCGCATGACTGTGCTGGATCGGTGCGTGCTCATGGGCATGACTATGTGGCTCGGTACCGTCCCACGCAAAGTTATGCACATGCTGGTGGTGCTCATCGTGTGTATGGCGATGACCGTGCATGAGGGGATCGTGCTGATGCTCGTGCGCATGATGTTCCATCAGATGAATCCACACCCCGATGGCCATCAAGGCGGCCGCGAGCAAGAACATCAGCGAAACCGACTCGCCCAGGATCAGGATCGATATGACCGCGCCAAGAAAGGGAGCCGTGGAAAAGTAAGCCCCGGTGCGCGCACTACCAAGCCCGCGCAGAGCGAGCACAAACAGCACCAGACTCACGCCATACCCAAGCAGCCCAACCACCAAGATTGACCCCAGCGCGGCCACCGCTGGCAGTTGCGACCCGATGGCCAACGCCAAACAGCAATTCACCACACCCGCCGCCAAGCCTTTGCTGCCGGCGATAAACAGCGCATCCGAGGCAGAGACCTTACGGGTCAGGTTATTGTCGATGGCCCAACAAAAACAGGCAAACGCCACGGCCAGCGGCCCCGTCCAATCATGTGCCGTCGCCGTCCCTTGCGGCCATGACAAAACGATCCCGCCCAGAACAATAGCGATCATGCCGATCACGATGCGGCGATCTGCGTTCTCTTTGAACACGACCCACGCCAGCACGGCCGTGAGCACCGACTCAAGATTGAGCATCAGCGATGCGGTGGCGCCCGCTGTGCGGGTGAGCCCGTACATGAGCGCCACAGGCGCAAGCACGCCCCCAAAGACAATGGCGCCCACCAACCAGGGCCACTCTCCGGCTGCAAGCCCGGGCCGTTTCCAGCCGTGGTCGCGAGCAAACCGAACGATGGCCAGGCCCAGGCCGCTGCCCAGATAGAGCAGCCCGGCCAACAGGATGGGCGGCGTATCCACCCCCAGGAGCTTGGCAAGCGGAGTGCTGGCGCCGAACAACGCCGCCGCCGCCAACGCGTAGAGAACGCTCACATTCATAATGGGCCGCCCTGTCAGGCTTATTGCATAAGGACGAGCATCATAGCTGTGCCCGGGTAAGAATTATGTGAATGCCAGCCTGGCTGGATTCTGTACGACTGAAGCGGCAGGATAGCCCGGCTGGCAAACCACAAGAAGGTGACGCATGACATTCCCCGCTACCGGCATCAGCACTGACCGCCTCTTACTGCTGGGCGCCCACCCTTCCCACGCTCGCGCCCTGCAAATGTACCTGCTGCAAAATCGCGCCTTTCTGCAGCCTTGGGAGCCTTCGCGTGACGACGCCTTTTTTGAACCGGACGCCATCACCGAACGCCTCCACGCCATGGCCGACAAAACCGCCAGCGGCGAAGCGTTGCACCTGCTGATATTCAGCCAGGACCAAATCATCGGCGCCTGCAACTTCAGCAACATCGTGCGCGGTGCGTTTCAGGCCTGCCACTTGGGTTATGCGCTGGCTAAATCCGCCCAAGGCCAAGGCTTGATGCACGAAGCGCTGACGGCGGCGATTGCCCATGTGTTCGACGCCATGCAGCTGCACCGAATCATGGCCAACTACCGCCCAGAGAATGAGCGCAGTGCGCGCCTGCTGGCACGGCTGGGGTTTGAAAAAGAGGGCGAGGCGCGGGCGTATCTGAGGATCAACGGGGTCTGGGCGGACCATGTGTTAACGGCACTGATCAATCCGGCAAGCGACCGTCTATTGCAGCCCGAAGTTTTAAACCACTAGAATGGGATTAATTCTCACTTACGACTCTCTCTCATGAAGCTGTCTTCGCCCACCGACGCTCCTACGCTCGATGCGCTGTACCGCGGCTACCACGGCTGGTTGTTGACCTGGTTGCGGCGTCGCGTGCATTGCTCCCATCAGGCGGCCGACGTGGCGCAAGACACTTTCGTACGCTTGCTGGCATCGGGTACTTACGTGGCGCCGGGTGAGCCACGGGCTTATCTGGCCACCATCGCGCGCCGGTTGCTGATGGACAATGGCCGCCGCCGACGCCTGGAACAGGCCTACCGCGAAGAGCTCGAACGCTGCGCCGCGTACCTTGAACAGGCGCCTTCGCCGGAGCAGATCCTGCAAGCCGCGCAAATGCTTGAAGCGATTGATCGGGCCTTGGCGCGCATGAACAAGCGGATACGCGACACCTTCATCCTGCGTTACCTCGAAGGCCTGGACCAGGCGCAAATCGCCCAGCGCCTCGGGGTCTCGGTGCGCACGGTACAGAACGATCTGGTGGAAGCCTTGCTGGCGTGTGATGCGTGCGCCCAGCCATGAACCAGCCTCTGCCCCACGCAGTGCTGCGCCAGGCTGCCGAATGGCTGGTGCGGCTGGATCACGAAGGCAACGACGCCAGCGAACAGGCGTTTCGCACCTGGCTGGCCGCCGACCCGCAGCACCCGCAAGCCATTGCCCGCCTTCAGGGCCACTTGCTGCCTCTCAAACAAGCCCCGGCCCGTGCCGCATTGCGCCGGGCCCGGCAGCCTCGCCAAGGGGCAACGCTGGTCAAGTGTCTCGCCCTGGCCCTGCTGCTCGCGGGGGTGCCGGCGTACCAGTACGAGCAACGTGGCTATCTGTTCGCCGACCTGAGCACCGACCGTAGCCAATGGCGCCAGACGCTGCTGGCCGACGGCAGCGACCTGCAACTGGAAGGCAGCTCTGCGGTGAACCTGCACCTGGACGCCAGCCAGCGCCGCGTGCAACTGCTGCATGGTGAGATTCTGGTAACAGTGGCCAAGGACACCCAGCGCCCGTTTTATGTCGACACCCCGCAGGGCAGCATTCGCGCCCTGGGCACGCGTTTTATCGTCGAACTCAGCGACACCGCCACCGTGGTCAAGATGCTCGAATCCTCGACCCGCATCGACAGTGCCGGGCATACGATTACCCTCGGCCCCGGCGAGCAGGTGCGCCTGGATGCAAGCGGGCCCGGCACGCCGAAAAGCGTTGATGTGCAAGCGCAGCAGCAAGCCTGGACGGCCCACCAGTTGCTGGCCAACGACGAGCCGCTGGCGGATGTACTTGAGCGCCTGGCGCGGCATCGCCCGGGTGTGCTGATGTTCGATCGCCAGGCGCTGCAAGGCATTCGGGTGACGGTGATGCTGCCGACGGACGACAGCGACCGCGCATTGCGCCTGCTCACACGCACCCTGCCGATTGAAGTCAGCACCTACACCCCGTGGCTCACACGTGTGCGCCTGAAATCCCCCGCCGGATAATTCTTACGCACCGTTGCGTGTTTTCGGTTTTGCCGCGTCCTTTCCTTGGCCAACATCCAAAGGAGCACCGATAACATGTCTTCAACCCCCACACGCGGCGGCCTGTTGCTGGCCAGTCGACTGTTGCTTGGCTGCCTGCCCCTGGCGGTGCCGGGCCTGGCCTACGCGCAGCAGCAGGTACAGGCGTTCGACATCGCCCCCGGAAAACTCGGTGACGTGCTGACGCGTTACGCCCAGGCCGCCGGCGTGCCGATCTCGTTCCTGTCGCAACAAGTGGCCGGGTTGGACAGCCCCGGCGTGCGCGGCAGCTACAACGTGGAGGACGGGTTCGCGCAGGTGCTGGCCGGCACCGGCTTCGCAGCACGCGGCAATGCCGATGGCTACCAGCTGGAAAGCCTGCCGGTGGCCGGCGGCGCGCTGTCGCTGGGTGCCACAGAGATCACCGCGAATCAGTTGGGCACCATCACTGAGGGCAGCGGTTCCTACACCCCGGGCACCATCGCCACCGCCACGCGCATGGTGCTGACCCCACGGGAAACCCCGCAGTCGATCACCGTGATCACGCGCCAGCATATGGATGACTTCGCGCTCACTTCGATCGACGACGTGATGCGCCATACACCGGGCATCACCGTGTCGACCTTCGACAGCGAGCGTAACAATTACTACGCCCGCGGCTTCTCGGTGGAAAACTTCCAGTACGACGGCATCCCGACCCTGCGCAACTCCGCCTACTCGTCCAGCCAGACCCTCAGCGACATGGCGATCTATGACCGCGTGGAAATCCTCAAGGGTGCCACCGGACTGCTGACCGGCGCCGGCGCCCCTGGCGCGACGATCAACCTGATCCGCAAAAAGCCCACGCGGGACTTCAAGGCCAGCGTCGAACTCGGCGCCGGCAGCTGGGACAACTATCGTTCCCAGATCGACGTGAGTGGCCCGCTGACCGGCAGCGGCAACGTGCGCGGGCGTGCGGTGGCGGCGTACCAGGACAAGCACTCGTTCATGGACCACTACCAGCGCAGCACCAATGTGTATTTCGGCACGCTGGAAGCCGACCTGACCGACGACACCCTGCTCACCGTCGGTTTCGATTACCTGGACAGCGACCCGCAAGGCTCGGGCTGGTCCGGCAGCCGTGCGCTGTTCGATCGCAACGGCAACCGCATCGATGTAAAACGCTCCTACAACAACGGCGCCAAGTGGAGCCGCTGGGAGCAGTACTCCCGCAGCGTGTTCTCCACCCTGGAACACAACTTCGACAATGGCTGGGTGATCAAGGGCCAATACACCCACCAACTCATGGGCTACGACGCGCCCCTGGGCTCGATCATGAGTGGCCCGTTCCCCGCCACCGGACTGTCGTCCCTGTACGCGAACAAGTTCACCGGCAACACCCGCGCCGACTCGGGCGATGTCTACGCCAGCGGTCCGTTCAGCCTGCTGGGCCGTACCCATGAATTGGTGATTGGCGCGTCGGCCTCGAACTCCCACTGGACCGGAAAGGACTACGGCGCCCCCACTTATGTGGGCAACAACGAGATCGATTTCTGGAACTTCGATGGCAACGCTCCGGAGCCGAACTGGGGTGAACCGACACGGATCATCGATGCCACGACCCGACAATCCGCAGGCTATATGGCCGCACGTTTCAACCTCATGGATGACCTGAACCTGTTCCTCGGCAGCCGCGTGGCCAACTACAAATTGCGTGGCGAAGACGACTCCACCGAGACCGGCAAGCTGGTGCCCTACGCCGGGGTCACCTACGACCTGAACGACAACTTCACCGCGTATGCCAGCTACACCGACATCTTCATGCCGACGACCTACAGCCGCGACCGCAACAACAAATTGCTGGAACCGGATGAAGGCAAGAACTACGAGACCGGCCTCAAGGGTGAGTTCTTCGAGGGCCGGCTCAACACCAGCATGGCCTACTTCGAAGTGCACGAAACCAACCGTGCGGAGCCGGACGCCGAATACAACGCCGCGCCGACCAACCCATCCCTCGGGTATGCCGAGAAAGGCATCAAGGCCAAAACCAAGGGTTTCGAGGCCGAGATGTCCGGCGAGCTGGCGCCGGGCTGGCAGGCCCAGGCCGGCTACACCCACAAGATCCTGCGGGATGAGCATGGCGACAAGGCTTCGACCTGGGAGCCGGAGGACCAGCTCAGTTTCTTCACCTCGTACAAACTCAAGGGTCCGCTGGACCGCCTGACCGTCGGCGGCGGCGCGCGCTGGCAGAGCAGAAGCTGGCAAGTGGTGTACAACCGGCCCAAGGCGCAAAACGAAGAGTTCTCGCAGGAAGCGTATTGGGTGGTGGACGCGATGGCCAAGTATCAGGTCAGCGAACATCTTTCCGCGACGCTGAACGTCAACAACCTGTTCGACAAGCAGTACTACACCAACATCGGCTTCTATAACACGGCCTATTACGGCACCCCGCGCAACGTGATGCTCACCACGCGCTGGGACTTCTAACCGGCCAGGCGCCAGCGCCCCGTGACGTGGGGCGCTGTTGCGTCAAACAGCGTGCCGCACAAAACACTGCTCCACCACCGATTTGCCCCACTGCTGCCCCTCCTGTTCCGACTCCAGCACAAAGCCCGCGTTTTCATAGAGCTTGCGCGCCGCATCCAGGCCCTTGAACGTCCACAGCCGCACCGCCGGGAACCGGTGCCCGTCACAGAAATCCAGCGCCTCTTTCAACAACCGTTTACCCAAGCCCTGGCCGTGAGCCGACGGGTCGAGGATGAAGCAGCGCAGGATCGCCTCGCCGTTTTCGCCCTCGCCATCAATCGCGATCGAACCGACGATCTGCTCTGCGTCCAGCACTGCCCAGACTTGGTTGCGCGGGTTGGCCAGGCGCCCCATCAACTCGGCCATGTCCGCCGCCACCAGGCTTTCAAACGGCTGGCCAAAATTCGCATGCTGGGCGTAGTACTCGGCGTGGATCTGCGCGATACGCCCGATGATGCCTGGCCGGTAGCCATGGGCAATGCGGTAGTACCTCGGCTGCCGGGCGCCAGTACGTTGGGTTTGCAGGGCTGCGGCGTACTGATCGAGCCCGCGGCTGACGGCCTGTTGCTGTTCGCTGGACAAGTCGCCAATCGCCTCGCCCACCTGGCGCCGGGCAAACGTTTCAATGTCGCGTAACGTCTTCTGGCCTCGTGTGGTGAGCCGCAGCTTTTTCGAACGGGCATCGTCCTCGTTGGCAAACTCTTCCAGCTCGCCCGCCTCGACCAGCTTGCGCACCATGCGGCTCACCGACGACTTTTCCAGCCCCAGCAACATGACCAGTTCAGCCGCTGTCAGCGCGCCACGCTTGCCGATTTCAACAATCGTGTGCACCGATGACGGTGGGTAACTGCTGGCCGCCAACTTCGGCTGCATGAAGCCCAGCTCTCGCACCATAAGACGCGAGGCACAGCGGATCTGATCGATAAGGTCTGGCTTGGAACGGTTCACGGGGGGGAAACCTCTTGCCCGAATGACGAAGGACATAGTTGTACCGCACAACCAAATACAGATCAATCTCCCAACCTGCAAACCACTGAGGTACATTCCCTCCCCACGGACAACAGATCATTCTCAAATGAACGGAGTCATCGCGTGTTTTCGATTTTTCACCGCCAACGCCTTACCACCCTCTCGCTGATCACCGCCGCCCTCACCCTCGCCGCCTGCCACAGCGCCACCGCGCCGGAACTGCCGCCCGCCCCGGAGCTCGGCTCGGGCTATCGCACCGACATGAGCCCCCGCCACGCCGAGCGCCACATGGCCGCCGCCGCCAACCCGCTGGCCGCCGAAGCCGGGCGCGAGATATTGCGCAAGGGCGGCTCGGCCATCGACGCCGCGATTGCCATGCAGGCCGTGCTGACCCTGGTGGAGCCGCAGTCCTCCGGGATCGGCGGCGGTGCGTTCATCATGCTGTGGGACGGCAAGCAGGTGCACGCCTACGACGGTCGCGAAACCGCACCGGCGGGCGCTACCGAGCGGTTGTTCCTCAACGCCGATGGCACGCCGATGTCGTTCCCGCAGGCACAGATTGGCGGGCGTTCGGTGGCCACCCCGGGGGTGTTGCGTGCCCTGGAAATGGCCCATAAAAAGACCGGCCACCTGCAATGGGCCAAACTGTTTGAGCCGGCCATTCGCCTGGCCGAAGAGGGTTTCCCGATCTCTGCGCGCCTGCACAGCCTGATTGCCGCTGACCGCTACATCAGCCGCTCGCCGGAAATGACCGCATACTTCCTGAATGCCGACGGCAGCCCGAAGGCCACCGGTACGCTGCTGAAAAACCCGGCGCTGGCCAACGTGTTCAAGCGCATCGCCAAGGAAGGGCCGGACGCGCTGTACTACGGCCCGATTGCCGACGAAATCACCCGCAAGGTGCAAGGCAACAGTAACCCCGGCAGCCTGACGCTGACCGACCTCAAGGGCTACAGCGCAGTTGAGCGGGCGCCGTTGTGCACCGACTACAAGCGCTGGAAAGTCTGCGGCATGCCGCCGCCGTCGTCGGGCGGGATCGCCATTGCGCAGATCCTCGGCACGTTGCAGGCCCTGGAAGCCCGCGACCCGCGCATGGCCCTCGCGTCGTTGAAGCCGGTGAAGAGCGACTCACCAGCAGGCCTGGAGCCGGTGCCCGAAGCGGTGCACCTGATCGCCGAGGCCGACCGCCTGGCCTACGCCGACCGCGCCCAGTACGTGGCCGATTCGGACTACGTGCCGGTGCCAGTTGCCGGACTGATCGCTCCGAATTACCTGGCCAGCCGCGCTGCGTTGATTGGTGAGCGCAGCATGGGCGTCGCCAAGCCGGGCAAGCCGGCCGGGATTGAAGTGGCCTATGCGCCGGATCGCTCGCCGCTGCGCATTTCCACCTCGCAAGTGGTGGCAGTGGATGACCTGGGTGGCGCGGTGTCGATGACCACTACGGTGGAAGCGGCGTTCGGTTCTCATGTGATGGTCCAGGGCTTTTTGCTGAATAACCAGATGACCGACTTCTCCTTCATCCCCGAAGAGAACGGCCAGCCGGTGGCCAACCGGATCGAGCCGGGCAAGCGCCCGCGTTCGTCCATGGCGCCGACCCTGGTGTTTGATCGTCAGAGCGGCGAGCTGGTGGCCACCGTTGGCTCGCCGGGCGGTTCGCAGATCATCGAATATGTGAGCAAATCCCTGGTGGCCATGCTCGACTGGAACCTCGACCCGCAAGCGGCCGTCGGCCTGCCCAACTTTGGCAGCCGCAACGGCGCGACCGAGCTGGAAGCCGGGTTGTTCAGCGCACCGTTGAAACAGGCGCTGAAGGACAAGGGCCACGCCCTGAGCGAAATCGACATGACCAGCGGCGCCCAGGCGATCGTCCGGGTGCGCGATGCGCAGGGCAAAGCGTCGTTGATCGGCGGGGCTGATCCACGCCGTGAAGGCGAAGCACTGGGGGATTAAGTTGACTCATTGGAGAGCTGCGCGTGCACAAGGCAAATAACCTCGGCGCCCTGATGGGCGTCGATCATGGATTTTGTTCGATTGACGATCCGTTGCGGCCTGACGAGGTGTTCATCTGCAAGCAGGTGCACAGCGCCACGACCATTGAATGGCGCCCGGAGCTCGCCGCCAATACGGTTGAAGCCGATGGGGTTTTCAGCCGGGATCTGCAGCCGATTGCGGTGATTACCGCCGACTGCCTGCCGCTGCTGATGGCCTCGGAGGACGGGGACTTTGTCGCGGCGATTCATGGCGGCTGGAAGGGACTGCAAGGCGGGATCATCGCCAATGCCATGCAACGGTTTACCGCCGAGGGTGTGGCGCTGGATCAGTTGCGGATTGCGATTGGGCCTTCGATCAAGCCTTGTTGTTATGAGGTGAGTGGCGAGTTTGTGGCGCAGTTGCAGGCGAGTCAGGGGCATTTGTGGCGGGATGGAAATGCGCCGTGGACGTTCGAGCAGCCGGGGCCTTTGTTGGCACCGGAGATTCAGCCGCCAGAACCCAGGCAGGCCTTGAGTGCGTGGTTTGATTTGAGCCGCTATGCGCTGATCTTGCTGGAGGCGGCAGGGATAAAACGTGAGCAGGTTGAGGTAAGCGAAGTGTGTACGTATTGCACCTCGCCGGCGTTTGCGAGTTATCGCAGAAGGACCCATGACAGTACGGAGAGGAAGACGTTGTTGTACTCGTGGGTTGCTCGCGCAGTGTAATGGGACGACGCCCACAGCTCTCTTAGCTATTAGCCTTAGAAAATCTGTGGGCTGTCATTTTTTGCGAAACAACGTTTCTTGAATCCCTCTCCATCCGCTGACATTTTCTGGCCCCGCCCCTTCTTGCCAGAGGCTACGTCAAAGACGTAGAATTTTTGCGTGTTAACGATCATCGAGTCACCATTATTCAGCAAGCTATGGCCCGATTACTGGACCGAAGAAGAACGGGGTATTTTTATGGCTTTTCTAGCCAACCACCCCGATTCAGGTACTGTCATTCCAGGTTCTGGTGGTTGCCGAAAAGTACGCTGGAGCTTGGAAGGCCGGGGCAAGAGCAGCTCAGTACGGATCATTTACACAACGCAATTGGCGTGCGGCGCACTAGTTGCCTTGCTGATTTATGGCAAAGGTGCCACCGAGAATATTCCCGCGCATGTCCTCTACAAAATCGCCAAGGAGATGAACCATGCCACTCACTGAGAAACAGCTGAAGGAACGTGACGCCAAGCGCAACATCGGCGAGGAATTGCTGGCTGCCGTTATCGACGTCAAGGAAGCGCGTCATGGTCACGTCCATCACGTCGAAATTACCCAAGCGGCTGAGGCGCGCAGCAAGACCGGGTTGTCACAGCCCAAGTTTGCCGAACTGCTGGGGGTCTCTGTACGAACGCTTCAAGAATGGGAGCAAGGGCGCCGTTCTCCTTCCGGCGCAGCACGTTCCTTGCTGCACATAGCAGCCATCAGGCCAGACGTTTTTCGAGAAGTCCTCAGTAACGCCTGATGGCGTTACTGGTCTACCGGCTAATCTTCAACCCCTTGCGCCCCGCATGCCGCTCCAGCGCCAGCTCGATCAAGCGGCTCACCAGCTCGCTGTAGCTCATGCCTGCCGCCTGCCACAACTTCGGGTACATGCTGATGCGGGTGAACCCAGGCAACGAGTTGATCTCGTTGATCAGCACCTCACCCTCATCCGTCAGAAACACATCCACCCGCGCCAGCCCGGCACAGCCCAGGGTTTCAAACGCTTCGATGGCCAACGCACGAATGCGCTCGCTGGCTTCAACACTGATGTCCGCCGGCACCACCACTTGGGCTGCCTGGTCATCGATGTATTTGCTGTCGTAGGAATAGAACCCGTCGCGCACCACGATCTCGCCACAGCCGCTGGCGATGGGGTTCTCGTTACCCAACACGGCACATTCAATTTCCCGGCCTTTTACCGCCGACTCCACCAGCACCTTCTCATCAAACCCAAGTGCCAGCTCTACAGCAGCGTGATATTCAGCCTCGCTGCCCACCTTGCTCACCCCCACGGACGAACCCTGGTTCGCAGGTTTCACGAACATCGGCAATCCGAGTTTCTGTTGGGCGTGTTCGAAGGTGGTACGCGCCGCATTCCTGCGGTTGAGGGTAATGAACGGCGTCACGGCAATCCCGGCATCGCGTAGCAGGCGTTTGCTGATGTCCTTGTCCATGCACACCGCCGAACCCAGCACATCGGAGCCGACAAACGGCAGGTCCGCCATGCGCAGCAGGCCTTGCAGGCAGCCGTCTTCGCCGAGGGTGCCGTGGACGATCGGGAAGATCACATCGACGTGTTCCAGCGAGGCCTGGCTGGCGGTTTCCACCAGTTGCTGGCTGGCCTTGCCCGGCACGACCGCCAGTTCACGATTGGATTGATTGAGGGCGATCAGCGCCGGGTTTTCTTCGTTGAGCAGGAAGCCCGAGGTGTCGTTGAGGTGCCAGTGGCCGGCCTTGTCGATGCCGATCAGGATCGGCTCGAAGCGCGAACGGTCCAGTGCATCGACGATGTTGCGCGCCGACTGCAGCGACACTTCATGCTCGGCCGAACGGCCACCAAAAATAATCCCTACCCGCAGCTTGCTCATGATCGGCCTCACGTTTGAAAGTAAGGCTTCTTACCATGAGCCGTCAGCGATTCGCTACCAGCGTGGCGCCGAACAGCACATAACAACCACCGGCAAACCGGTCCAGCCACTTGCGCGAGCGGCTGTAGGCGTTGGCCATCCGTTCACTGGAAAACACCAGTGCCACGCAGGTGTACCAGCTGAATGACAGCGTCGCCATGGTGATCACGGCCAGGGTCAGCAGCATCGGCGACGGTGATGGGGGCATGGTGGACGCAAAGATCGTCGCGACAAACAGCGCCGCCTTGGGGTTGGACAGGTTGCCCAATAAACCCAGGCGCCAGGCGGAAAACAACGAACGCCGAGGTTCGTCGGGCAACAGGTTCTGGGCCATGGCCGGTGCCGAGCGCCGGAACAGTTTCAACCCCAGGTAAATCAGGTAGCAGCCGCCGATGATCTTGAACGCGAGGTACAACATCGGCGCTGCGGTAAACAATGACTTGATCCCCAAGCCGCCGGCCAGGCCCCACATCACGGTGCCAGTGGCCACGCCAGCGGACGCCACTACGCCATGGCGACGTGAGCAACTGGCAGCCAACTGCGCGGTATTGAAAAAGTTCGGGCCTGGCGTCACGACCGCGACGGTCCAGAGCAAGGCCAGCGACAGAAGAGGCGCGGCGTACGGCAGGCTTGGGAAAAGCATCGGTTGATCCATCCTTCAGGGAATTAAAGATCCTTGCCGTTTACAGCTCAGGTTCGGGTTCATGCACCAGCAGGTCGCCCGGCTGACACTCCAGATACTTGCAGATTGCATCCAAGGTCGCCAGCCGTATGCCCTTGACCTTGCCTTGCTTGAGCAATGACAGGTTTTGTTCGGTGATACCAATGGCGGCGGCCAGGTCCTTGGACTTGACCTTGCGCCGGGCGAGCATAACGTCCAACTCAATCACAATAGACATGCTGTTCTCAAACAAACGTGCGGTTTTCAGAATCCACTTCACTGGCCTGCCACAGGATACGCGCGATCACCGAGATGCAGCCGGCGAGAAACAGCGCCACGATGCTGGGCGGGGTAAAACTCAAGGTGAGCAGCCGCTGGCCAACCGGCTCGTTCATCGTGACCCAGACACTGAGCAAGGGCTCACACAGAAAATCCAGCAACACCCACAGTGCCACGGCCCGGCCTACTTTACCCAAGTGCTGCGCGGCGGCGCTGGAAAAATACTCCCCACGAGCATAGTTCTGGAACAGCTGGCGCAAATGATTCAAACCGGACACCAGCGCCATCAAGGGAATGCTGGAGAGCAGGACGCCGCCCAGTGTCTGCCACCAAGGGAACGTCGCAACGATCTCCGCCCGTCCCTCGATCTGTTGACCACTCAGGGCGAAACCAAACCCGAACGAAGCGCTTTGCACCGGGTAAAGCCACGCAGCGGTATTGAGCAGCAGTATGGCGACGATCAACAACAGGGTAAGCAATGCCATGCGCTGGCTGAGCTGGGCAAGACGTTGGGAATTCATGGATAAGCCTCTGAGAAATTTGAGGCGGAAAAATAAACGATTAATTATCGTAAAACAATCATTTTTTAATGATTAGCGATACCTTAACGCAAAGCCGGTACTGCCCCCGAAATTTCAGCAGTGGCACAATCGTTCAAGACCGCAGCAGACAGCCCGGTCACACTGGGGTAACGTATTTGCGTCCCGACCTGCGACTGACACCATGATCAAACCCTCTCTCGACTGGCTGCACCGCGCGCCCCACGCCAGTGGGCTGGAGCGTATCGAGGCGTATTTTGCCGGGTTTGGCTTCGACCCTCATCGCCACGACACTTACGCCATCGGCCGCACCTTGTTCGGCGTGCAGAGCTTTCACTATCGCGGCGGCATGACACACAGCCTGCCGGGGCGGACCATGGTGATCCATCCCGATGAAGTGCATGACGGCTGGGCCGGCAGCGAGGAAGGTTTCAAATACCGGATGATTTACGTGGAGCCGGCGCTGATCCAGCAGGTGCTGGGCGGCAAGCCGTTGCCGTTCATCCCCGGCGGACTGTCCAGCGACCCGTGGCTGTACCGCGCCAGTGAAGTGTTGCTGCAAAGCCTGGATTGCCCGATCGATCCGTTGCAGGAACAGGACGCGATGTTTGACCTGGCCCAGGCGCTGAATAACGCGTCGGGCATCACGGTCAATCGCAAGACCTTCGACTACCGGGCCGCCGAGCGCGCACGGGAATTTATCCACAGTGCCCTGGGCCGCCCGATTACCCTCGATGAAATGGCGGAATACGCCAACCGCGACCGCTGGGCGTTGTCGCGGGATTTTCGGTTGTTGTTTGGCACCAGCCCCTATCGCTACCTGACCATGCGTCGCCTGGACCTGGTGCGCAGTTTGCTGGGCCAGGGCCAGTCACTGGTGGATGCGGCACTGACCGCCGGTTTCACCGACCAGAGCCACATGACCCGCCAGTTCCGCAGCACTTTCGGCATGCCGCCGTCGCGCTGGGTGAAGATGCTCGGGCGCTGAAATCCCGCCTTGAAATGCGATCAACCTGTAGGAGCTGGCTTGCTCGCGAATGCGGTGTGTCAGCTACTGAATGCATTGACTGATCCACCGCCTTCGCGAGCAAGCCCGCTCCCACATTTGAACTATGTCGCTGCCGAAATCGTATTCGACGCTGGGGCTCGCTCTTTAAGTGCTAACGCCAGCACTGCCCCCGCCAGGGCAATCGCCGCGCTCCACCACAACGCCAGTTCAATCCCGCCCGCCTGCGCCGCGCCCGTCGACCCACCGGCGTTCGCCAACGACACCAGCAACGCCAGCCCCAACGCACCGCCAATCTGCTGGCTGGTGGACGCCATGCCCGCCGCCACGCCCTGCTCGCCCGGCCGGATGCCCAGCCCGGCGGCCACCCACATCGCCGTCCAGGTCATGCCCTGGCCAATACTCAGGATGAAAATCCCCGGCAGCAACGACCAGAACCCCGCCCCCGTCGGCAACGCCACACATACCAAAGCGATACCCACCGCGCCCGCCAACTGGCCGCTGACCAGGGTGTTGCGCAACCCCAGCCGCGCCAATGAACGCTCCGCCAGCCAGATACCCGCGGTGCACACCAGCGTCGCCGGCAAAAACGCCAACCCCGCCTGCAACACGCTGTAGCCGTAGACCTGCTGGTAGTACACCGCCAGAAAGTAGTACTGCACGCCAAAGCTGCTCATGAACACCGCCGTCAACACCATGGCCATGCGCAACTCGCGATAGCCCAACAAGCGAAGCGGCATCAACGGATCACGGCCCCGGTGTTCGACCCACCCAAACAACCCGAGCAGCACCAACGCCAGGACCATGCAGCCCAGGGTCGACGGCGCCGCCCAGCCCCACACCGGCCCCTGCACCAGGGAGAACACCAGCAAGGTGCCGCCCAGCGTCACGGTCAACGCGCCGCTGATATCAAAGTTGCGCCCGCGGGCCCGTTCGCCATCGGCGGGAATCCAGTAGCGCGCCGCCAGGGCGCAGGCGCCGGCCAACGGCACGTTCACCAGGAACACCGCTTCCCAGCCCCAGGCCTGGGTCAGCACGCCGCCGAGCAACGCGCCCAATGCCAGGCCCGCCGCAGACGCCGCGCTCCACACGGCAAACGCCCGATTACGCGCGGGCCCTTCGGCGTAGTGGGTGTTGATCAGCGCCAGCGTGGCCGGGAACAACAGCGCCCCGCCCACACCCTGCACCGCCCGCGCCAGCACCAGCAGCAAGGCGCTGCCACCGAGCACCGCCGCCAGGGAAGACAGCGCATACAGCGACTGGCCAAGCATGTACAAGCGCCGCTTGCCCAACAGGTCCGCCGCCCGACCGCCCAGCAACAGGAAGCCACCAAACGCCACGCTGTAGGCACTGACCACCCACTGCAATTGCTGGGCAGAAAAACCCAGGTGGCTGCCGATTTGCGGCAGCGCGACAAACACGATGGTCGCGTCGAGGGCGATGATCAGTTGCGCGGTTGCCAGCAGCAACAGCATCCAGCCAGAGGGTCGAGAAGAAGACATCACAGTGTCCTGCCTGAAAATGAGAGGCGCCAGTTTCTTTCATGCCCAACAGATGATAAATACCCCTATCACTCTTTCAGTAATGACTTTAATCATGGATCTGAATGCTGTTCGCCTGCTGGTGCGCGTCGCCGAAACCCGCAGTTTCACTCGCGCCGCCGGAGACCTGGGGCTGACCCAATCGGGCTTGTCCCGGGCCATTTCCCGACTGGAAAACCAGCTGGGTGTGCGCCTGCTGCAACGCAACACCCGCAGCGTCAGCCTCACGCCCGACGGGCAGATGCTGTATGAACGCAGCGCGCCGCTGCTGGCGGAACTGGCCGAAGCCGAGCGGCAAATGCTCGACCGCCGTGCCTCACCGTCCGGTTTGCTGAAGATCAGCACACCTTCGTTATTTGGCCGCAAGGTGGTGATGCCGGTGATTGGCGAGCTGACCCTGCAATACCCCGACCTGCGCATTGAAGCGGTAATGACCGACCGCCTGGTGGACATCGTCGACGAAGGCTTTGACGCCTTGCTGCGCACCGGCGACATCCAGGACCAACGCCTGATCGCCCGGGCACTGCCACCGCTGCGCTGGGTCACCGTCGCCTCCCCGGCTTATCTCGCGCGTTTTGGTACGCCGCAAACCGTCGATGAACTCCAGGACCACAACTGCCTGACCGTACGTAACCTGCGCACCAGCCGGCTGGTTGACTGGCAGTTCATGCTCGATGGCAAGGTGCAGGACGTGAGTGTCGAGGGGCGGTTGATCTTTGATATCGGCGATGCGCTGGTGGACGGTGCGCTGGGCGGATTCGGCATCGCCCAGGTGATGGACTTTGCGGTGCGGGAAGATCTGGCGGCCGGGCGCCTGGTGCCCTTGCTGGAGGACTTTGCCGGGCGCAGTCGGGCGATATCGCTGGTGTATCCGCCATCGAGGCAGTACTCGCCGAAGTTGATGGCGTTTGCCGAGGCACTCAGCAAAACCCAGTGGTAACACAACCTTTGTGGCGAGGGAGCTTGCTCCCGCTCGGCTGCGCAGCAGTCGTATATCTACCGACCAAGTGTATTGGCAGGAAACAATGGGACCGCTTCGCGCTCCAGCGGGAGCAAGCTCCCTCGCCACAAAACCAGGCTGTACCGGAAGAATTGGCACTGGCCTTAAAGCTGTCGCCCATCAATCGGCTCACCAATCGTCAGGAAATGCCCGCCCGCCACATGGTGCAAGGTACGCAGCGCATCCTGCCCTTCGAAATGCCAGCGACCGTCGCTGAATACGCGCTCATCAGCCTGGGCGGCCACCACTTCGGCGAGGAACAAATCGTAGGTCTGCTGGTTATGCGGTTCCGGCAGCAAGCGGCATTCCAGCCACGCCACGCAGCCTTCAAGCATCGGCGCTTCGGTGTGTTCGCCGCTGAACGTCTGCAAGCCATATGCGGCGAACTTGTCGGTCTCGCTGCCGGTGGTGTTGCCCACGGTCTGCACGATATCGGCCTGGGCCGCACACGGTACGTTGAGCACGAAAGTGCCGGCGCCTTCGAGCAGTTGCCGGGTCCAGGTGGCCTTATCCAGCACGACGGCGACTTTGGGCGGCTCGAAATCCAGCGGCATCGCCCATGCCGCGGCCATGATGTTGCGCTGGCCGTTGTGCGCGGCGCTGACCAGTACGGTCGGGCCGTGGTTGAGCAAGCGGTAGGCCTTGGACAGCGGGACGGGACGGCGATGGTTAGGGCTCATGGACGAAAGGCTCGAAAAAAAACCTACGATACCTCAAGCATGAGCCCGGGTGACTAGCTGCTCAGTTGATTGGCGAATTGCCCTACAGCGCTGACCACTTTCTGGGCGCCGTCCTGGATCTCGACGATCACCGTGCCCGCCTCGGCCGCCAATGCCAGCCCTTGCTCGGCCTGCAGGCGGCCATCGGTCATCAGCGCCACTGCATCGCGGGCCATGTCCTGGTTCTGGCGCACCACGCCGACGATTTCCTCGGTGGCCTTGCTGGTACGCGACGCCAGTTGCCGAACCTCATCGGCCACCACCGCAAAACCACGGCCTTGCTCACCGGCACGGGCGGCTTCGATGGCGGCGTTGAGCGCCAGCAGGTTGGTCTGCTCGGCGATGCCGCTGATGGTCTTGACGATGCTGCCAATCACCTGGGACTGGGCGTTCAGCGCTTCAATGCCCTCACCCGCCTGCTCCATGTGCTTGGCCAGGTCGCGCATCACCTCCACCGCCTGGGTGACCACGGTGGTGCCGCGCTGGGCGCTGCTGTCGGTGTGCAGCGAGGTGCTGTAGGCGATGTTGGCCGCGTCGGCCACGGCCTGTTCCTGGTTGACCTGGTCGGTGATCACCGTGGCGAACTTGACCACTTTGTACAGCCGCTCGTTGGCGTCGAGCACCGGGTTATACGAAGCCTCCAGCCACACCACCCGCCCGTGGCTGTCCACCCGCTTGAAGCGCCCCGCGACGAATTCACCGGCGTTCAGGCGCTTCCAGAACTGCTGGTACTCGACGCTGCCGGCATCCTGCGGCTCACAGAATATCCGGTGATGTTTGCCCTGGATCTGCGCCAGGCTGTAACCCATGCCGTTGAGGAAACGGTCGTTGGCCGTCAGCACATTACCGTTGAGGTCGAACTCGATCACTGCCGTGGAACGCACCAGCGCGGTGATCAGGTTTTCGTGCTCGCGGGACGCCTCGATAGTGCGGGTCAGGTCGCTGGAGTACATCGAAATATGCTTGATACGCCCGTCACTGCCACGCACCGGTTGCACGATGGAGCGCAGCCACGCCTCATTGCCGTTGCCGCGCATCAGGCGTACGGAACCGGCGAAGTGTTCGCCACGCACCAGGGCGTTCGTGAAGCGCAGTTGAAAGGTGTCGTGCTTGACGTGCGCCGGCACCAGATCCTCGATCAGGCGGCCTTGCAGCTGGCTTGCCTGGTAAGCCATCTCTTGAAGGAAGATGGCATTGACGGACTCGATGCGCCCTTCGGGATCCAGGGTCAGGGCCATCATTTCGCTTTCCAGGCTCTCCTTGACCTGCTGCAAACTGGATAATTCTTCGCGAAGAGCAGACAGCTCCTGCTTGAGACGGGTGTTGAACATGGAGGCACCGGTGGGCAAATGAGGGCGGGATCTGACCTGCATCGGCGCTGCCGGCATTTTCTTAAGAGAGCTTTAGCCCATTGCCCAACTATATTTTTTCAGCCCCTCAACTGCCGTTGTTACGGCAGATGCCCATCACTTGGTAGTGGAGCGTGTTGAGCTTGCCGGTGGAGTCTTCGTAGGTCATGCGTGACGGCACCGCGCTGCACGAGCGGATCGGCGGCGTGACATTCACCACCCTGGCAATGTCCAGCTTCATGCCGTAGCGATACACCAGCACCTCGGGCGCAGGCTTGCCCTTTCTGGCGGCGTAGGCGGCCATGGCTTGCTCATTGTTTTGCATCAATTGGGCGAAGGTGCGGTCGCCTCCACCTTCGGCCATCGCGCCGGCGGAAACGATCAGGGCCAATGCAGCGACAGTGGTTTTCAGGGTATTCATGAGGGCGTCCTCGTCTGACTTATTGAATTAAAAGTTCAGAGCAAGAATAACTAACCAAGCCTGTCGCAAAGTTCACCGAAAGATTACTTATCCGTTATGTTTTATTGAAATTCCAAAATTGTAATCTGTGCGCCACCTCGCCGTTATCTCGTGTTTGCAACTATCTGCCCGGGCACCATCACAACAAGAATGCCCCATCGATAAGAAGCTGATAGCTGCCACTACCGAGGAGCGCTACATGAGCACTAACCGCACATTTTCACTCTCCATGATTGCCGCCCTGGCGGGGCTCACCCCGCTGTCAGGCATGGCCGTGGAAGAAAAACCCGAAGGGTTTATCGAAGGCAGCACCTTGAACGTGCTGGCCCGCAACTTCTACTTCAACCGCGATGACCGCAAGGGCCAGTCGAGCCCCACCGGCAATGGCTATTCCGAAGCCTGGGCCCAGGGTTTTATCGGCAAGTTCGAATCCGGATTCACTCAGGGTCCGGTGGGTTTCGGCCTCGATGCGTTTGCGATGTATGGCCTGAAACTCGACTCCGGCACCGGCCGCAGCGGCGGCAAGGGCTCGTTCGGCGTACTGCCGGTAGACAGCGACAACCGCCCCGAGGATGGCTACAGCAAGCTCGGCGGCGCGGTAAAAGTGCGTCTGCTGGATACCGTGATCAAGGCCGGTGACGTGTTCCCGCTGACCCCGGTGGTGGCCTACGGCGACTCGCGGGTGTTGCCGGAAAGCTTCCGTGGCGTCACCGCGCAAAACACCAGCATTGACGGCTTGAGCTTGCAGGCCGGGCACTTGAGCGGCATGAGCCAGCCCACCCAGAGCGGCATGGATAAAGGCTTCGCGACCTTTTATGCGGGCAAGGTGGATTCACCCTGGATCGGCTATGCCGGCGGCGACTACCAGGTGAACAAACACCTCAGCGTCAGCCTGTACACCAGCCGCCTGAAGGATGCCTGGGACCAGTACTACTTCGGCAGCGCCGCCAGCTACCCGCTGAACGATGACGTGTCGCTGTTTGGCGACTTCAACTATTACAAGGCCGTGGACGAGGGCAAGAAACGCCTTGGCGAGTTCGATAACAATATCTGGAGCGCCAGGCTTGGGGTCAAGGTCGGCGCCCACAGCCTGGCCCTGTCGCACCAGCGCAACAACGGCGATGACGACTTTGACTACCTGCGCATGTCGGACTCGATCTTCCTCAACAACTCGATCCAGTACAGCGACTTCAACTCGCCCAGGGAACGCTCGTGGATGCTCGCCTATAACCTCGACATGCAGGCCTTCGGCATTCCTGGCCTGACCTTCATGACCCGCTATGGCAAAGGTACCGGCGCCGACTACAGCAACGCCAACAGCGTGTACATGCGCCGTGACGCGGCCGGCGACCCGCTGACCGATCAACGCCGCTGGGAGCGGGATATCGAGGCGAAGTACGTGGTGCAGGGCGGTAACTTGAAAGACCTGTCGCTGCGTTTGCGCCAGGCGACCGTTCGCTCAAGTGCCTTTGAGTCGGACTTGGAAGAAGTTCGGTTGATTGTCGAATACCCATTGGCAATTCTGTAAATGAACGCAACGATAAATGCTTACATTCATTTGCCGTTGACTAACATCTGTTCACAAATTGAAGCCTGTCAGAACTGTAATATGCGCCTCACCTTCTCGTTAAGTTGCGCTTCATATACTGGTCACAACTAACGGCACACGCCTTATTTGGAGACACGTCATGAAGCCATCCCACCTGTTATTGATCAGTTTTCTCGGCGCCACTTCCACCCTCGCATTCGCCGACGACGGCGCCGACCGTTCCCGGCAGTTCCTCGCCGAGTTCCGCCAGCAACAGCAGCAGGTCCATGGTGAACAGTCCGTGGCCGAGACCGCGCCCGCCGACGCACAGAAGCAGTCGATCTGAACGGCGCACACCGAGCACATTCATCTCTGAAGCTTTTGTGTAGCTCCTTTGGAAAGAGATGAATTTTTAACGCCCCGGATGGGGCGTTTTTTTTGCCCGCCCGTTCTGCAACGCAACAACCAGTCACAAACTGGCTGATTGACCCTGTAGCTACTTCAGCCTTCAGGCTTCGGAAAATTCGAATTTCAGTCTCTCTCTATCAGTAAAAGGTAAACCCCCATGCGTATCCTTGTGGTTGAGGACGAGCAAAAAACCGCCGCCTACCTGCAGCAGGGCCTGACCGAAAGCGGTTACGTGGTCGACTGCGCCGCCAGCGGCGTGGACGGCCTGCACCTGGCCGGGCAACACGCTTATGAACTGGTGATTCTCGATGTAAACCTGCCGGCCAAGGACGGCTGGGAAGTGCTTGAGCAACTGCGCCGCGACAGCAACCAACGGGTGATGATGCTCACAGCCCGTGGCCGGCTGACTGACAAGATCAAGGGCCTGGACATGGGCGCCGATGATTACCTGGTCAAACCCTTCGAATTCCCCGAATTGCTGGCCCGGGTGCGTACGCTGTTGCGCCGCAGCGACCACATACCGGTGCCGGAAGTCTTCCGCGTGTCGGACCTTGAACTGGACCCGCGCCGCCACCGCGCCTATCGCGGCACCCGGCGCATTGACCTGACTACCAAGGAGTTCGCGCTGCTGCATGTGCTGATGCGTCAGTCTGGCGAAGTGCTGACCCGCACGCAGATTATTTCCCTGGTGTGGGACATGAATTTCGACTGCGACACCAACGTGGTGGAGGTCTCCATCAGCCGCCTGCGGGCCAAGGTCGATGACCAGAGTGACGTCAAGCTGATCCATACCATTCGCGGCGTGGGCTATGTGCTGGAGGCCCGCCAATGAAAGCCAGCAGCCTGTCGATGCGCCTCGGGCTGACGGTGAGCCTGATGGGCGCGGGCCTGGTGGTGCTGCTCGCGACACTGGCCTACCTGGCGCTGACCCACGAGCTTGAGAAGCTGGCGCGCAAGGGCTTGGAAAGCAAGATGGAGCAGATCCAGCACAGCCTCGCCCTCGGCCTGGACACCCGCGACATAAAAGCCCGCCCGCATTCGCTGATGGACCTGGTGATGGGGCATGACAATTTCTACCTGACCATCGTCGGCACCGCACCCGATGAAGCGGTGCTGCTGAGCGTCGGTGCCAAGCCACAGGAACCGTTGCTGACCGACTTCGCACCACGCCAGACCCTCGGTTACCTGAACTGGGACGACAGCAACGGTAACCAGGTGCTCAGCGCCTCCAGCCTGATGCGCCTGTCCAGCGGCGAACGCGTGCGGGTGCTGCTGTCCCTGGACCGCAGGGACGATCAGGCATTGCTCAGTGCTTACCTGCGTTCCACGGTGATCGCCCTGCCGCTGCTGTTGCTGCTGATCGGCATCGGCGCGTGGTGGGTGGTGCAACGCGGGCTCGCACCGCTGCAACAGTTCAGCCGCGTCGCGGCCAAGGTCACCACACAGGATCTGACCCACCGCCTGGCTGTGGATAACTTGCCCAACGAGTTGGGCGAGTTGGCGCAGGGCATCAACTTCATGCTGCAGCGCCTGGATGGCGGTGTGCAGCAGCTGTCGCAGTTCTCCGATGACCTGGCCCATGAACTGCGCGCGCCACTGACCAACTTGATGGGCAAGGCCCAGGTGACGTTGTCCCGGGAGCGCCCGCCCGAGGAGTACAAGGCGGTACTGGAATCCAGCACCGAAGAAATGGAGCGGCTGGCGCGGATCGTTTCCGACATGCTGTTCCTGGCACAGGTCAGCCACCCGGCGGCGCGGGTTTCGTTTGCGCCCGTGTCCCTGGCCGCTGAAGCACGCCGGGTGATGGAACTGTTTGCGTTGAGTGCCGAAGACAAGCAACTGAGCGTGAGCCTTCACGGTGATGCCTCGGTGCATGGCGACCGCCTGATGATTCAGCGGGCGATTTCCAACTTGTTGTCCAATGCCATCCGTCATACGCCACACGCTTCCACGGTGTCGTTGCAGGTGGAAACCCACGGGCAGCAGGTGTCGCTCTCGGTGGGCAACCCGGGCCCGGGGATTGAAGCGCACCACCTGCCGAACCTGTTCGAGCGTTTCTACCGCGTCGACAGCAGCCGCGCCCGCTCCGAAGGGGGGACCGGGCTGGGGCTGGCCATCGTGCGGTCAATCATGGCCCTGCATCAAGGCCGGGCAGAAGTCAGCAGCGAGCCCGGAGATTTCACTGTGTTTCGGTTGGTGTTTCCCCTTCATACCAACGCTATCTGCCAATAAACCATTGTGGTGAGGGAGCTTGCTCCCTCACCACAGGTTATTGGCCAGGCATCGGGCGGTCTTCCTGTTCTTCACACCGGTGCGCCCAGTGATACAGCGCCGGCAATACCAGCAGGGTCAGCAGCGTCGACGAGATAATCCCGCCAATCACCACCGTCGCCAACGGGCGCTGCACTTCGGCGCCGGTGCCGGTGGCCAGGGCCATGGGGATAAACCCCAGCGACGCCACCAACGCCGTCATCAACACCGGGCGCAAGCGCGTCAGGGCGCCTTCGTTGATGGCCACCGACAATGAGCGCCCCTCTTCCCGCAGGTTGCGAATGAACGCAATCATCACCAACCCGTTCAGCACCGCCACCCCCGACAGCGCGATAAAACCCACGCCCGCCGAGATCGACAACGGAATGTCCCGCAGCCACAGCGCCATGATCCCGCCGGTCAACGCGAAGGGAATCCCGGTGAACACCAGCAGCCCGTCCTTGAGGTTGTTGAACATCATGAACAGCAATCCGAACACCAGCAGCAACGCCACCGGCACCACGATGCGCAAGCGCTCGGAAGCTTCCTTCAACTGCTCGAACTGGCCGCCCCAGGTGGTCCAGTAGCCCGCGGGGATTTTCACCTGAGTGTCGATGGCCGTCCCGGCTTCCTCGACAAACGAGCCGATATCCCGCCCACGCACGTTGGCGCTGACGATCACCAGGCGCTTGCCGTTTTCGCGGCTGATCTGGTTGGGGCCGAGCACCAGGTCCAGGCTGGCGACTTCCGACAGCGCGATAAAACCCAACTGCCCCGCCGCGTTATTCGCCAGCGCCGGGATCGGAATCAACAGCCGCGACAGGCCTTCGATATCGGTGCGCAGCGCATCAGACAAACGCACGACCATATCAAAACGCCGGTCGCCTTCGTACATCGTCCCGGCCTGGCGCCCACCCACGGCGACGGCAATCGTGTCTTGCACATCGCCCACGTTCAGGCCGAAACGCGCGGCCTTGTCGCGGTCGATATTGATGGTCAGCACCGGCAGGCCGGAGGTCTGTTCCACCTTCACTTCCGAGGCGCCCTTGAGGGTTTGCAAGGTCTCGGCGATTTCCCCGGCGGTCTTGTTGAGCACCGCCATGTCGTCACCAAACACCTTCACCGCCACGTCACTGCGCACGCCGGAAATCAGTTCGTTGAAGCGCAACTGGATCGGTTGCGACAGTTCATACACGCTGCCCGGCACAATCGCACTGGCGCGCTGGATGTCGGCGATGATTGCCTCGCGGGACTTCTTCGGGTCGGGCCACTGGTCCTTGGGCTTGAGCATCACGTAGCTGTCGGAGATGTTCGGCGGCATCGGGTCGGAGGCGATTTCCGCGGTGCCGGTGCGGGCGAATACCCGCTCGATTTCCGGCACCTCGGCCATCAAGGTCTTTTCCAGTTGCTGCTGCATCTGTACCGACTGCGTCAGGCTGGTGCCCGGCACCCGCAACGCTTGTTGGGCGAAATCACCCTCGCTGAGGCTGGGGATAAATTCGCTGCCCATGCGACTGGCCACCAGGCCCGACGCAACGATGGCCAGCACCGCCAGGCCGAACACCAGCGGCCGGCGCGCCATCACCCAATCCAGCACCGGCGCGTAGACACGGCGTGCGCTGCGCATCACCAGGTTTTCCTCTTCCTTGACCTTGCCGGTGACGAACAGCGCAATGGCCGCCGGCACGAAGGTCACGGACAGAATCATTGCCCCCAGCAGCGCGATCACCACGGTGAACGCCATCGGGTGGAACATCTTCCCGGCCACCCCGGTGAGGGCGAAGATCGGCAGGTACACCACCATGATGATCAGTTGCCCGAAGATCAGCGCGCGCCGCGCTTCCTTGGCCGCCGCAAACACTTCATGCAGGCGCTCGCTGCGGGTCAGCAATCGCCCGTGGCGCTGCTGGGTGTGGGCCAGGCGGCGGATGGCGTTTTCGACGATCACCACCGCACCATCCACGATAATCCCGAAATCCAGCGCGCCGAGGCTCATCAGGTTGGCGCTGACCTTGTTGGTAAACATCCCGGTAAAGGTGAACAACATGGCCAGGGGAATCACCATCGCGGTGATCAGCGCAGCGCGGATATTGCCGAGGAACAGGAACAGCACTGCCACCACCAGCAGCGCCCCTTCGAAGAGGTTTTTCTTCACGGTGCTGATGGCTTTTTCCACCAGGTTGGTGCGGTCGTAGACGGTGACGGCCACCACACCTTCAGGCAGCGAACGGTTGATCTCTTCGAGTTTTTTCGCGACCGCCAGGGACACCGTGCGACTGTTTTCGCCGATCAACATGAACACCGTGCCCAGCACCACTTCGCGGCCATTTTCCGTGGCGGCACCGGTACGCAGCTCGCGGCCAATGTCGACCTGGGCGACGTTGCGCACCCGAATCGGCGTACCGTCGGAGGTAGTGATGACGATGTTGGCAATGTCGTCGATGGACGCGACTTGCCCCGGCGCACGGATCAGCAATTGCTCGCCGCTGCGCTCGATGTAGCCGGCGCCGACGTTGGCGTTGTTGCGCTCCAGCGCCGTGACCAGGTCGCCCAAGGTCAGGTTGTAGGCCGCCAGGCGCTTGGGGTCCGGGGCGATCTGGTATTCCTTGGCAAAGCCGCCGATGGTGTTGATCTCGGCCACGCCCGGCACGTTGCGCAGTTGCGGCTTGATGATCCAGTCCTGGATCACCCGCAGGTCGGTCGGCGTATAGGCTGAGCCGTCCTCCTTGCGCGCGCCGTCTTTCGCCTCCACGGTCCACAGGAAGATTTCCCCGAGCCCGGTGGAGATCGGCCCCATCATGCTTTCGATGCCATCGGGCAGTTGCTCGCGAGCCACCTGCAAGCGTTCGTTGACCAACTGGCGCGCGAAGAACAGGTCGGTGCCGTCCTTGAAAATCACCGTGACCTGGGACAAGCCCGAGCGCGACAGCGAGCGGGTCTGCTGCAAGCCCGGCAGCCCGGCCATGGCGGTCTCGATGGGAAAGGTGATGCGCTGCTCGGTTTCCAGCGGCGAAAAACCCGCCGCCGCCGAGTTGATCTGCACCTGGACGTTGGTGATATCCGGCACGGCGTCGATGGGCAATTTCTGATAGCTGGCGATACCGACACCGGCCATCAACAGCACCGCCAGCAGCACGATGATGCGCTGCTCGATGGCGAATTGGATAAGGCGCTCAAACATGGGAAATCACTCGCAGGATCAATGGGCGTGCTCGGCCGAGGCCTTGCCCAACTCGGACTTGAGGATGAAGCTGCCGGCGGTGGCCACCTGCGCGCCGGCGTCGAGGCCCTGGCGCACTTCGACGAAACCGTTTTCGCTGACGCCCAGTTCGATATGCCGGGTCATGAAGCCGTCGCTGGTGCGCACGAACACCGAGGGTTTGTCCTCGACGGTCTGGATCGCCTCCTGGGGGACGGTGACCTTGGCCGGGTAGGTGTCGGTGGCGACCTGCACGGAAACGAACAGCCCTGGACGCCACGAAGCATCAGGGTTCGGCACCGTGACGCGCACGGTGGCCGTGCGGGTCTGCTCCCCCAGCAAGTTGCCGACATAGGCAACGGTGCCGAGCACTTCGGTGCCCATTTCCGAGGAGGTGACCTTCACCGGTTTGCCGACCCGGACCTTGTTCAAATCCTTGGGGAACACGCCGAAGGTGACCCACACCTGGGACAGATCCGACAGGGTGAAGGCGTTGCTGGTCTCGCTCACCACTTCACCGACACCCAGGTGTTTTTCCACTACTACGCCGTCGAACGGCGCCCGCAGTTCGTAGCGATTGCCGCCGACCAATACAGCGCTGCCGCTCAGGGCGTTCATCTTTTGCCGGGCATTGTTCAGGGCGATTTCGGCCTCTTGCAGCGCCTGGCGCGCCAGCAGGTAATCCTGTTCGGCGGAGATCCTGTCCTGCCACAACTGGCGCTCGCGCTGGAAGGTGGTGCGGGCCAGTACCACCCGGCGCTCACTGGCCGCCAGTTCACTGCGCTGATCGGAAATCTGCTGGCTGGCGATCACCGCGAGCAGCTCGCTCTTCTTCACCGATTGGCCGAGGTTGACCTTCACCGACTCCACCACGCCGGCAGCACGCGGCACGATGTGGGAGGTGCGGTCTTCGTCGAAACGCACCTCGCCCGGCAGCGAAAGCACAGTGCTGATCTGCCGGGCTTGCGCCGGGGCCAGTTGAATACCGGCGGCCTGGACCTGCTGTTCGGTCAGCTCGATCTTGCCTTCCTCTTCCGCCTCTGCCGCACCGCTGATGGCCGGCCACGCCAGCATCAGCGCAACGGCCAGCGCCATCCTGTGTTTGTTGTTCATGGAACGCTCCTGAAAAAATCAAAACCGGGCGAGGTCGCCGTAAATTCGTTCGATGCGCACCCAGGCTTCGGTGGCCTGGGCGGTCGCCGCGAGGTATTGGGTGCGGGCCGCAATCAAGGTGCGCTGGGCGTCGAGTACGTCGAGGAAGTTGAACTTGCCCATCTCGAAACCGCGGGTGGCGCTGTCCACCGCGCTTTGGGCGGCGGGCAGGATCTGTTGGTTGAACGAGCGCACTTCGGTATTCGCGGTTTGCCAAAGGTCCAGGGCCTGGCGGGTTTCGGTGCGCAGGCGCAGTTCGGCAGCGTTGCGCAGGTCGCGGGCCTGGTCGGCACGGCGACTCGCGGCCAGCACGTTGCCCTGGTTGCGGTTGAACAGCGGGATCGGCATCGACACGCCCACCACGTTGACCCGCTCGCGCACGCTGGCGTCGTATTGGCTGCCGATGGACACGTCGAGGTCGGGAATGCGCTGGGCTTTTTCCAGGCCCAGGGCCGCTTCGCCTTGGACGATTTGCAGCTCGGCCAGGCGCAGTTCGGCGGTCTGTTCCAGGCGCGCCAGCAGCTGCGCGGGCGACGGTAATGCCGGGGCGGCCTGGGCTTGGGTGGCGACGGCCTGGAAATCGGTGCTGGCCGCGCCAGTACTGGCGGCGAGACGCCGGTAGGCATCGGTCAGGCCCATCTGCGCGCGGTTGAATTCCAGGCGGATTTCCGAGAGTTGCACCTGGGCGCGGGTGGCTTCCACCGGGGACGTTTTGCCGGCGGTGACGCGACCATTGGCCACCACCAGGCCGCGCTCGGCCAATGCCACTGAGCGCTGGGCCAGGTCGAGGCGTTCCTGGGCGCGAAGTGCACCGTAGTAACCGTCGATGACCTCCGCTCGCAGACCGTTGCGGCGCTGTTCCAGGGTGAGTGCGGCCGCCTCCTGGGCACGGGTGGCGACATCAATCCGGGCGCCGCGCTTGCCACCCAGTTCCAGGGTTTGGCTCAGTTTCACGGTGGTGGTGCGCGAGTTGCGGCGGGTGTCTTCGGCATCCCAGGAGGCCACCGGATTCGGGATCAAACCGGCCTGCTGGCGACCGCCTTGGGCGATGTCGATTTCCCACTGCGCAGCGGCCATGTCGGGGTTGTTGGCGAAGGCGGTTTGCAGGGCCGATTCGAGGGTCAGGGTTTGCGCGTTTGCGCCCTGGACCGTCATCAGCAACAGCACCGAAGCGCCGATAAACGTGCGGACAAAAGTTGGCATAACAAGAGTTCCATGCCCATGAATTAACAGGTGGGCAATGTAACTTTCGGTACTTATCAGAGGAGTGGCCAGAACATTACAAATCCGTTAGCAACGGCTCTGGCGCGGGCTTTTGCTTTAAGCTCCGGGCAACTTTTCCACTGCCCAGCGGGATCCTCGACATGCGTATTCTGGTTATCGAAGACGAACCTAAAACCGCCGATTATCTACATCAGGGATTGAGCGAAAGTGGCTATATCGTCGACTGTGCCGCCACCGGCGCCGACGGCCTGCATTTGTCTCGCCAGCACGCCTACGACCTGGTGATGCTCGACGTGAATTTGCCGTTGATGGATGGCTGGGACGTGCTGCAACGCATCCGCCAGAACAGCAGCACCCGCATCATGATGCTGACCGCCCAGGGCCGCCTCGCCGACCGGATCAAGGGCCTGGACCTGGGCGCCGATGATTACCTGGTCAAGCCGTTTGAGTTCCCCGAATTACTCGCGCGGGTGCGCAACTTGATGCGCCGCAGCGTGCATTCGCCGGTGCCGGATGTGTTGCGGGTGGCCGACCTGGAATTGGATCAGGGCCGCCACCGGGCGTTTCGCGGTTTGCAGCGCATCGACCTGACCACCAAGGAGTTCGCCCTGCTGCACCTGCTGATGCGCCAGAGCGGCGTGGTGCTGTCGCGCACGCAAATTATCTCGTTCGTGTGGGACATGAACTTTGATTGCGACACCAATGTGGTGGAGGTGTCGATCCGCCGCCTGCGGGCGAAGATCGATGACCCGTTCGAGCGCAAGTTGATCCATACCTTGCGCGGCGTGGGTTATGTGCTGGAAGACCGTGAGTGACGGTCAGGCGTGCACCTCGTCGTGCTCGTCATGCTGAAAACCTTCGCCCTCGATCTGGATCGTGGCGTGGGAAATATCGAATTGTTCATGCAGTAACTCCGTCACCTGGCTGAGGATCTGTTGCTCGCTGCCTTGGGCAGAATCCGCCACCAAGTGAGTGCTCAGCACGTTCTTGCCGCTGGTGAGGGCCCAGATATGCAGGTCGTGCACGTCCTTGACCCCGGGAACGCCGCGAATTGCCTGTTCCACCTTGTCGATATCGATGCCGTCCGGCACGCCTTGCAGCAGCACGTTCATGCTTTCCTTGAGCAGCGTCCAGGTGCGGGGCAACACCCAGAAGCCAATCGCTGCCGCCACCACCGAATCCACCCAGCCCCAGCCGGTGTACATGATCACCAGCGCCGCGATGATCACGCCGATGGAGCCGAGCATGTCACTCCAGACTTCCAGGTAAGCGCCCTTCACATTCAGGCTTTCGCCGCTGGCCGCACTCAGCAATCGCATGGAAATAAGGTTGACGATCAGCCCCAGCACCGCGATCACCAGCATGCCGGTGGACTGGATCTCGGCGGGCGCCTGCAAGCGTTGATACGCCTCATACAGGATGTAGAACGCCACGCCGAACAGCAGCAGCGCATTAAACGCTGCCGCCAGGATCTCGAAACGCGCATAGCCGAAGGTGCGCTTGCGGTCGGCGGCGCGTTTGGCGACCTGGATCGCCACCAGGGAAATCCCTAGCGCCAGGGCGTCGGTCATCATGTGCGCGGCATCGGACAACAGCGCCAGGCTGCCGGTGATAAAGGCGCCGATCACCTCGGCGATCATAAAGCTGCCGGTCAGTGCCAATGCGATCCATAACAGCCGTTCGTGGCCGGCGCGTACCTGGGCGTGGCTGTGTCCTGCGCTCATGAAATATCCTCGTGGGTGGTCGTCCGGTTGATCATAGAGCTATAGGCCAACACCACCGGCACGAGTTGCAAAATTGTCATCTCGCCGTCAGCTGGGCGTTAAGCCATGCGCACCAAAATTGAACATGAACGCTCTGGAACCGTTGTATCAGGTATGCTTTTCGAGCAGGAAACAAAAAGAAACATATTAGCCAACCTGTTCGATAAGGAGTCCCGTTTTGGAGTTATCGACTGCCGCGTGGATGGTTCACGACACCCGCCTCATGTTCTGCGTATTACTGGCCATCGCCAGCATCATTGTGTTGATCAGCGCGACCAAGCTGCCGCCCTTCCTGTCGATCCTGATCGGTACGTTTATCGCAGGTGTCGGCGCGGGCTTGCCGCCGGAAGAAGTGGCCAAGGCCTTCAGCAAAGGCGCCGGGGCGATTCTCGGTGAAGCCGGGATCATCATTGCCCTGGGCTCGATGCTCGGCGCGTTGATGGCCGAATCCGGCGCTGCCGATCGTATCGCCACCACCCTGCTGGGGTTGGGTAAAGGCAAGTCATTGCCGTGGGTGATGGCGCTGGTGGCGATGGTGATTGGCCTGCCGCTGTTCTTCGAAGTGGGCCTGGTGATGATGGTGCCGATCATCTTCGTGATGGCCAAGCGTTCGAACCAGCCGCTGCTGAAAATCGCAATTCCGGCGCTGGCGGGGATGACCACCCTGCACGCCTTGATGCCACCGCATCCGGGGCCGCTGATTGCGGTCAGCGCGTTGCACGCCGACCTGGGCCTGACCATGTTGCTGGGCTTCTGCCTGGCGGTACCGGCCGTGATTCTGGCCGGCCCGTTGTACGGCAACTGGCTGTCCAAGCGCATGCACGTGGACGAGCCGGCCGACATTGGCGCGCTGTTCAGCGCACCGCCCAAGGCGCCGCGCCAGCCGAGTTTTGCTGTGTCGCTGCTGATCATCCTGTTGCCGGTAATCCTGATGCTCGGCAGCACCCTGGCCAAGGTTGCCATGTCGCCGGAAAGCCCGGTGGCACTGACCTTGAAGTTCCTCGGTGAGCCGTTGATCGCGCTGGGCCTGGCGGTGATTGCCGCGGTGATTTGCCTGGGCTGGGCCAGCGGCATGCCGCGGGCCGATGTCGGCAACACCCTGCGCAAGGCGCTGGCGCCGATCGCGGTGCTGCTGCTGACCATCGGCGCCGGTGGCGGGTTGAAGCAAACCCTGCTGGATGCCGGCGTGAGCCAGACCATCAGCAAGGTGGCCGAAGGCGCGCACATGCCGTACCTGTTGCTGGCCTGGTTGATTGCGGTGGCGCTGCGTCAGGCCACGGGGTCGGCGACCGTCGCCACCACGACAACGGCGGGCATCCTGGCGCCGATGATGGCGGGATTGGCGGCGACGCAAAGCTCACTGGTCGCCCTGGCGATTGGTGCCGGCTCGGTGTTCTTCTGCCACGTCAACGATGCCGGCTTCTGGATGGTGCGTGAGTACTTCGGCTTGCAGTTAAAGCAGACGATCTGGGTGTGGTCGGTGTTGCAGACCATTGTGTCGGTGGTGGGCCTGGTGGGCACATTGCTGATGTGGCACTTCCTGACGTAATGATCGTTCCCACGCTCCGCGTGGGAATGCATCCCGTGACGCTCCGCGTCACACAAGCGGACGCGGAGCGTCCAGGGAGGCGTTCCCACGCAGAGCGTGGGAACGATCAGGTAGGTTGGCGCTTGCCAAAATGCGCCGCACTCACTGCGCCCACCGCGCCCATCACCACGCAATACCCCACGCAGATCCACGGGCTGGTCGGCATCAACGCGATCAACATCAGCGGCGTGGTACTCGCCCACAGCGCATAGGCAATGTTGTAGGTGAAGGAAATCCCCGACACCCGCACCTGCGCCGGGAACAGGTTGACCATCACCGACGGCACCGCGCCCACCACCCCGCAACTCAAGCCGGCAATTGCATACGCTGCGCCCAGCCACACGCCACCGGCAATCAGGCTCGCATAGAGCACGGCAATCCCCACCGGCAGCAGCAGGCTATAGACCAACACCGCACGCCAGGCGCCGATGCGGTCCACCAGCAGCCCGGCCAACACGCAACCGATATTCAGGAACACGATGCCCAACGCGCTCAGGGCGAAGGTGTGGCTGGGGCTCATGCCGAAGGTTTTCTGCATCATGGTCGGGGTGATCACCACCAGTACGACGACGGCCGAGGTGAGCACGCAGGTGAGGATCATCGCCGGCAGCAGCGCGCTGCGATGTTCCCGCAGGACGGTACGCAGCGGCAGTTCGGCGCCGGCCTGGCGACGGGCCTGCATTTGCAGGAACACCGGGGTTTCGCTGAGCCAGCGCCGCAGCCAGACACCGATCACGCCGAACACGCCGCCGAGCAGGAACGGGAAGCGCCAGGCGTAGTCGAGGATTTCGGCCGGGGTGAAGACTTGCGCCAGCAGCGTCGCCGTCAGCGCGCCGAGCAGGTAGCCGAAGGTCAGCCCGGCCTGGAGGAAGGCCAGGGCATAACCACGATGGTTGTCCGGGGCGTGTTCGGCGACAAACACCCAGGCGCTGGGCACTTCCCCGCCCACTGCCGCGCCCTGGAGGATGCGCAGCGCCAGCAGGATCAAGGGCGCGAAATAACCGATTTGTGCGTAGGTGGGCATGATCCCGATCAGCAGGCACGGCAGCGCCATCATCAGGATGCTCAGGCTGAACACCCGTTTGCGCCCCAGGTGATCGGCGAAGTGCGCCATCAGGATTCCGCCCAGCGGGCGTGCCAGGTAGCCCGTGACGAAGATGCCGAAGCTTTGCAGCAGACGCAGCCACTCGGGCATTTCCGGCGGGAAGAACAACTGGCTGAGGGTCAGCGCGAAAAATACGAAGATGATGAAGTCGTAGATTTCCAGGGCCCCGCCCAGGGCAGCCAGGCCCAGGGTTTTGTAGTCGGAGCGGGAGAAACGCTGCGCCTGAGGATAAGAGGTGGCAGTCATGGAAAAGCTCGGCAGACAAACAAAATGGCCTGCAGGTTATGAGCTGGGCCCGGTGATGGCAATCTCGCCGGATATATTTGCTTTACTCATTGATCAATGAAGATAACTACATTCCCAAATGAATAGCTGTAGAGGAACATGCAGCAAAACTGCCGCCCCATAATAAATACAAATAGAGGTACTGAACGTGGCCGATGCTATCGAAGACAGCCGCTACGCCCGATTCGCCCTGCGTTGTTCAAACTTCGCCGAGCGCTGGTTCCCTGACTCCTGGGTGTTTGCCGCCCTCGCCGTGATCATTGTCGCCGTGGCGACCCTGGGCATGGGCGCCGCGCCGACCGAGGCCGCCAAGGCGTTTGGTGACGGTTTCTGGAGTTTGATCCCGTTCACCATGCAAATGGCCTTTGTGGTGATTGGCGGTTACGTGGTCGCCAGCTCCCCGCCCGCCGTGAAATTGATCGACCGCCTGGCGCGCATCCCGAAGAACGGCCGTTCTGCCGTGGCCTGGGTGGCGCTGATTTCGATGGTCGCCTCGTTGCTCAACTGGGGCCTGTCCCTGGTGTTCGGTGGTTTGCTGGTGCGTGCGCTGGCCCGGCGTACGGATTTGCGCATGGATTACCGCGCGGCCGGTGCTGCGGCCTACCTCGGCCTGGGTGCCGTTTGGGCGCTGGGGCTGTCGTCGTCGGCGGCGCAGTTGCAGGCCAACCCGGCCAGTTTGCCGCCGTCGATCCTGTCGATCACCGGGATGATCCCGTTCACCGACACCATCTTTCTGTGGCAGTCCGGCGTGCTGTTGCTGGCGCTGATCGTGGTGTCGCTGATCATCGCCTACGCCACCGCGCCCGGGCCGAACTCCGCCCGTGACGCCAAGGCTTGCGGTATCGACCCGGCCTTCAACATGCCCAAGCCGCAACCGCCGACCCGTCCGGGCGAGTGGCTGGAGCACAGCCCGTTGCTGACCATCCTGCTGGCGTTGCTGGCCGCCGGTTGGTTGTTCCATGAATTCTCGACCAAGCCGGCGATCAGCGCGATCTCGGGGCTGAACACCTATAACTTCCTGTTCCTGATGGTCGGTGCCTTGCTGCACTGGCGCCCGCGCAGCTTTCTCGATGCGGTGGCCCGTGCGGTACCCACCACCACCGGGGTGCTGATCCAGTTCCCGCTGTATGGCTCGATTGCCGCGCTGATGACCGTGGTGAAAGGCAGCGACGGCGCGACCCTGGCGCACCATATCTCGACCTTCTTCACCTCGATCGCGTCCCACGACACCTACGCGCTGTTGATGGGCGTGTACTCGGCGGTGCTGGGCTTCTTTATCCCGTCGGGCGGCGGCAAGTGGATCATCGAAGCGCCGTACGTGATGCAGGTCGCCAACGACCTGGAATATCACCTGGGCTGGGCGGTGCAGATCTACAACGCCGCCGAAGCGCTGCCGAACCTGATCAACCCGTTCTATATGCTGCCACTGCTGGGCGTGCTGGGGTTGAAGGCGCGGGACTTGATCGGCTTTTCGTTTGTGCAGTTGCTGGTGCATACGCCGCTGGTGTTGTTCCTGCTGTGGGCGTTGGGCACGACGCTTAAATATTTGCCGCCGGTGATGCCATAGGGCAGCTGCCAGTAACCTTTCTGATCAAACGCGTCGGGGTTGTCCCACTCACTACGGTGGCAACCCCTGATTTCTGCCGCCAACGCCTTTGATTAACCTGATTCGGATAACGCCTCACACCCCCCAAGGAAAATCCGATGACGCCCCTATCCAAATCGCTGGAAGAGTTGATCAATGCTATTTACAAGGACGGCAACGTGTCGTTCGTTGAGTACCAGGGCCTGCGCGACAATGCCGATTGCCGCATGGCCACTGTTATCAAGGAGTTTGGCCTGCACAACAACGTGACGGCGTTCCAGAAAGCCATGGATGTGGCCATGCAACTGCTGCAGTCCTGCGTCATCGATGCCAAGAAAGCCAAGCTGACTGACACGGGCGAAGCCATCGTCAAGGATGCGCTGGCGTCCCAGGTAGAGTACTTGCGCGCCGGCAGCCAATTGGCACTGCGCTTGTTATGAGTGGCCTGTAGCGTTCAAGGCACTGTCTTCGTTCCGTCACATTGCATTGCTACCGTCCTGCGAAATATCTTGCAACATTCAACCAGCAGGAACTCCCAGCAATGAGCGACGAGCACGAAGACCGCCCTTCCCAAGACATTGAAGCCAAACCGCCAGTCGACACCAGCCGGCGGCGCTTCCTGGGAGGCGCGGCCGTGCTGGGCGTGGGTGCGACCCTGAGTGCCTGCGGCAATACCAGCGAGGCACCCGGCAAGCCGGTGGAGCGTCCGCTGACGCCGCAAGAGCTGGACAAGGCTCTGCACGAACAGGTTAAAACCGTGGTGGTGATCTACGCCGAAAACCGCAGTTTCAACAACCTGTTTGCTGATTTCCCCGGCGTCGAGAAACCCCTGTCGGCCCTGACCGCCGCTGAGTATCAACAACGCGACCGCGACGGCAGCCTGCTGAGCACGCTGCCCCCGACCTGGGGCGGCGTGTTGCAAATCGGCCCGCAGACCGTCGATGGCGTGACCTACCCCAGCGAAGTGCAATACCAGGAAAACCTGCCCAACGCCCCCTACGCCCTGAAGGGCCCGAACGGTGAAGACCAGCCCCTGAGCCTGGTCACCCGGGATTTGTGGCACGTGTTCTATCAGAACCAGATGCAGATCAATGGCGGTAAAAACGATGCGTTCGTCGCCTGGGGCGACTCCGGCGGCCTGCTGATGGGCCACTACGCCCAGAGCCGTTACGCCCTGCGCTTGTGGGACGTGGCAAAGGAGTTTGTGCTCTGCGATAACTTCTTCCAGGGCGCGTTTGGCGGCTCGTTCCTCAACCACCAATACCTGATCAGCGCCACCCCGCCGGTGTACCCAAACGCTGCGCAATCGGTGGCCAAGGCACAGATCGCCACGCTGCAAAGCGACGACCCGACCGACCCGCGCCTCAAGCCGCTGGACAAATCCCCGGCCAGCGCCATGACCGGCCCGCCGCAATTCGGCCCCAGCGCACTGACCCCGGACGGTTTCGGCGTGAACACCCTGGCCCCGCCTTACTGGCCTACCTGGATTCGCGACCCCGAGCGCCCGGATTACTCCAAGCCCGACTTGCCTAACGTGCTGGTGCCACAAACCCACGAGCACATCGGCGACAAACTGTCGAAAAAGAACGTCGACTGGGCCTGGTACGCCGGTGCGTGGCAAGCAACGCTGGATCAGTTCAAGGACTCGGGCGGCATTCCGAAGATTCCGAACTTCCAGTACCACCACCAGCCCTTCAACTACTTCAAGCAGCAAGGCCCGGAAAACCCGGCTGAGCGCAATAAACGCCTGCGCGATGGCGGCCTGGGGGATGACGCCAGCACCAACAAATTCTTCGCCGATGCCCAGGCCGGCAAGCTGCCTGCGGTGACCTTCTACAAACCCCAGGGCAACCTGAATATGCACGCCGGTTACGCCGACGTCGCTTCGGGCGACCGGCATATCACCCGCGCCTTGAAGGTGCTGCAGGAAAGCCCGCAGTGGAAGAACATGGTGGTGATCGTCACCGTCGATGAAAACGGCGGCTGGTGGGACCACGTTGCACCGCCAAAAGGCGATCGCTGGGGCCCTGGCACGCGGATCCCGGCGTTGGTGGTCTCGCCGTTCGCGCGCAAGGGCACGGTGGACCATACCGTCTACGACACCGCGTCGATCCTGCGTCTGATCACCCGGGTGTTCCAGCTGGAAACCCTCGACGGGCTCAAGCAGCGTGACGACGCCATGACCGCGCGCGGCCAGAAGCCCATGGGGGATTTGAGCAACGCCCTGCACTTCAAGGTGTAGACGCACTTGCTCAAAAGCGACAAGCGCGCAGTTTTTCTACGCGCTTTTCCCGGTCAACCGCTACTGTGTGAGGGTGGGCATTCACCCCGCGCAGACGGGCTTTCGCTGACAGGGAACCATCCATGTTCAAACTCACCAGGTTGTCCTTCACCCTGGCCGCACTGACCTTGAGTGCGGTCGTACAGGCTGATATCACCGTACCGCTGGGTACCCCGCAACGGGTCACCCAGTTGTTCGCGTACCCGAACAATTGCAGCGTCATCTGTTTTCGTCCCTGGACGCTGGAACAGACCGTCGAGCACTACCTGAACCAAAGCCTGCAACGCGACGGTTACAGCCGGGGCAAAGTCAGCGTCAAGACCGAGCATGACCAGGTGCTGGCCACGTTCAGCGGTGTGCCAGACGGTTATGGCCAGCCGTTGACCACCTTGCTCGATACCGCCGACCTGGCTTACCAGGGCGCCAGCAAACTCAATGGTGATGGCAAATGGCAGTTCAACTGGTACCTGTTCCTGCCGCTGGGCATGGCCCTGGAAAACCGCAAGAGCATCGAGCTGCTGCACTTCCCGCCGGATTATTCCCTGACCCACTTCCAGGACTACCTGGAGTCGGCCACCACCGACCGCTGGGCGACCTTGCTCACGGCCAACGGCATCCCGGCGACCCAGACGCCGGAATACCAGACCATCATCGACATCGCCCCGATCGCCGCCCCTGCCACGGCGGGCAAGGACCTGGAAGGTGTGTACGGTTACTTCACCGACTATCAGACCCGGATGGTCAAGGAGCTGAGCCAGCACGCGGGCGGCGCGTTGCCGATGGTGGCCTTCGGCGCGCCGGTGCGCAGCTGGATCAAGCAGCAATACGGGCAAACCGTTGCCGTACTGGGCCTGGCGCAAATCAGCCCGGCCGTCGGGAGCCAGGTCGCCGTACTGGGTGCCAATCACCCGAGCTACATCTGGTATGCCGCCAACCCCGACACCTACGACGGTGACGAGCAAAAGGCCGACGAGGCCGGTTTGAAGGTGATGGGCCAGGACTTGAGCGCCGCCTGCTGGCAGGCCTCGATGGGCCAGAAGCCCGCCAGCGATCCGAATGTGCAGCTCAAAGGCTGCATGAACACCTGGCAGGTAACGCGCAAGGAGCAGACCTGCGAACTGTTCTACACCTCTATCCGCGAGCTGACGCCCGATCAAGCGAACGCCAAGTGTGCCCAGCCGGCGATCAAAACCCAGCTGAGGCAATTGAAAAGCGCAGTGCCAGAACCGGCGATTGAAGCACCGGCGCTCTGAAGCAGGCTGCCAGAAGGGCATTTTCCTACATAAAAGATAGCCAATTTCTACTGTCAGATTTGACAGTAGAAATTGGTTCCCACTTAAGCGAGTCTTGAGCCGCGCCCATCCGCTGCAAGACTGGCAGTCAAGACACCACCGGCAGGTCGATGCAGCCCCTCCTGGAGAGTCATGAAAACTCAAGCCATGGACAAGGCTAAAACCGCTGTGAGCAAGTGTCTTTACCCGTTCGCGACCGCCCTCGCCGAACACGGCTACCCCCGCGCTCGCGACTATGAAGTGGTGCGTACCCGAGACGGTTCAGGCGACGGAATCAAGACCCGCGTCGCCTTTGACAGCCGTATGTGCATAGCCAGGGTGTCCGGCTACGCATTGAATGAGCGGCGCCTGCATACGGTGCAGATGTCCTCGCGTATCCACTTGTACGACCCGTGGTTCAGCGGCCTGCTTTCGCACTCGTGCAACCCGAACGCGTTTCTCGACATGACGTACCTGGAACTGTGGTCCGTTCAACCCATTCCCGCTGGCGCCCTGCTGACCATGGATTACGCCCACACCGAGGACGTATTGTTCCGACAGTTTCGCTGCCAGTGCGGCGAGCTCAACTGTCGGGGCTGGATCACCGGCATGAAGGAGCCGTTGAATCCCGAGGGTCAGCAATTCATGGAGCAGTGGCGCGAACGCAAAAGCCCTTAGACCGCACCCAGCGGGCGCAGGCGGTATTGCGGCGGCAGTTGCTCGAAGCCACTGATGGTGGTGTTCAGGCTTTTCCAGCGGCCGTCCTTGATCCCGTAAATGCAGCCATGAACCGACAGGCTCTGCCCGCGGTGCCAAGCGTTCTGCACGATGCTGGTGTGGCCGACGTTGGCCACCTGCTGGATCACGTTCAGTTCGCACAGGCGGTCTACGCGTTCCTCTTCCGTGGGCAACTGGGCCAGCACGTCGCGGTTTTCGTAGTACAGGTCACGGATGGTGCGCAGCCAGCCGTCGATCAGGCCCAACTGGTTGTCCTGCATCGAGGCGCGTACGCCACCGCAGCCATAGTGGCCGGTCACCAGGATGTGTTTGACCTTGAGCACGTCGACTGCGTACTGGATCACCGACAGGCAATTGAGGTCGGTGTGCAATACCACGTTGGCCACGTTGCGGTGCACAAACAGGTCGCCAGGCAGCATGCCGACGATCTCGTTGGCCGGCACGCGGGCGTCGGAACAGCCGATCCACAGGTATTCCGGGGTTTGCTGGCGGGCGAGCTTGGCGAAGAATTCGGGATCTTCCTGTTTGATCGCATCCGCCCAGCGTTCGTTGTTATCAAGCAAGTCTTGTAGTTCGTTCATCAGGGAAAGCCTCAGGAATGATGCGCAGTTTTGACACTCGACCGCCCGTCCGGGTCACGCCAGCAATAAAGATAGCCGGCGGCAATTACTTGAATCTTGGGGAGCCATGCCTGTCCACACACTATAAGCCCCACAGTATGAGGAATCGCCATGACTGAATCACGACGTCCCTACGGCGCTACACAGCCGGAACCGATTGATGACAACGAAGATCGCATGGGCGAAATGCGCGAGCTGGATTTTGACAAGGAGGAACCGACTGCGGAAATCGGCGACGAGATTCCGCCACGGGAGCGTGAGCACCTGATGCCCGACGAACGGGTGCGCGAAGCCGGGATGACCGGTGCTTCCACTGACGATCATGACTCAACCGATGATGACATGAGCCCGGAAACGCTGATCCATGAGGATGGCGCGCGGGATGCACAGGAAGCAGGTGAAGACCATCCGGCGGATTACGATTTGAGTATCGTCGATGAAGACGAGATCGGCGGCGGCAATGGCCTGGATGAGGCCGAGTTGGCCGATATCGATCCAGTAGACGGCAACCGCTGACACCCTGCCGAACTGAATGTGGGAGCGGGCTTGCTCGCTCCCACCAAGCCCGCTCCCACATTGGGCCCTGTGTTTAGTCGACCAGGGTGCAGGCCATCACCACCGCATCTTCGCGGCCACCGACGGCGGGGTAATAATCCCGCCGACGGCCAATTTCGTTGAAACCATAACGCTCGTACAGCCGGAACGCGCCGGTGTTGCTGTCGCGCACTTCCAGGAAACATTCCCGCGCCTTGGCCTCGTAGGCCCGGGACATCAGGTGCTCCAGCAAGCTCAAGCCCAGGCCACGGCCCTGGTTTTCCGGCTTGACGGTGATGTTCAGCAAATGTGCTTCATCGAGGATGATCTGCACCACCCCGTGACCCACCTGCTGCTCGCCTTCGAACATCAGCCAGATCTGGTATTTGCCCAGCCCGTCGAGAAAAATCCCGCGGGTCCAGGGGTGGCTGAACGCTGCGTATTCGATCTTCAGTACAGCGTCGAGGTCCGCCTCGGTCATCGGGCGGAAGGATAAAGCTTCACTCATCGGTACTTTTCCAGCGCGCCATCAGCCGGCGCATGGCTTGCCAGACATCAGCCTTACGCTGTGGCTCTTCCATTAATAGTTCCAGGCCCGGCAGGGCCCAGACGGAGCCCAGGCCTTCGACCTGCAGTTCGCGGTACCAGGCCTCGGCATTCGCTTCGCCGGCAAAACGCACGGCGGGCAGGCCGATCAGCCACAGGCACACGCAGGGTTCGTCTTCCAGGCGCGCCGAGACAAAACCTTGCACAAAATCCCGTGCAGCTTCCGGGCCCTGGTCCATGGTGCCCCGGGCCAGCAGCGGCCAGCGCACCGGCTCGCCAACGATTTGCGGACTGTCGGGCAGGCCGGCGGCGCGCAACATGTCCTTGAGCAGCAGATAGGCCGGGTCGCGGGCCTGGAAGCGCTCGCCTGTGGGTAACTCCACCAGCAGCAGGCAACGCCCGGCCCGCAGCAGTTGCAGGGCAAAGCGTGGCGGCGGTACGACCGGAGCCTTGACCACGGCAGGCGCCTCTTCGGCGACGACCGGCTTCGCCACCGGCGACGGGCGCGGCACTTCGACCTTTGGCCGGACCACCGGGGTTTCTGCCACGGGCTTGACCAGCGGCACCGGAGCAGCCGCCTCCTCACCCGAAGGCTCGAAAGCCTCGAACGGTTCCGGGGCCTCCAACAGCTCGGGCCGCGAAGGGGCGGCGAACGGTAATTCAGTGCGCGGCAGCCAGTTGACCACCTGCATGGCGGTCAAGTAAGCGCGACGTCGGGACTCGATAAGCAAAGGTCGGCCACTTGTGGATAACTAAAGAACGGGGATTCTACCGCCCTTCGACGAAGATCGCCCGCAGTTGATCGTTCCGGTGAGCGCCTCACGACCGGCTGTGGATAAATCCCACCCCCGATGCAGTACAATCGCTGCTTTTAATCGCTAACCAGCCGGCCATTCCGATGATCGAACCCAAGCGCGTCTTGCGCGCCCTCGCCGAACACTGGGCCCTGCTTGAGCCACTGTGCGAACACTTCGACCAAGGCACCCTGAGCCTCAGCGAACTGCGCGCCCAGCTGGCCGCCCAACAACTGGACAGCACGCCACAGGACATCACCAGCCTGCTGGACGTGTGGATTCGCCTGGATATCCTGGTGCCTGTCGCCAAGAGCCCGAACCGTTTCGAGCTCAACGCACAGATCCACGACTTCCTGGCGTATCTTCGCAAGGAGCACCGGCTAGGCCTGTGCCTGGAAATCGAAGCCTACCTGCGCCACCTTGAGCGCCTGGCGGGTTATATCCAGGACGCCTTCGACATCCGCGACGGCCATGACCTGGCGCGCCAATTGCGCCTGCTGGACATGCGCGTGCGCGACGTGCTGAAAAAACTCGCCAACGACGAACAGGCCCTCGCTGCCGTGGCCGATCGCGCCAAGACCAGCGACCGGCAGATCCCGTTGCGCCAGCGCTACGCCGAAGTACTGGCGACCTGGGACGAATACGTCGAGCCGATGATTCAACTGGTGAACGCCGACGGCGCCTTCGAACAAGGCGTGCGCAAGGTGGAAAACGTACTGTTGCGCATGCTCACCGAGCAGCAGCGCCTCGGCCACCTGGTGGACGACGACATGCTGCTGCGCACCCACGCGCGCATCCTCGAAATGCAGACCAGCGCCCAACTGACCTTGCGTCACGCCCGGGAACTGCTGCTGCCGTTGCGGGAAGAAGCGCGCCGGCACAACGCCGTGACCCGGGGCGCGGCGCTGGCCTTGTCGGCGATTCGCCGCAAGGGCCTGGACGCGGTGCCGCAAGCGGCGATGCCGATGTTCACCCGGCCGCAAAGCACCTTTCTTGGCAGTGCCAGCCAGGTCGAAGCCTACGTGTACGCCCTGGCCAACTTCGAACCGAAGCCGGCGCGTTTCCCCAAGGCGCATAAATCCCACAAGGGCGAAGCCCCTCGCGCACCGCGCACGGTCAAGGAAATGCTCGAGCGCTGTGAAGACGCGCTGCCGATGCCGGACCTGATGACCTGGCTGCTGGAGCAGGAACCGGACGGCGCAACCGACGAGTTGCTGTACTGGTTCTCACGCCTGTCGCGGGAAAAACGCTTCAAGCGTGAACGTCTGGAACGACGGGATTACCACACTCACGAGCACCAGGTCAGCCTGCGCTCATTCGCCCTGCTTCCAGCCAGTATTGATACGGCCGGGAATTCTGCGAGCACCCCTCATGCATCTTGATCTATCCGAACTGTCCCAGCTGGCGCCGATCTTTCGCGAGCTGTTCAAGGGTTACCACGTCAGCCGCCGCGACCCGGAGCTGTACGCCCAACTGTCGAACTTCCAGGACCAGTACCGCACGTTGTTCAAGGCCCTGGGCTTTGAGTTGGTGTGCGACACGCGAGGTTTCTACTACTTCGTGCCGGACTCGGCCGTGGCCGCCGCGCAGGTCAACAAGACCGCCCAGCGCCTGGCGTTGTTCACCTTCATCATCGTCGAGCACCTGGCCGACCAGGGCCGCGACCCGATCGCCGTGCTCGACGGTGGCAGCCTGGGCCGTGACGAACTGCCGTCGTTGCTGGAAAAGTACCGCGACCTGTTTATCCAGGCCGAAGTGCAGACCGTCGAGGAACTGGAAGAAAAAATCATGCGCCGCATGACCCAGCTGGGTTTTGCCGGTGAAGAGAACGGCATCTACCGCTTCCTGCCGCCGATGCACCGCTTCCTCGATGTGTGCCTCTCGGTCCAGCAAGACCGCGACCTGGCCGCGAGCATCCACAGCGTATTGCCGTTGCCGGCCCCGGTGATCATCGACGAAGACAGCGATGAAAAACTGCTGAAGACCGATGACCCGCTGGACTTGAGTGACTTTGCAGAAGAAAGCGAAGAAGACGCCCTGGCCCGCGCCATTGCCGAAGAACAGGAGACCGACGCATGAGCAAGGAACGCTACGGCATTCGCCGCTTCGCCCTTTTGAACACCGCCGGTTACAGCCTGGGTTTGTTCCCGCTGGAAGAACCGCTGTCGGTGTACGGCGCGAACAACCTCGGCAAATCGGCGTCGATCAACGCCTTGCAGTTCCCGATTCTGGCGCGCATGTCGGACATGAGTTTCGGCAAGTACACCCTGGAGCAATCCCGGCGTTTCTACTTTGCCACCGACACCAGCTACATCCTCGTGGAAGTCTCGCTTCCCCATGGCCCGCACGTGATCGGCGTGGTCGGTCGCGGCCCGGGCGGTGGTTTCGGTCACCAGTTCTTTGCCTACGCCGGCAAGCTGGACCTGGCGCACTACCAGAAGAACGACACCTGCCTGCGCCAGAAAGAGCTGTTCACCAACCTTGAGCGCGAAGGCCTGAAAGCCTATGAGCTCAAGCCCGATGAGCTGCGGCGTTTGCTGGTGGGCGGCCATACGTCGATCCCGCTGGACCTGACCCTGATTCCGCTGCGCTCCACCAGCGAGCAGAGCCTGAAGACCTTCCGCGCGCTGTTTATCAATTTGCTGCACATGCGGGAAATCACCGCGGCCAAGTTGAAGCAGCTGTTTCTGGATGCGTTCGAACACAGCCTGCGTTCCGGCAGTGTCGATTACATCGCGGCGTGCGAAGAAGCCTTCCGCGATGTACGACGCATGGAGCAGGACTACAACTCGCTGGTGGCTGCCGGCCCTCTGGTAGAAGCCTTGGCCAACGGCGTGAAGCAGCGGGACATTCTGCGGGGCAAGCTGCATCGCCTGTCACCGCTGCTGGATTCGTTGCTGGGCACCTGGTCGGACTACGCCAGTGCGCGCAAGGAAGAACTGACGATCCAGGCCGAGCATTACCGCAACGAGCAGGATTCGCTGCAGAACGACCAGCGCGGCGGCACTCAGGAGCTGATGCGCCTGGAGCGGGAAATCAGCGGGATTCAGCGCTGGCTGGGTGAGCTGTCAGTGCTCAAGCACCGCTTCGCGCTGGTGGATGACGTCAAGGTGCTGGAGCAGCAACTGCTGGCCGCCAAGGATGCTCACGATGAACTGGCCGGGGCCTTGGCGCAGTCGCGTCAGTTCAGCGCCGAGGATCTGGATGAACGTCTGCGGGACCTGGAAAAACGCCTGAAGTCGGTGAAGCAGCAACTCGATCACGCCGACAACAACAGCTACGCCAAGCTGCGGGAAGAATTCTCGCAGCAGGATGTCGAGCGTCTGATGCGCCTGTTCAACAGTTCGCTGTTCAGCTTGCCGCTGGGTGAGCATGGCATCACGCTGGACGAGGACGGCCTGTGGGTGAAATCCCTGGAGCAGATCCTTGATGGCTTCAAGGGCGAGCGTTTTGAAGTGCCGGGGCTGGCCATCGACATCTCGCACATCGAGCCACCGGCGTTGCAGGCACTGGCTGACCGCGCCGCGTTGCGCGACCAGAAAGAGCGTCTGGAAAAAGAACTCAAGCAACTGAAAACCCAGCAAGCCGTGGCGGCCGACCGCGCGGCGAGCAAGACCCAGACTGAAGCGCTGTACCAACAGGTACTGGACGCGCAGAAGGCGCTGGAAGATTTCCGCCGTGCACAAACCCTGAGCGCCGAGGAAGGCGAGAAGCTGGAAAGCCTGGCGCAGATGGAAGCGGCCCAGGACGAATTGAAACGCTCCAGCGATGCGTTTACCGAGCGCGTCCAGCAACTGTCGGCCAAGCTGCAATTGGTAGGCCGGCAGATTGGTGATATGGAAGCCAAGCAGCGCACCCTGGATGACGCATTGCGTCGTCGCCAGTTGCTGCCGGCAGACTTGCCGTTTGGTACGCCGTTCATGGACCCGGTCGACGATTCCATGGACAACCTGCTGCCGCTGCTCAATGACTACCAGGACAGCTGGCAAGGCCTGCTGCGCGCTGATGGCCAGATCGACGCGCTGTACGCACAGGTGCGCCTCAAGGGCGTGGCCAAGTTCGACAGTGAAGACGATATGGAGCGCCGCCTGCACCTGCTGATCAACGCTTACGCGCACCGTACCGATGAAGCACTGACGCTGGGCAAGGCCCGGCGTGCGGCCGTCACCGATATCGCACGCACCTTGCGCAATATCCGCAGCGACTACGACAGCCTTGAGCACCAGTTGGCGTTGTTCAACCGTGAGATCAACAAGCGCCAGGTGTCCAACCTGCAGAGCTTCCGCATCGTGCTCGCGCCGAACAAGGAAGCCCTCAAGCATATCGACCAGATCATCCACAGTGCCGGCCAGTATGAAGAAGGCGAAACCCTGTCGGTGTTCGATCTGAGCCAGAGCGCCGAGCAGGACAACAAGAACGAGGAAGCCAAGGAATACCTGGCGCGCCTGGTTGCGGCCAACCATAACCAGTTGGGCCTCAAGGACTTGTTCGAACTGGCGTTCGAGATCACCAAGGTCAACGGCCAGCCGATCATTCACACCGACATCGATGGCGCCGCCTCCAACGGCACCACCATGACCATCAAGGCGCTGACCAACATGTATTTGTTGCTGCACTTGATGGACCGCGACCAGGCCGGTCGCGTGCGCCTGCCGTACTACCTCGATGAGGCCGCGGACATCGATGAGAAGAACCAGGCAGCATTGCTGGAGACCAGCTTGCAGCTGGGCTTCGTGCCGATTCTGGCGAGTGTGAAGCCGCAGGTTTCCGCCCAGGTGGCGATCGACCTGGAAGGCGGCAGCGGGCCGAACGGGATCTACATTGATGAGGCGGACTGGAAGTACATCCGTCGTCACGATGTGGTGAAGGCAACGGTGAATGTGCAGGCGGATGAGCCGGAGCTGGATGAGGTTTAATCAGTTGCGCTGAAATGCAAAAAGGCCGCGATCTTCTGGATCGCGGCCTTTTTTTGGTGTTCTTGAGGGCCTCTTCGCGAGCAAGCCCGCTCCCACATTCAATCGGGTTCCTTCAATGGGAACTGGGTCAAATGTGGGAGCGGGCTTGCTCGCGAAGGCCGCGCCTCGATCTATTTGCCGAGCGGGATTTTAGGCGCCCAGGTCAGCCATTCATCTTCAAACTTGTCGAACAGCGGGAAGGTCTGCTGGGGCCGTGCAGCGTTGCCCATACGCTCGCCGTCCGGCGTGGCAAAGGCGATGCCGCCGGCGACCAGGGTCTCCAGGGACTCAGTGCGAACAGTCGCGCCCTTGAACAAGCCGAAGTCGAGCCCGAAGCCGCTGGTGTTCCAGAACCGGCTGCCACTGCGCACCAGAGGCGCGTACTTGGGCTCGATCAGGATGTGAACCAGCACACGGTCGGCGGTCTGGCCCAGCTCGTAGCCGGTAACTTTGCCTACGGTGACTTCGCGGTAAGTGACCGGAACGCCTTCCTTCAACGAGCCACGGCGTGCGGCGCTGAGTACCAGGCTCAGGCCCTCCTCCTGATGAACGGCTTCTGGCGGCTTGTCCAGCGCGACGAAACTCTTCTGTGGGCCGATACTTTTGGTCGCTGGCTGTACTTCGATGTACTGGCCGGTCACCAGGGTTTCCAGGTTCGACGTTTTCATCAGGCCCAGTTCAGGCTTGACCACCCAGAACTGACTGCCGGCCCGTGCAATGCGGTCGGCCACCTGGGTGATACGCGCGCTGAGCAGCACCGATTGCATGTCGGCGCTCAGGTCGACACTTTCGATCTTGCCTACGTCCAGGCCCTTGAAGCGCACTGGCGTACCCGGGCGCAGGCCATCGGCGCGGTCGACCTTGATGGTCACCAACGTACCGTGCTGGTTGGCGGCTTCGCGATCCGGGAACAGACGGAAACGCGGGATGCGCTTTTTCAGCGGCACATTCGGCTCCGGGGTTTCGAAGGCGATACCGCCCGCCATCAGGCTGGCCAGGGATTCGCTTTTCACCTGGATGCCGCCGGTAAGCCCACCGGTCAGGGTCACGCCGCTGGCATTCCAGAAACGGGTCGAACCATTGACCAGGCCTTCGTATTCTTTCTCGATATGGACGCCGATCACCAGTTGCTTGTTCTTGCGGGAGAACTGGTAGCTCTGCACGGAACCGACCTTGACCTGCTTGTAGAGGATCGGGCTGCCGACATCCAGGGAACCGAGGTTGTCGGTGAAGAGCACCATGTGCAGGCCGGGGGAACGCAGGTCCAGTGGCGGCGCCTTGGCGCGGGCGACGTACTCCCGTTGTGGCGCGGTGCCCTTGTCGCCGGGACGGATGGCGATGTAGTTACCTTTGACCAACGCTTCCAGCCCGGTGATGCCGGCCAGTGAGATGGACGGCTTGACCACCCAGAATTGGGTGTCCTGGACGAGGTAGTCTTCGGCCAGTGGGTCGAGGGTCAACTCGGCATTGGCGCTGGACAGGTCCGGATCGATCTTCAGGGTTTTCAGGCTGCCGACCTGGATGCCTTTGTACATCACCGGGGTGCGGCCCGCCTGGAGGCCTTCGAAGTCGGTGAGTTTGACTTTGACCTTGATGCCCGCCGCGGCTGCATCGAAGTCTTCGTACAGGCGGAACGGCAGGCTCGGGTCCGTCGGTGGGCTGTCCTTGCGGTTCTCCGGCGTGGCGAAGGCGATACCGCCGGCAACGATGCTGGCCAGGGATTCACTGCGGACTTTTACGCCGGAAAGGTTGGCGTCGATGCTGATGCCGCTGGCGTTCCAGAAACGCGTGTGTTTGCGCACCAGGCTGGCGTAGGTCGGCTCGATGTAAACCTTGATTTCAACGGTGGTCTGGTCTTCGGAGAGCAGGTAGCTTTTGACCTGGCCGACCTGGATCTGCTTGTAGAACACCGGGCTGCCACGGTTCAGCGAGCCGAGTCGATCAGCTTTGATCGTCAGGTGCAGGCCGGGCTTGGCGTCGGATAAAGGCGGTTCTTCGGACAGGGCCTTGAACTTGCGCGTCGGCTCACCATCGCCTGGGCTGGCGGCGATGTAGTTACCCGAGACCAGGGTTTCCAGGCCGGTGATCCCGGCCAGGCTGACACTTGGCTTTACCAGCCAGAAGCGGGTGTTGGTCTTGAGGTATTGCTCCACATCCTTGTTCATCTCGATGGTAGCAATCACCCCGCGATTGTTACCTTCGTCATCCAGGGCCAGGGTTTTGACCTTACCCACGGACATGCCTTTGTAGACCACTTCGGTCTTGTTGGCCTGGATGCCTTCGCCGCTTTCAAAGCGTACCTGAATCTCGATACCTTGCTGGTTGTACGCACGCCATCCCAACCAGCCACCGATGATCAGGGCAATCAGGGGCAGCACCCAAATGGCCGACCAGTTGGAAGCTGGGCGGGTTTTAGCCTTAGGCAAATCACTCATGGTCGTCGTCCGACTCCGTGTTATCCCAAATCAGTCGGGGATCAAAAGTTACTGCGGCAAGCATCGTCAAGATCACCACACTGGCGAACGCCACGGCACCGAGATTGGCCTCGACACTGGCAAGTCGCCCAAAGTTTACGACCGCCACCAGGATGGCAATCACGAAGATATCCAGCATGGACCAACGGCCAATGAACTCGATAAAGCGGTACATGATAATGCGTTGTTGCGCGGAAAGTGGCTGGTGACGCTGCACCGAGAACAGTAACAAGCCGATGCCCACCAGCTTGAAGGTGGGCACCAGAATGCTGGCGATGAACACTACAGCGGCGATGGGGAACATGCCGTGCTGCATCAACTGGATCACGCCGGACATGATGGTGCTCGGATCGCCTTGGCCCAGGGAGCTTACGGTCATGATCGGCAACAAATTGGCCGGGATGTACAAGATGGCTGCCGTGATCAGCAGCGCCCAGGTGCGCGTCAGGCTGTTCGGACGACGGGCGTGGACCAGCGCGCCGCAACGGGTGCAGGTTTGCTCGTCGGTGTCCGGGTCTTGTTTGTTTAGTTCGTGGCATTCGGTACAGATCAGAATGCCCGCATCAATCGCCCGCATGAGCATCCTCTCCTGACAGCGCTTCCCAGATCTGGTGAGGTGACATGACCACCTCCAGCAGTATCTGGACCATTAACAGACTTACGAAGCAGGCCAGGCCCAGCCCAACGGTGATGGTGGCCATGTCGGCCAGTTTTACGATCGCCACCAGCACGCCCATCAGGTACACCTCGAGCATTCCCCAGTCCTTGAGGTGGTGGTAAATGCGATAAAACAGCAGGCCGTAGCTGCGACCGATGTTCCAGCGAATGCTCAGCAATACCGCCAGTTGGCACAGGAGCTTGAGCAACGGAATGCCCATGCTGCAGAGGAACACCACCACGGCGACGCCCTGCATGCCGGTGTCGAACAGGCCGACGACGCCGGTCCATACGGTGTCCTGCGAGGACTGCCCGAGTAGATTGAGCTGCATGATGGGTAAAAAGTTCGCGGGGACGTACAACAATAGCGCCGCAAGCACTAACGCCAGGCTTCGTTCAACGACGTTGTGGCGGTGAGCGTACAGCTCGTAGCCGCAGCGTGGGCATTGGGCCTTTTCACCGCGGGCAAGCTCCGGCTTGCGCATCAGCAGGTCGCACTCATGGCATGCCACCAGTTCGTCCAGCGGTAAGTCTGACACCTCAAGGGTATCAACCGGGTCGGGCATATAGGGCTCGGACTCTAAAAAAGATTAGGTGCCTATTCTAGTGTTCTGGTTCAGAAATAACTGTGCAAATTTGTCGGGGGATTCAGTAGCGTTTGTGCGCGCGAGGGGGGATTGGGACGAGGGGATTTAGACCAATGCGTGGCATCAGGTAGCCCGCGTTACCGTTGGAGTTTTTCGCCAGCAAGCTCGCCATACTTTCCGACCGCCCAAAACAAAACCCCTGACTGCGTAAGCAATCAGGGGTTCTGGA
>NZ_JACAQY010000066.1:125400-125533 GCF_013386835.1 Pseudomonas sp. IPO3774
CGGGTACTGAGTCGTGGCCAGTTGGCCTCGCTTCAGCAAATTGGGTATGTGATAGCTAGGTGTTTGCAAGATCTCGAACTTTCGGTTCGTTTCGTCTTCACACACCGCAATCTGGTCTCTTCGACGCAAATTG
>NZ_JACAQY010000067.1:0-105918 GCF_013386835.1 Pseudomonas sp. IPO3774
GCGAGGCACCGAGTGGTGGGGCAAAGACCTTTTGGTTACTTTTGGGGCGTTTGCCAAAAGTGACCCGCTGTAAGAGCGGAACCATAAGCCGCCGTTACCGCAGCAACGGATATGTACTCGATCAACCAACCAACCAACCCAAAACCCAAGCCCAAATAAAAGGCCTCGAACTAGCGAGGCCTTTTATTTGGGCTTCAATCTCTTCAACTCTGTGGCCTCATCCCTTGGGACATCCCGAACATGAACAACAACAACTCATGATCAGGCTTGGCCGCGACACCGACCTTGGCGATCCGCGGCATCGGGCATTGCTGCCCGACACCCTGCACCGCACTGAGAACTTGTGTCCGGGGCTGCTCCCAGGCAGCCAGGGCCAGGGCAGCTATGCCCAACGCCCCCAACAGAAACAAACCTCGTGCAATTTCTAGCTTCATTACGTTAAACCCTTGATAGCGCTGCCAAACGCCGTCTCGTAAAAGTAGCTCAGTTTTTGCCAGTCCGTAGCATTCCACGACGAATGGCGGCGCAACTGCAACATGTCATGCCGGGCCGCCCGCAAAGCGGTCAAGCGCTGCCGGCACTTCTCGAAATCCAGCAACGCCACCTCAACCTTCGCCGCGTCCCCCTCACCCGTCACCCGCACAAAGATATGCTTGATATACAGGCAACCATGCTGCCAACGCCCCTTGTGCATCCGCGCCAACGTACCCGCGAGTTCCTTGAGCAAACGCTCATGCACCAACTCGCCATACTGCTCACGACCACCCGCGGCGTACCAGTTTTCGATCTCGTCGAAACCGTCCAGCGACGCCGTCACCAACAACGCCTTCCATTGGTGCTCAGGATCGCGACGGGCCTCGCAGAACACCAACTCCGGCACGCGTACATCCAGCAAGCGCAGGCCCTTCAGGGCGTCACGCTCACGCAACACAGTGGGGCGCCCAAACGGATGGAGCCAACTACGGTAGATATGACCGGTCTGGCGCTTGCTGTAGAGCAAACGCCCATTGGTGCCCGTTACCCGTTGCACACCACTTTCACCGCCACGACGACGATTGGGCTCTTCGACCCACTCGCCCTGCTGGCGCCAGAAATAATCAAATCGCTCTTCGGGAGCTACTTCACTACCTGGTAAACACTCGACAGCCATCCTGTTACCTCTTGCGCAATACATACACTCGCCACATGGCGTAGAGCGGTATGAAGTCCAGAGATTCCTGAACACGGAAACCGGCCTGCTCAAACTCTGCCTCAACAGTAGCAACCGGTAACACAAACCGATTTTGGTAACCTTCCTGCTCACCCTTGTTGCGACGCCGCACTTCGGCACGCTTGCGTTTCCACGCCTTGAAGTTGCCGTCCACCCACAGCGAGATAATCACGCTGTCACGGGTAACACGCTGAAATTCGCGCAGTATTGCCAGCCTGTGCTCGGGGTCACCAATGTGGTGCATCAAGCGCATGCAGAAAATACTGTCGACCGCATTATCTGGCAAATCGATATCAAAGGCAGACGTTTGCAAGGGGCGTACCCGTTTCACCACATCCGCCGGCTGGGCGACGGTGGCAATCTTCAACATCGACGCGGAGTTGTCGGCGCCGATGATCACGCGGTTGGGCTTTTCTGCCAGCAACGGCCAGAAACGCCCGGCACCACATGGCAAATCCAGCACCAGGCCAGGCTCACCGGCCATGGCCAGCGCACCACGGGCCAATTGCTCGTCGCGTTTGTGGGACAACCGGCGAGCCAGATTGTCCTGGTGTTTGAGTAAATAATTCTGCGCGTGCTGATCGTCGTACTTTTCGGAAAATTCGAGCTTGATCGGGGTAGGCATCACCGGGTCTCCAGTTACTGATGCCTACAACCTTAAAAAGAATCCTGTGATCAACAGGTCAACACGTTGTGAAAAACTTGTCCTGTCGAATCGTATACATTACAAAACTTTGCAGACACAAGTCGTGGCATGATGCCATCTTCGGCGAAAATCAGGAAGTCTGCCGCAGCTTAGCGGCAGGGCAGGCATCAGGCTTTGACCTGACTCAATTCGACGTGAAAGCGGCAGCCGTTGGGCTCCATGGTGCTGAGGCTGACGCTCCAACCCTGGTTCTCGCAGATGCGCTGAACCAAGGACAAACCCAGGCCAAGGCCTTCACCGCGCTTTTCACTGCCACGCACAAACGGTTCGAACATCGCTTCGCGCTTGTCCTCGGGAATGCCCACGCCAGTGTCTTCCACCACAAAACCGCTCGGTTCCAGGGTAAGGCGGATCAAGCCATGCTCGGTGTAGTGCAGGGCATTACGCAACAGGTTGCCCATGACCGCGTGCAGGAAGGTCGCGTTGTAGCGGGTATCCAGTGGATTGCCCGGTTGATAGATCAGCTCAAGGCCTTTGCGCTCGATCGGCTCACGCCAGATCCCCAGCAAGTCCTCGGCCACCTGGGCCAGGTTGGCCTGGGGCGACATGCCGGCCTCCTCGCGCTGGGCACGGGCCAGCATCAGGAAGGTCTGCACCAGTTCGCGCATTTCTTCACAGGCCCGCGCAATGCGCTCGACCTGCTTGCGGCCGCGCTGGTCAATCGCGGGGTTCTCCAGCAACAGCTCGCAGGAACTGGCGAGCACCATCAGCGGGGTGCGCAATTCGTGGCTCACGTCACTGGTAAACAGTTGCTCCCGGGACAATGCCTGGCGCAAACGGCCCAGGGTGGCGTCGAAGGCCACGGCCAATTCGCCGACTTCATCCGCGGCGTAATCCGGCGCCAGCGGTGGTGCCAGTCCGAGTAACTGGTCGCGGTGCCGCACCTGGCGGGCCAGACGCACCACCGGCGCCATTACCTTGCGCGCCAGTACCCAGCCGAGGAACACCGCCAACGCCAGGCTGAGCACAAACCCCACCAGCACCACGGCAAACAGCACGCGCTCGCGCTCTTCGAAATCGCTCTGGTCTTGCAGCAGGACATAACGGCGGCCGTCGACCACCTCGACCATGGCATGGTAGGACAACGCCTCCCGAAACACTTCGTGAAAACCAGGCTCCAGATGGCGCAAATCCTTGGGCAGCTCGAAATCGCCGGGGCCGCCGCTGAAGTAGAACAACTGGTCGGGCTCGGGGCGATGGCTCCAGTCCTCGACGCTGTCCATCAGCAGCAGCCGTTGCAAGTCACCGCCCAGGCCTGCCGATATGAGTTTTTCTTCCACCAGGTGCACCGTAGCGACGATACCCATGGCGAAGGCCCCCGCCACCAACGCGCTCATCAAGGCGAAGGCGATGATGATCCGTTGGGCAAGGCTTTGCTTAAACTCCATCACGACCCTCGGCCAGGCGATAACCCACACCGTGCACCGTTTGCAGCAACGGCTTGGCGAAGGGTTTATCAATCACCTGACGCAGCTGATGGACATGGCTGCGCAGGCTGTCGCTGTCCGGGCAGTCATCGCCCCACAGGGCTTCTTCAAGAATCTCACGGCGCAATACATGCGGGCTTTTCTGCATCAGCACCGCCAACAGCTTCAGGCCGACCGGGTTGAGCTTGAGCAGGCGCCCTTCGCGGGTGACTTCCAGGGTGTCGAGGTCGTAGTTCAGGTCACCCACTTGCAAGGCACGGCGCCCGCCACCCTGGGCACGACGCAGCACCGCTTCGATACGCGCGGCCAGCTCCGACAGCGCAAACGGCTTGAGCAGGTAGTCATCGGCGCCGGACTTGAAGCCCTGCAGCCGGTCATCCAGTTGGTCGCGCGCAGTGAGCATGATCACCGGCGTGTCGCGGCGTGCGTCTTCACGCAGGCGTTTGCACAGGGTGTAGCCATCAATGCCGGGCAGCATGATGTCGAGCACGATCAGGTCGTAATGTTCGGTGGCAGCCAGGTGCAGGCCCGACAAACCGTCCTGCGCACAGTCTACGGTGTAGCCCTTCAGCCCCAGGTAATCGGCCAGGTTGGCCAGAATATCGCGGTTGTCTTCAACCAATAAAATTCGCATGGGCAGTGTCTCCGTACGCGGTAACGGCCGTGTTGGCTCGCGCAGCTTAAGGCCAAGTATGGCTCACGGCTAGGCCTGAAGGCCGCGCCGATTACTGTTTTCAACCGATTGGGGAACTTAACGAGTTTTTCACTATAGGTTCACAAGCTGACTACAGTGTCAGCGCGAAGATCGCGCCCATCGAAAATAAGGAACGTTGACATGGGTTTTCCAAAAACGGCGCCAATGCGCTATTTGCTGTTGGTGACCGGTGCCTGGCTGGTGGTTTTTCTACTGACCCGCAGCGTGCTGCTGGTAACCCATCTGGATGAGGTGAGCGGCAACCTGCTGCCGGTATTCGGCGTGGGCCTGCTCTATGACCTCGGCTTCCTCGCCTATGCCGCCCTGCCCCTGGGCCTGTATTTGCTGCTGTGCCCGCCAGGCTTGTGGCGCCGTCGCGGCCATCGCTGGTTTCTGCAGGCGGTACTCACCGTCAGCCTGTTCGCCATGCTTTTCACCAGCGTGGCCGAATGGCTGTTCTGGGACGAGTTCGGCGTGCGCTTCAACTTCATTGCCGTGGATTACCTGGTCTACTCCAAGGAAGTGCTGAACAACCTGCTGGAGTCGTATCCGATCGGCAAGCTGCTGAGCCTGCTGGCCGTGATGGCGATCGTCTTGAGCGTGGTCTTGCGTAAACCGTTCAACGCGGCCATGGACGCGCCGTTGCCTGCGATGCGCAAGCGTCTGCTCAGTGCCCTTGGCCTGTTGCTGGTGGCCGGCCTGAGCCTGCAACTGATCAACCAGGACAGCCCGCGCAGCCAGGGCGGCAACGCCTACAACAACGAACTGGCCAGCAACGGCCCCTATCAGTTCTTCGCCGCCTTCCGTAACAACGAACTGGACTACACCCAGTTCTACAAGAGCCTGCCGGCGGATGTAGTCGCCAAGCAGTTGCGCGCCGAACTCAGCGAGCCCAACGCACGGTTTATCGGCACGGATCCGCTGGATATCCGTCGCGCCATTACCAACCCGGGCACGCTGCGCAAACCCAACATCGTGCTGGTGACCATCGAAAGCTTCAGTGCCAAGTACATGGGCAGCAACGGCGACCCGAATAACCTCACGCCCAACCTCGATGCGCTGCGCAAACAGAGCCTGTACTTCAATAACTTCTACGCCACCGGCACCCGCACCGACCGCGGCCTGGAAGCTATCACCCTGGCCATCCCGCCAACGCCCGGGCGCTCCATCGTCAAGCGTATCGGCCGGGAAAGCGGTTTCGGCAGCCTCGGCCAGCAGCTCAACGCCATTGGCTACGACAGCGTGTTTGTCTACGGCGGCCGGGGCTACTTCGACAACATGAACGCGTTCTTCAGCGGCAACGGTTACCGCGTGGTCGACCAGAGCAGCGTGCCCGAATCCGAAATCAGCTTTAAAAACGCCTGGGGCATGGCCGACGAAGACCTCTATAAACAGACGCTGAAACTGGCGGACGCCGACTACGCCAAGCAGCAACCATTCCTGCTGCAACTGATGACCACCTCCAACCACCGTCCGTATACCTATCCGGCTGGCCGCATTGATATCAAATCCGGTGACGGTCGCGACGGCGCGGTGAAGTACACCGACCATGCCATCGGCCAGTTCCTGGAGGCGGCGCGCCAGAAACCCTGGTTCGACAACACGATCTTTATTTTCGTCGCCGACCACACGGCGGGCAGCGCCGGCAAGGAAGACCTGCCGATGGTCAATTACCAGATCCCGCTGTTCATCTACGCACCCAAGCTGGTAGACGCCGGCGAGAACGCGAAGCTGGCCAGCCAGATCGACCTCGCCCCGACCCTGCTGGGCTTGCTGAACCTGAGCTACGAGTCGACGTTCTTTGGCCGCAACCTGCTGCAAGACAACCCGCTGCCGCCACGGGTAGTGGTCGGCAATTACCAGTACCTGGGGTTGTTCGACGGCAAGGACCTGGCGATTCTCAGTCCGCGCCAAGGCTTGCGTCGGCATGACCAGGCCCTGGGCGACAGCCACGAAATCCGCGTTGGCAGCGATGACCCGTTGATCCAGCGGGCCATCACCTACTACCAGGGCGCCAGTTATGGCTACAAGCAACAGTTGCTGAGCTGGAGGGTGCCCAAGGACGAGGTTCCCCAAGTGAGTACACGCTAACCAAAATGCCCCGGCCAGGTCTGACCGGGGCTTTTTTTAGAGTCTGAGTTCGCCATGCACGCAATCGCTGTTCGTCCGCTATCCCAACCCCTTAACTTCTGGCTGTGCCTCGGTGTGCCTGCCGTTCTGGCGGTGGCCATGTTGCTGCTGGAGCTGACGTCGCTGGACATGGACATCGCCAGGCTGTTTTACGACGCGTCCGAAGGCGGCTTCGTGGGCCGGCACAGTTTTTTTCTGGAGGACATTCTTCACGATCGCGCCAAGCAGATGGTGATCGTGTTTTCGGTGCTGGCAATCGCCGGGTTTGCCGGGGCCTTTGTCTTTGAGCGACTCAAACCCTATCGCCGGGAACTGGGCTGCCTGGTGCTGTCGCTGGCACTGGCCACCTCGTTCGTTTCACCGTTGAAGACGGTGACCGGGGTGCAATGCCCGTGGAGCGTCAAGGAGTTTGGCGGCCAGGAGACGTACAGCGAGCTGCTGAGCCCCAGGCCGCCGACCGACAAGCCGGGGCGTTGCTGGCCGGGCGGGCATGCGGCGACCGGGTTTGCGCTGTTTGCGTTGTTTTTTGCCCTGAGGGATCGCCGACCGCGGATGGCGCGCTCGGCGTTCATGTTTGCGCTGGGCCTGGGCACGGTGCTTTCGGTGAGCCGCACGATGCAAGGGGCGCACTTTCTTTCCCACAACGTGTGGACGGCAATTTTCAGCTGGCTGATTTGTTTGGGCGCCTATTACTTCCTGCTGTACCGGCCGGTGAAAACACCGCAGCCCGCCTTCCGCAAGCAGCCCGTGACGCCGTGATGATCAGCCCTTGCCTAGCCGGGGGCAAGGGCGCAACACTCTGCGCACTTTTTGGCAACGATCCTGCTGAGCCATGTCCGATACCCTGTTGCTGATCGAAGACGACCTGCCCCTGGCGGCACTGACGGCCGAGTTCCTGCGCGCCGAAGGCTTTAGCGTTGCAGTGGAACACCGTGGCGACCACGCCGCCCAGCGTATCCAGGATGAACAACCGGCACTGTTGATCCTCGATGTGATGCTGCCGGGCATCGACGGTTTTACCCTGTGCCGACAGATTCGCGACCACTACCCCGGGCTGATCCTGATGATGACGGCCCTGGACGAGAACGCCGAACAATTGGTGGGGTTTGCCGCCGGGGCCGACGACTACGTGGTCAAGCCGATCGACCCGCAACTGTTGCTGGCAAGGATCCGCTCGCTGCTGCGCCGCCATCCCCAGGCACCTCGCAGCTACTATCAGTGGGGCGCTTTTCGGCTGGACCTGAACAACCACTTCGCCTGGCTTGGCGAGGCGCCCTTGCAGTTTTCGGTGGCCGAATTCGAGTTGCTCGCCATCTTTGCCCGCCATTGCGGCGTATTGCTGACCCGGGAAAAGCTGCTCCAGCGCCTGCGCGGCCTGGAGTACGACGGGCTGAACCGATCGATTGATATGCGGGTGTCGCGCTTGCGCAAAAAGCTGATGAGTCTTGAGTGCCCCGTGACCATCCAGACCATCACGGCGCAGGGATACCTGTTCGTCGAAATCCCGACCGGGAGCCAGCATGCTGTCTAAAGTCCGCCCGTGGATGGCCATCGCGGCCGGCACCAGCTGGGCCGCCCTCACTTTTTACCTGTTGTGGTTGTGCTCGAACGCCTCGGTGTTTATCGGGGACTACAGTTTTCTGCGGCTGATGGCCGGGCCGGGTTATCTGGTTGCCGAGCAACTCAAGGCCTTGCCCGCCGAACAACGGGAGGCGCGCATCGAGTCACTGCAAGCACGCTTTCAGTACCCGGTGAGCCTGGTGAAAAAGGATGATATCGAGCTGCCGCCTGAAGCTATTGTGATGCTCGACCACCATCAGCCGGCGCAGAACAGTGATGAGGACGTCACCTACTTCCCGCTGGACGATGACACGGTGATTCAATTCGGCCCCTTGTGGGGAACCGCCGAAGTGAAGGACCTGCTGCAATATCCGGTGTACTGGGTGACCGCCTGTGTCGCCGGCCTGCCGGTACTGCTGTTTCTCTGGATTGCCCTGCGTGCCCGGCGCAAATACACCCATGACCTCGATGCCCTCAATGCCTGCATTGCTACCCTCGCCCGCTCGCCCAACACGCTGCTGCCCGCGATGAGCCAGGAGTGGGCGCCGCTGCTGCTGACCTTGCAACGGCACGCGCTGGACATCAGCTCGATGGGCGAACGCCACCGGGAGGTTTCCCAGGCGGTGTCCCACGAACTGCGCACACCCCTGGCGCGGATGCGTTTTGCCCTGGCACTGCTGAGTAAAAGCGCCGACCCCGACACCCGCACCCGCCTGCAAGAGCGCCTGCACACCGATATCGAAGAACTGGAGTCGCTGGTTCGCGCCAGCCTCGCCTTTGCCCGGCTGGCCGATGCACCCAGCGACCTGCAGCATGAGCCAATCAATCTCCATGCCTGGCTGCAGCAGGAGTTTGCCCTGCTGGACGGGCACCATCGCTTGCTGACCCTGGACACCGACCCGGCCGACCTGGAACTGATCGGCGACCGCGCCCTGCTGCATCTGATCGTGCGCAACCTGTTAAGCAACGCCATTAACTACGCCCGCGAACGGGTGAACGTCAGCGCCGCGTGCCAGGGCCAGCACCTGGTGCTGCATGTGGATGATGACGGCCCGGGCGTGCTGCCGGAAAACCGCGAAAAGATCTTCGAACCCTTCGTACGCCTGGCCATGGGCGGCGACGAGCCCAGCGGGTTTGGCCTCGGCCTGGCACTGGCCAAGCGCGCCACCCATTGGCACGGGGGTGAGCTGTCGATCACCCGCAGCCCGTTGGGCGGCGCACGCCTGACCCTGACCCTGGCACTGCGTCCGGCCTAGGCTGTTACAGCCTGTGACAGTGGAACATCCTCGCTGCCGCTAACCTCGCGACCTTGCCCTTTGGATCAGGTTGGAGAGTCAGCTCATGCGTCACCCTAGACGGCATCTGCCCACGCTGCTGTTATCACTGTGCATGGCCGCCGGTTCATGGTCAGGCGGCGTTGCGGCCCAGAATGTCCACGCGCCCTACTACCCCGGCACCATCCTGCCCAATCGCCAGCCCCAGGCGATCATGGATCAACAACTGGTCACGTTCTACAAGGACTGGAAGGCGGTTTACCTGTCGGGGGAATGCGGCAGCGGCCGGTATTTCATCAAGGTCAACGCCGACCACAAACCCGTGGGTGGTGGCGCCGCGCCCAACACCATCACCGTGTCCGAGGCCCATGGCTACGGCATGCTGCTCACTGTGATGATGGCCGACTACGATGACGAGGCCCAACGGACTTTCGACGGCATGGTGCGCTACTTCCAGGATCACCCGGCAGCGTCCGATCCCGGCCTGATGGCCTGGAACCAGACCGAGGGATGCGGCGACTCCACCGACCCTTTCCGTGGTGACGTCAGTGCCACCGATGGCGACCTGGACATCGCCTACGCCCTGCTGCTGGCCGATCAGAAATGGGCAGCGAGGGCACCATTGACTATCGCAGCGAGGCCAACACGGTGATGGCGGCGATCATGAAACACGAGGTGCACCCCAGGACTCAGCACCTGATGCTCGGCGACTGGGCCGGTACCGACGGTGACGCAGAGCTTGAGTACACCACCCGCAGCTCGGACTTCATGCAGTCGCACCTCTACAGCTTTTTCACCATGACCGGGGACAAGCGCTGGCAGGCGGTGCGCGACAAGACCTATTCGATCATCAGTGACTTTACCCAACGGTACAGCGCCAACAGCGGGCTGGTGCCGGACTTCATCAGCCACCTGGACACCTCGATCACCCCGGCGCGGCCCGATCTGGTGGAAGGCCCATACGACGGCAGCTATTCGTGGAACGCCGCCCGCTACCCTTGGCGCATCGGCCTGGATTACCTGATGTACGGTGACCCGCGTGCGCTGTACACCCTGACCACCTTCAACCGCTGGGCACGCGCCACCACCCACGATGAGCCGGGCAACTTCAACAGTGGTTACCGGATCGACGGCAGTTCAATCGAGGAAGCGCACAATGAGCCAGCCTTTGTGGCGGCGCTCGGGGTCAGCGCAATGATCAGCCCCGACAATCAGCTGTGGCTCAATAACCTTTGGGACAACCTGCAACGCCGGTCCATCCGTGACCATGACTATTACGGCAATACCCTCAAACTGCTGGGCATGGTGGTCATGTCCGGCCATTGGGAGCGGCCCCAACCGGCGCCCCTCAAAAAAACCGCACACGTGCCTGTCCATCCGTCATCCGGCTCTGCGGCACCGGGACCCGTGGCATCTTTGCCGCCCGCCTCGCACCTGATGCTGGCTCGCGGCTTCATGTTCAAGAAACTGCTGGGGCGTCGCGGCGTCAGCTGAGGCGTGCGCGTAAAGAGAGACGCGGAGCGTCCCTGGCGGCATTCCCACGCAGAGCGTGGGAACGATCAGCATAAAAAAACCCCGCCTGCATCGCTGCAGGCGGGGTTTTTCAGTATCGGGGTAAGGCTGGCTTACATCATGCCGCCCATGCCGCCCATACCGCCCATGTCTGGCATACCGCCGCCAGCTGGAGCATCTTCTTTGATCTCGGCGATCATTGCTTCAGTGGTGATCATCAGGCTGGCAATCGACGAAGCCGCTTGCAGAGCCGAACGAGTCACTTTAGCCGGGTCCAGGATGCCCATTTCGATCATGTCGCCGTATTCGCCGGTAGCAGCGTTGTAACCGAAGTTACCCGAACCCTGCTTGACCTTGTCGACCACTACGCTTGGCTCGTCGCCGGAGTTGGCAACGATCTGGCGCAGAGGTGCTTCAACAGCACGACGCAGCAGAGCGATACCGACGTCTTGGTCAGCGTTGTCGCCTTTCAGCTCGGAGATAGCCTGCAGGGCACGAACAAGCGCCACGCCACCGCCAGGTACCACGCCTTCTTCAACGGCTGCACGGGTAGCGTGCAGGGCGTCTTCAACGCGGGCTTTCTTCTCTTTCATTTCAACTTCGGAACCCGCGCCAACCTTGATCACTGCAACGCCGCCGGACAGCTTGGCCAGACGCTCTTGCAGTTTTTCACGGTCGTAGTCGGAAGTGGTATCAGCCACTTGAGCGCGGATCTGGGTAACACGTGCCTGGATGTCGGCTTCAACACCAGCACCGTCGATCACGGTGGTGTTTTCCTTGGTCACGGTGACGCGCTTGGCATTACCCAGGTGTTCCAGGGTAGCGCTTTCCAGGCTCAGGCCGATCTCTTCGGAGATAACGGTACCGCCAGTCAGGACAGCGATGTCCTGCAGCATGGCCTTGCGACGATCGCCGAAACCAGGTGCCTTGACAGCAACCACTTTCACGATACCGCGCATGTTGTTCACAACCAGAGTCGCCAGGGCTTCGCCTTCAACGTCTTCGGAAACGATCAGCAGTGGGCGACCGGCCTTGGCAACAGCTTCCAGAACTGGCAGCAGTTCACGGATGTTCGAGATCTTCTTGTCAACCAGCAGGATCAGCGGGCCGTCGAGCTCGGCGGTCATGGTGTCTGGCTTGTTGACGAAGTACGGGGACAGGTAGCCACGGTCAAACTGCATGCCTTCAACAACCGACAGTTCGTTTTCCAGGCCCGAGCCTTCTTCAACGGTGATCACGCCTTCTTTACCGACTTTTTCCATGGCTTCGGCAATGATGTCGCCGATGGAGCTGTCGGAGTTGGCCGAGATGGTGCCGACCTGAGCGATTGCCTTGGTGTCAGCGCATGGCTTGGACAGGGACTTCAGCTCTTTGACAATGGCGATGGTCGCCTTGTCGATGCCGCGTTTCAGGTCCATCGGGTTCATGCCGGCAGCGACGGCTTTCAGGCCTTCGTTGACGATCGACTGAGCCAGAACGGTAGCGGTGGTGGTGCCGTCGCCTGCGTCATCGTTGGCACGGGAGGCAACGTCTTTGACCAGCTGCGCGCCCATGTTTTCGAAGCGATCTTTCAGCTCGATTTCTTTGGCGACGGAAACGCCGTCCTTGGTGATGGTCGGAGCGCCGAAGCTCTTCTCGATGATCACGTTACGGCCTTTAGGGCCCAGGGTCGCTTTTACTGCGTCAGCCAGGACGTTCACACCGGCGAGCATTTTCTTACGGGCGGAATCGCCGAATTTAACTTCTTTAGCAGCCATGATCGATATTCCTTAAATACTTTGTAGTAACGGGAAGATGAACGGGGAAATCAGCCTTCCAGAACAGCGAGAATCTCGTTCTCAGCCATTACCAGCAGGTCTTCGCCGTCGACTTTCACAGTGTTGCTGCCGGAGTAAGGGCCGAACACAACCTTGTCACCCACTTTCACAGCCAGCGCACGTACTTCTCCGTTTTCCAGGGTCTTGCCTGGGCCAGCAGCGACAATCACACCGTGGTTGGCTTTTTCAGCAGCCGAACCTGGCAGCACGATACCGCCAGCGGTTTTCTTTTCTTCTTCACTGCGACGGATGACGACGCGGTCATGCAGAGGACGAAGCTTGCTCATTGTCGATCTCTCCTAATTGTGTTTTTCATCGGCCGGTGTCAATTCCGGCTAGTTAAATTCCGGCGGTGCCGGTCGCGGTTCGCGGCGCGAAACGCGGAAGTCTGTCTGGTGTCGCCACCAGAAACCTTGCGGTGACCGTTACATAAGGGCGCATAAGCTTATTACAAGGGTACCGAGATGAAAATTTTTGTGTCGGGGGGCGTCTTCAAAAGCCGCACGGCACCCGCGGGTGCCGTGCCAGTGAGGGGATTACTTGGGGTCGCGGTGTTCGAACTCACCTTCGATCACGTCACCTTCGCGCCCCAGGGGCTGGCGCGGGGCCGGGCCACCACGGGGTTGCAGGTCATCGGCAAAGGCGCGCTGGCGAATGGCAGCCTCTTCGGCACGCTGGCGCATCTTGCCCGCCAGCACTTTGCGAGTGAATGGCAGCAACATCACCAGGCCAACCACATCGCTGATAAAGCCCGGCAGGATCAGCAGGCCACCGGCCAATGCCATCATCAGGCCTTCGAGCATGGTCTGGGCCGGCAGCTCGCCGCGATTCAGGCTTTCACGGGCACGCAGCGCCGTGGCCAGGCCGGCGACGCGCAGCACCAGTACGCCGAGCATCGAGCCGAGAATGATCAGCAGCAGCGCCGGGAAAAACCCGATTGCCCCGCTGACTTGTACGAATACGAACAGCTCAAGCACCGGAAACAACAAAAAAAGCAACAAAAAAGGGCGCATCAAATGGTTCCTCAACGCAAGAATGCCTTGCTACTTCACCTTAGATGACGTCGCCGTTTCGTGAATTCAAGCTTCAGCGGCTGCTTTTTTCGGCCAGACCTCGGCGTGAGCCAGGAAAACCAAGGCTTCGCGTACTTGTGTCGGCGTGTTGCAAGGCTCGGCAAAGGGCAGCCAATAGAGGGCCTGGCCAATGCGCAAGTGCATGCCTTCGCTGTCGATACCGGCCAGTTGCGCAGGCTCGGAGGTCGGCAGGCCGGCCAGTTCGACATAGTGGGCAATCGCCTTGGTGTGGTCGCTGTTCATGTGCTCGACCATGCTCAGTTCGGCCTTGCCGGCAAACGGATTGGCCAGGGTCAGTTGGTCGACCCAGTGGATCGCGCCGAACCCGCCGATATAACGATGGCGCACCGGCTTGAGCACCCAGAAGTCAAAATCATGGGCCTTGTGGTAGTTCGCCGAGTCCGGGAAATAGCGGTAATAACGCTCGGCGGCGGCTTCAATCGCAGCGCCGTCTTCGAGCTTTTCGGCCTCGGCGAGGTAGGTCAGGCGCCCTACCGCTTGCACGTCGTCCGCCTCACGCTCACCGACCAGCAACGAGCACTTGGGGTCTTTCTGCAGGTTGTGGGTGTGCTGGGCGATACGGCTGATCAGGATCAGCGGCCGACCCTCGGCGTCCAGGCAATACGGCACCACCGAGCCAAAAGGGAAACCGGGCATGGCCTTGGACAAGGTGGCGAGTGCCCCACGGTATTCCTTGAGCAGTAGTTCTCGGGCATTCTTGGCAACGTGCGCGCTCAACTTATGACTCCTTCGATAAATTTCGTCAAAAAAAAAACCTGGATAGCCGCTTAATTCTGCCCACAGGACTTGCGAATGCATCTCAACGACAAAGTAATCATTATCACCGGCGGTTGCCAGGGTTTGGGCCGCTCCATGGCCGAGTATTTTGCCGCCAAAGGTGCCAACCTGGCGCTGGTGGACCTCAATCAGGAAAAACTCGACCAGGCGGTGGCCGCCTGCCAGGCCCATGGGGTGAAGGCACGCGCCTATCTGTGCAACGTGGCGAATGAAGAGCAGGTGACCCACACCGTGGCACAGATCGCCGAAGACTTTGGTGCGATCAACGGCTTGATCAACAACGCCGGGATCTTGCGTGATGGCTTGCTGCTCAAGGTCAAGGACGGCGAGATGACCAAGATGAGCCTGGCCCAGTGGCAGGCGGTGATCGATGTCAACCTCACCGGGGTGTTCCTGTGCACCCGTGAGGTGGCGGCGAAAATGGTGGAGCTGAAGAACCAGGGCACCATTATCAATATCTCGTCGATCTCGCGGGCCGGCAATGTCGGGCAGACCAACTACTCCGCCGCCAAGGCCGGTGTAGCGGCCGCCACTGTGACATGGGCCAAGGAGCTGGCGCGCTACGGCATCCGCGTGGCGGGCATCGCACCGGGGTTTATCGAGACCGAGATGACGCTGGGCATGAAGCCCGAGGCCTTGGAGAAGATGACCGCCGGCATTCCCCTCAAGCGCATGGGGCGGCCCGAGGAGATTGCCCATTCAGCGGCGTATATCTTCGAGAACGACTACTACACCGGGCGGATTCTGGAAATGGACGGCGGGTTACGCCTTTAATTACCAAGCGGCTCGTTACCAGGCGACGCCGAACCCTGCGGTGTAGCGGGTCTTGCTCAACGCACTTTCCGAGTCGCCACTAATAATGTCGCGCTCGGCCTTGAGGTTGAGGGAGGCCCACTCGGTGACTTTGTAGCGCAAGCCCATTTCCGCATCCAGGGAGTACTCGGACGGCCCGGCCAGCGGCTTGCCCACTTCGCCATTGGTGAAGAATTCAACGGTCTTGCCCACCAGGTAGCGGTTGTAGTTCCACTTCATGGCCAGCGAATAGAAGTTGTCCTTGCCGCCGTCCTGGTATTCATAGTCGGTGCGGTTGACCAGCGAACCGAGGGAGAACGCGCCCAGTTCGTCATCCCAGAATTGGTAGCCCGGGCCGGTACCCACGGTGCGCTGGCGGGACAGGTCCTCGACCTTGTCGCGCTTGTAGGTCAAGCGGCCCTGCCAGAACCAGTGTTCGGTAATAAACCGGTCCAGGTCGTACTCCAGCGCCCAGTTGTCGGTGGTGGTCACGTCGTCCTGGAATTCGCGGTTGTACTCGCCCTCGGCGGTATGGCGCCACTGGCCATGGCGGGCAGTGGTCTTGAAGTCGATGTCGTAGTCGTTGGTGTCTTTTTCCGCGCGCTTGTAGTCCAGCGCCATATCGACATTGCCCTTCCACACCAGGTCCTCGATCACCGGCTTGGGCTTGATGATCTGCTGGATGCTCGCCAGCTCGACGGTCTTGGGCGCCTCGCCGTTGGCCAGGATGACCTTGCCATCGTCGGCCGGCTGCAGGGACTTGGCCTTCTCACCGCTGTAGGCATCCTGCTTGACCAGCAATTCCTGATCGCTCTCCAGGGTCTTGACCTGCTTCCAGTCCACCGGGATCGCGCCGGCATAGTCGGTCTGGATCAGCAGCTTGCCACCGTCGAAAACCTTGATCTTGCCGGTCAGGCGGTCACCGTTCTTCAACCAGACGGTGTCGGCGAGCAACGGGGTGGAGGCGCTGAAGACAGCGAGGCACAGCAGGGTTCTGGACAACATAAGCGGATATGGGGCTCGAGTTTGACGAAAAAACGGGCATTATCGGGGTGGATAACTTCTTAGCAAGGACTGACTCGGGTATTCGTATCGAGTTCCGCTCTCAGCCCCCCATTTTGCAGAAATTTCTTACAAATAGACGGATATTTTCATCGGATATGCCACCGTGAACGAACTGACCGACGCTCCGCAAAGCCCCGCTGAAATGCGCCGCACTGTGCTGTACCTGACCCTCGCCCAAGTGCCCGAAGGCTGCGTGATCAGCTACGGGGAGCTGGCACACCTCGCCGGTTTGGGTCGCGCCGCACGTTGGGTGGGTCGCACCCTGAGCCAACTGCCCGAGGACACCAAACTGCCCTGGCATCGCGTGCTGGGTGCCGGTGGTCGGATAAGTCTGCCGGTGGGCAGTGCCTCGGGTGACGAGCAACGTGCGCGTTTGCGCGGCGAAGGCGTCAGCATCCTGAACAATCGTGTTGATATTCAGCGTCATGGCTGGCGCCCGGTAGAGCACAGCGGTTAGAGTGCGCGCTTTATTTGCGTAATTCTGAGGCAGACTCCAGCCCATGCCCCGTAAAACCTGGCGCGCCGCGCTCGCCGCCTATGCCAGCCCCTCGACGTTAGTGCTGTTGCTGCTCGGCTTTGCTGCCGGCTTGCCTTACATGTTGGTGTTCTCGACGCTCTCGGTATGGTTGCGCGAGGCCGGCGTGGCCCGCGAAACCATCGGTTATGCGAGCCTGATCGGCCTGGCCTATGCCTTCAAGTGGGTCTGGTCGCCCCTGCTCGACCAATGGCGCCTGCCACTGCTCGGCAAGCTCGGACGTCGTCGCTCCTGGCTGGTACTGTCCCAGACGCTGGTGATCCTCGGATTGATCGGCATGGGTTTCTGTGATCCGCAAAAGCATCTGTCCTGGCTGATCGCCATCGCCGTGATCGTGGCCTTCGCTTCCGCCACGCAAGACATCGCCGTAGACGCCTACCGCCTGGAAATCGCCAGCGACAGCCAGCAGGCCGCGCTTGCCGCCAGCTATATGTCCGGTTATCGCGTGGCCGCGCTGCTTGCCACCGCAGGTGCGCTGTTTTTTGCCGAAGGCTTCGGTTCCACCGGGTTCAACTACAAGCATTCGGCATGGGCCGGTACGTACGTGCTGTTTGGTGCACTGATGGTGCCTGCGCTGCTGACCACGCTGTTCATGCGCGAACCCAATGTGCCGCTGCGTACCCAATTGCAGGCCGGGCGCTACAGCTTTGCTCACCAGCTGGTCTCGGTGTTCGTGTTGATCGTGCTGCTGGTCTCGGTACCGGCGATGTTCACCCAGCTGTACAACACTGACTTCGCCAGCGTGCTGTTCCATGGGGTCAGCCTGCTGGACCTGCTGCTGGAAGATCGCGCGTTCCTGCGGGCCATCCTCTACATCATCCTGACCACGCTGTGCCTGTCGACCATGGGCCGCCGGGGCCTGGCGCCGGTGCTCACGCCGGTCAACGACTTTATCCTGCGCTACCGCTGGCAGGCCTTCCTGCTGTTGGGGCTGATTGCCACCTACCGCATGTCGGACACGGTAATGGGCGTAATGGCCAACGTGTTCTATATCGACCAGGGCTTTACCAAGGACCAGATCGCCGGTGTCAGCAAAGTCTTCGGCCTGATCATGACCTTGCTGGGTGCCGGCATGGGTGGCCTGTTGATCGTGCGCTTCGGGATTCTGCCGATCCTGTTCATCGGCGGCATTGCATCGGCCGGCACCAACCTGCTGTTCGTGATGCTCGCCGACATGGGCCCGGACCTGCAGATGCTGATTTTCACCATTTCCCTGGATAACTTCAGTTCAGGCATGGCGACCTCGGCGTTTGTCGCGTACCTGTCGAGCCTGACCAACCTGAAGTTCTCCGCCACCCAATACGCCCTGCTCAGTTCGATCATGTTGCTGCTGCCGCGCTTGATCGGCGGGTATTCGGGGGTGATGGTCGAGAAGTTCGGTTACCACAACTTCTTCATGATCACCTGCCTGCTGGGTGTGCCGACGCTGGTCCTGATCGCCTTGCACTGGTTTCAGGAAAGCCGGCGGATTCGCTTGAATCCTCCCGAGGAAAACGAATCACTGTAGGAGCTGGCTTGCCTGCGATTGCATCACCGCGGTGTAACTGACACACCGTGTTGCCTGCATCGCAGGCATGCCAGCTCCCACAGAAGCCCTGCTCCAGCAACCAGATGCCTGTACGTCGGCAGCAAGCGCCCGTACAATCCCAAGTCATTTCAAGTCCAAGCAACCGACAACGGCCTACCATGCGCACCAGTCAATATTTGCTCGCCACACAGAAAGAAACGCCTTCCGACGCGGTCGTGATCAGCCATCAGCTGATGCTGCGCGCCGGCATGATCCGCAAACTGGCCTCGGGCCTGTACACCTGGCTGCCCATGGGCTTGAAGGTGATGCGCAAGGTCGAAGCCATCGTTCGTGAAGAAATGAACGCTGCCGGCTCTCTGGAAGTGTTGATGCCGAGCACCCAACCGGCTGAGCTGTGGCAGGAATCCGGGCGCTGGGAAGAGTACGGCCCTGAATTGCTGCGCTTCAAGGATCGTCATGGTCGGGACTTCTGCGCCGGCCCGACCCACGAAGAAGTGATCACCGACCTGATGCGCAACGAGTTGAGCAGCTACAAGCAACTGCCCCTCAACCTGTATCAGATCCAGACCAAGTTCCGTGACGAAATCCGCCCACGCTTCGGTTTGATGCGCGGCCGCGAATTCATCATGAAGGACGCCTATTCGTTCCACGCTGACCAGGCGTCCCTTCAGGTCACTTACGACCGCATGCACACCGCCTACTGCAACGTGTTCACGCGTCTGGGCCTGAAATTCCGTCCGGTTGAAGCGGACAACGGCTCCATCGGCGGTGCCGGCTCCCACGAGTTCCACGTGCTGGCCGAGTCCGGTGAAGACGACATCGTGTTCAGCAACGGTTCCGACTACGCGGCAAACATCGAGAAAGCCGAAGCCGTGCCACGGGAAACTTCCCGCCCTGCGCCAAGCGAAGAGCTGCGCCTGGTGGACACACCCGAGACCAAGACCATCGCGGCCCTGGTGGAGAAATTCAATCTGCCGATTGAAAAGACCATCAAGACCCTGATCGTGCGCGCCGAGGAAGAAGGCAAGCTGATCGCCCTGGTAATCCGTGGCGACCACGAGCTCAACGAAATCAAGGCCGCTCAGCAGCCAGGCGTTGCCAGCCCGCTGGTCATGGCCACCGACTCAGAACTGCGTGATGCCATTGGCGCCGGTGCCGGTTCCCTCGGCCCGCTGAACCTGCCACTGCCGATCATCATCGACCGTTCGGTCGAGCTGATGAGCGACTTCGGCATCGGTGCGAACATCGATGACAAGCACTACTTCGGCGTGAACTGGGAACGCGACCTGCCGGTTCCGACCGTGGCCGACCTGCGCAACGTGGTTGCAGGCGACCCGAGCCCGGACGGCAAGGGCACCCTGGAAATCAAGCGCGGCATCGAAGTCGGGCACATCTTCCAGCTGGGCAACAAGTACAGCAAGGCGATGAAGTGCGAAGTGCTGGGCGAGAACGGCAAGCCGATCACCCTGGAAATGGGCTGCTACGGCATTGGCGTATCCCGCGTGGTTGCGGCTGCCATCGAGCAGAACAACGACGAGAAAGGCATCATCTGGAGCGACGCCCTGGCGCCATTTCAGGTTGCCCTGGTACCGCTGCGCTACGAAACCGAGCAAGTACGCGAAGCCACCGACAAACTGTATGCCGAACTGACGGCTGCCGGTTTTGAAGTGCTGCTGGATGATCGGGACAAGAAAATCAGCCCGGGCATCAAGTTCGCCGACATGGAACTGATTGGCATCCCGCACCGGATCGTGGTCAGTGACCGCGGCCTGGCCGATGGCAATCTGGAATACAAGAGCCGGACCGAAGCCGAGGCCCAACCGTTGCCGGTGGCTGACGTGCTGTCTTTCCTTCAGGCGCGTATTCGTCGCTGAAAACCAGATCAAGAGTCGTCATGTTCAAGCGAAACACCATAGCCCTGGGGGGCGCCACGTTATGTGGCGCCCTGCTGGTCAGCGGCTGCGCCAACCAAATGTCGCAACGCAGCGAGCACGAGGAACGCATCGAGCGCAAATTGCTCGATCACAGCCTGCAGATCGACGTGGGCGAGCCGAAGGTGCTGGAGCTGCCGCAACGCCGGGTGCGCATTCACGAGCAAAAGACCTTTGAGGTCACCGAGTTCGAAGTTACCCGTCGCTACGACCGCTACACGCCCTACCAGCCCTGGCGCAAACTCTATGAGATGCCCCTGGGCGCGGTCGCGCTCGTGGCGGGCGTCGGCGCCAACGTGGCGAATGTGTTTGCCCTGGGCAACCTGCCTGCCAGCATGACCCGGGATTGGCTCAGCTATGGCGTGGACGGGCTCAACCCGTTCATGAACGTGCAATCCAACGGCCGTGCGCAACAGAACCTGGCGGGTATCGATGAAGTCCAGCGCGACAAGCGCGTGGAGTATTCGAGCCTGCCCTGGAGCGAGCGCCCGGTACAGGTGACTGCCGGCAAGCAAACCCATGAGCTGACCACCGACCGCGATGGCGTGCTGCGCCTGAACCTGTTGGACAGCCCGTTTGCCGAGCAGGACCTGAACCGCATCAGCACCCTGAAGATCAGTGTTGAAGATGCCCAGGATGACGTGCACTCGGACTCATCCCTGGCCATCAGCGGCACCCTGCGGGGCAAATTGCTCGAAGCTCACGGTTTGATCTATGACGACCTGGAAGACGACGAGGTCAACGAGTGGGTGCACCGGGTCAAGCGCCTGTCGGAGCTGGGCCTGGAAGAAGAAGCCAGCGAGCTGGAACAGAGCCTGATCGAACTGACCCGCAATGATCCGGAGTTGCAGCAGGAATTCCTGCAGGCCTTGACCAAGGATGCCGGACGCCTGGTGGCGGATCCCGGAGCACGCTGAAGCCTTTAAATGTGGGAGCGGGCTTGCTCGCGAATGCGGCGTGTCAGCCAGCACATGCGTCAACTGACACACCGCATTCGCGAGCAAGCCCGCTCCCACATTTGGCTTTCGGTTTCTACCAGGGAAATTGGAGCTGCTCGTTGCCGTTGCTCAAATCCAGCAAACGCACGCCTATTCCCAGCAATCGCACCGGCTTGTCGCCGCGATTGAACGCCTGGGTCAGCAACTGCCGGTAACTCTCCAGGTCCCGCCCTGCCCCCGCCTGCTCCAGGGTCGTCTGGGTAAAGTCGTGAAACTTCACTTTGACGAACGGCTTGCCCGCCCGATAACTGCTGTCGATGCGCGCCATGCGCCCGGCCAGGGTGTCCATCAGCTCCGGCAGTTTTTCCAGGCAACTGGGCAAGTCCGGCAGGTCGACATCGTAGGTATTTTCCACGCTGATGGATTGCCGGCGGCTGTCGTTCTGCACCACCCGGTCATCAATCCCACGCGCCAGGCTCCAAAGCCGCTCGCCAAAACTGCCAAACTCTCGCACCAGCGCCAACTTGTTCCACTCCCGCAGTTGCAGGCAGTCCTCGATCCCCAGCCGCGCCAGCTTGTCGGCCGTCACCTTGCCCACGCCGTGGAGCTTTTTCACCGGCAGCGCCGAGACAAAGTCTTCCACCTGGTCGGGGGTGATCACAAACAGTCCGTTGGGCTTTTTCCAGTCGCTGGCGATCTTGGCGAGAAACTTGTTCGGCGCCACGCCCGCGGAAACGGTGATGTGCAACTGGTTGGAGACCCGCCGGCGAATGTCCTGGGCAATGCGCGTGGCACTGCCGCCGAAATGCGGGCTGTCGGAGACGTCCAGGTAGGCTTCGTCCAGGGACAACGGTTCGATCAGGTCGGTGTAGTCGCGAAAGATCGTCTGGATTTCCTTTGATGCTTCTTTATAAGCATCCATGCGCGGCTTGACGATGGTCAGGTCCGGGCACAGCTTCAGGGCATGGCGGGACGACATGGCCGAACGCACACCATAGGCCCGTGCTTCATAGTTGCAGGTGGCGATCACCCCGCGACGGTCTGCCGAGCCACCGACAGCCAGGGGCTTTTGCGCCAGGGTCGGGTCGTCGCGCATCTCGATGGCGGCGTAGAAGCAATCACAGTCGACGTGGATGATTTTGCGCTGCGTCATATATAAGGCAGTGGTTCTGGGCAGAAAACGGACAGGCCGGCAGTATCTCACTCACACCTGTATATAGCACCAGTAGTTTGAATCTTCCGCTTAAGCGGTAGGAAAATTCGCAGGTGAATTCATTTTCTCAATCGAAACACACCCCCCAATAGAGCTGAAAGCCTCGGCCAGACTGGCCCCGCGGCCTATCAAGGGGCCACCTTGGAGAGCTAACCGATTGAACCACAAGCGCTTTTCTTTGAATCAGCGGTTGACACACTCGCGTTCCTCTGTAGAATGCCGACACACAGACGCGGGATGGAGCAGTCTGGTAGCTCGTCGGGCTCATAACCCGAAGGTCGTCGGTTCAAATCCGGCTCCCGCAACCAAACATCAAAAAAGGCTACTCGAAAGAGTGGCCTTTTTTGTGCCTGTCTGTTTTAGCCCTCGTTTCGATTGTCTGACAAAAAACCTTTCCCAATCGCGCACTTACCGCACCCGCGTGACAATCCGACGCTAAATTGCACTTATTTGACCCATCGTTCGATTAACGGTTGACACCCCGCCGTTGCTCTGTAGAATGCCGCCACACAGACGCGGGATGGAGCAGTCTGGTAGCTCGTCGGGCTCATAACCCGAAGGTCGTCGGTTCAAATCCGGCTCCCGCAACCAAACATCAAAAAAGGCTGCTCGAAAGAGTGGCCTTTTTTGTATCTGACGAAAAAGTCCTTTTGAAACAATGGCATGGCATCTTTCATGAAACCGTACACGGTTTGTAGAGTCCATCTCATTGCAAGCTATGCTAAGTCTTCAAGCACTGTCCTTCTACGACCAATGGGCGCTGTCGCCGCACTTCGCGATACGCGTTAATATTTGTAATTATTTTGTCCATAGGGATTGGTAACTTGGCTGGATACCTCCATCCTGTCGCGCACAATCCACGAGGTGATTGATGCGCGCCAACTCGTCTGAACCACAAGACTCTGTCACAGCGACACAACCGATCACTCCCACCCGTTTGCGCTGGCTGGATCTGTTGAGCAAATACCGCCAACCCATCGGGCTGGCCGTCACCTTGTTGCTGTTCGCAATCGCCCTTATCGCCTGTCGCCACCTGTTGCTTGAACTGGATCTGTACGCGCTCCACGATTCAATCCTTGAAGTGCCTAAGCCTGCACTGCTGGGTGCGTTCGGTGCTGCTGTCGCCGGCTTTATCATTTTGTTGGGCTATGAATTTTCCGGTGCCCGTTATGCCGGCGTGAAGCTGCCTGCCAAGACTCTGGCCTACGGCGGCTTTACCGCATTCGCCATCGGTAACGCGATTGGTCTGTCGATGCTCTCGGGCGGCTCGGTACGCTACCGTTTATATGCACGGTATGGCATCGGCGCTTCGGAAGTGGCGCGCATGACCGTGTTTGCCAGCCTGGCCCTGGGTTGCGCCCTGCCGCCGCTCGCTGCGCTGGCCACCCTGAGCAACCTGCCTGCCGCGTCCAATGCCCTGCATCTACCTGCCAGCCTGCTCGGCGGCATCGCCGGTGCTGTGTTGCTGTTAACAGCCGCACTGTGCATTGGCATCTACCGCCGCCGCCTGCCGGAACAACCGTATCCGGACAACCTGCTGGTCAGGGCCGGGCGTCGCACCTTGCGCCTGCCGGGCCGTCGCCTGACCTTCCTGCAACTGATCATCACTGCCCTCGACGTGGCTGCGGCCGCTACCGTGCTGTATATGCTGCTGCCGGAAGCGCCGCCCTTTGGCCCGTTCCTGCTGGTGTACCTGCTGGCCCTGGCCGCCGGTGTGCTCAGCCATGTACCCGGTGGCGTCGGGGTGTTCGAAGCAATCCTGCTGGCTGCCTTCGCCGACAAGCTCGGTGCCGCGCCACTGGCGGCCGCACTGCTGCTGTACCGGATGATCTATGTGGTGCTGCCGCTGTTGATCGCTTGTGTGTTCCTGCTGGTCAATGAAGCCCAGCGCCTGTTCCATACGCAACAAAGCCTGCGGGCGGCCTCGGGCCTTGCTGCACCGATCCTGGCCGTACTGGTTTTTTTGTCAGGCGTGGTCCTGCTGTTTTCCGGCGCAACCCCGGAAATCGACTCACGCCTGGAAAACATCGGCTTCCTGATTCCTCATCGCCTGATTGACGCGTCGCACTTTGGTGCCAGCCTGATCGGCGTGCTCTGCCTTCTGTTGGCCCAGGGCCTGCGTCGACGGTTGTCCGCGGCGTGGATGCTGACCATGGTGCTGCTGCTGACCGGCGCCCTGCTCTCCCTGCTCAAGGGTTTCGACTGGGAAGAAGCCAGCCTGATGACCATGACGGCGGTGCTGCTGGCGATCTTCCGGCGCTCGTTCTACCGCGCCAGCCGCCTGACCGAACTGCCGTTCTCGCCGCTGTACCTGGTGGCCAGCGTGTGCGTACTCGGTGCGTCGATATGGCTGCTGTTGTTCGCCTACCAGGACGTGCCCTACAGCCATCAGTTGTGGTGGCAGTTCACCCTCGACGCCAACGCCCCGCGTGGCCTGCGCTCGCTGCTGGGCGCGGCCGTGGTGCTGGTGGTGGTGTCGCTGACCTGGCTGCTGCGTACCGCGCGCCCGATCATCCACTTGCCGACACCGGATGAGCTGGAGCGCGCCACCAAGATCCTGATGAACTCCGCACAACCCGACGGCGGCCTGGCGCTGACCGGCGACAAGGCCCTGCTGTTTCATCCCAACGACGAAGCGTTCCTGATGTACGCTCGTCGCGGTCGCAGCCTGGTGGCCTTGTACGATCCGATTGGCCCGACCCTGCAACGGGCCGAGATGATCTGGCAGTTCCGCGACCTGTGCGACATTCACCACGCCCGCCCGGTGTTCTACCAGGTGCGCGCGGAGAACCTGCCGTACTACATGGACATCGGCCTCACCGCGATCAAACTGGGTGAAGAAGCCCGGGTCGACCTCAAACGCTTTGACCTGGAAGCCAAGGGCAAAGAGATGAAGGACCTGCGCTACACCTGGAACCGCGGGACCCGTGATGGCTTGTCCCTGGAGATCCACGAACCCGGCCAGGCCCCGATGGAGGAGTTGAAAGTCATCTCCGACGCATGGCTGACCGGCAAGAACGTGCGGGAAAAAGGCTTTTCCCTTGGACGATTCAGCGACGACTACCTCAAGCACTTTCGTATTGCGATCATTCGCTTCGAAGGGCGCCCGGTAGCGTTTGCGAACCTGCTTGAGACCTACAGCCACGACCTGGCCAGTCTCGACCTGATGCGTGCGCACCCGGACGCGCCGAAACTGACCATGGAATTCATGATGGTCGGCCTGATTCAACATTATAAGAACCATGGCTACGCCCGCTTCAGCCTCGGCATGGTGCCGTTGTCGGGCCTGCAACCACGACGTGGCGCCCCGCTGACCCAACGCCTGGGCTCGATGGTGTTCCGCCGTGGCGAGCAACTGTATAACTTCCAAGGCTTGCGCCGCTTCAAAGACAAGTTCCAGCCTGACTGGGAACCCCGTTATATGGCCGTGCCCGCAGGACTTGATCCGCTGGTGGCACTGGCCGACACCGCCGCCCTGATTGCGGGCGGCTTGACTGGATTGGTGAAACGCTGATGATTCGACGCTCCTGGCGGTATGTATTGGCATTTTTGGTGGTACTGGCACTGATCCTCGGTGGCGGCTACTGGTACTGGAACCGCCCTGCACCGCAACCGACTCTGGAACAACTGCCCCAGGCCGATGGCACGGTCCTGACCCGCGTCACCCCGGGTACCGCGCCCAAGGCCCGCGTGGCCGTGGCCGTGCTGGCCGACGAAACCCTGACCGACAGCCAACTGATCGCCCTGAGCCAGGGCGGCGCAGCGCAGATCGTCCAGGTAATCCTGCCCAAGGATGACTGCAAGCTGCAGGAACAAGCCCTGCAAACCGCCCTCGGCCAGCTCGCCGGCCCGGCGACCCTGGTCAGCGGCATCGGCCCTGGCGCAGCCCTGGCCTGGCGCTGGCTGGCCGCGCAGAACGACGACAAGGCCAATGCCATCTCCGTCGGCTTCGCGCTGGCGCAGCCAGGCTGCAACGACCCGTTGCCGAAGACTTCGGCCCACGGTAGCTGGCTGGTGGCCTGGAACGATAACCCTGACGACGATGCTGCCAGTTTTGTACGCGATACACCGCGTGCTACCACCAGCATCAGCGACTACGACGTTCACTACCCGCAAGTGCTGAACAACGAGCTGCGCAAGCAACTGGTAGGCTCGGACAACGGCGGCCTGGCGATCCCGGTGGTCGAAGTGCCGGCTGGGCAGGCCAAGGACACCGTCACCCTGTTCCTCTCCGGTGACGGCGGCTGGCGTGACCTGGACCGCGACGTGGCCGGTGAAATGGCCAAGATCGGCTACCCGGTGGTGGGCATCGATACCCTGCGCTACTACTGGCAGCACAAGACCCCGGAACAAAGCGCCAAGGACCTCGCCGAGCTGATGCAGCACTACCGGCAGAAATGGGGCACCAAGCGCTTCGTGCTGACCGGCTACTCGTTCGGCGCCGATGTGCTGCCGGCCATCTACAACCGCCTGCCGGAAAACGAGCAGCAGCGTGTAGACGCGATCATCCTGCTGGCCTTCGCCCGCACCGGCAGCTTCGAGATCGAAGTGGAAGGCTGGCTGGGCAACGCCGGCAAGGAAGCTGCGACCGGCCCGGAAATGGCCAAGCTGCCGGCCGACAAGGTGGTGTGCATCTACGGTGCCGAAGAAGTCGACGAGAGTGGCTGCACCGACAAGACCGCTGTCGGCGAAGCCGTGAAGCTGCCTGGCGGCCATCACTTCGACGAGAACTACCCGGCGCTGGCCAAGCGTCTGGTAGACATCATCGAGAAGCGCCAGGGCAAGACCCCGGCCGAATAAGCGCCCACAAAAAAGCCCCCGCTGCCGCAAGGCACCGGGGGCTTTTTGTTGGGCTTACATTTCTACTTGAGTGCCGAGCTCGATCACCCGGTTAACCGGCAACTTGAAGAAGCGCAGGTTGCCGTTGGCGTTCTTCAGCATGAACGCGAACAACCCTTCGCGCCAACGCGCCATGCCCTTGATGCGGGACGCGATCACGGTTTCGCGGCTGAGGAAGTAGGTGGTGCGCATCGGGCTGAAATCCAGGTCATCCAGATGGCACAGCTTCAGCGCTTCGGGCACGTCCGGTTCATCGACGAAACCAAAGTGCAGGATCACCCGGAAGAAGCCCTCGCCATAGGAATCGACCTCGAAACGACGCTGGGCCGGTACACGCGGGATGTCTTCGTAGACCACCGTCAACAGCACCACCTGCTCATGCAGCACCTGGTTATGCAGCAAGTTATGCAGCAAGGCGTGGGGCACGGCATCCGGGCGTGCGGTCAGGAACACCGCCGTGCCTTGCACGCGATGCGGCGGCTGCACACGGATACTGCTGATAAAGATCGGCAGCGGCAGCCCACCTTCGTCCAGCCGGTCCACCAGCAGCTCCTTGCCGCGCTTCCAGGTGGTCATGAGGATAAACAACACAATCCCCGCCAATACCGGAAACGCACCACCCTGCACGATCTTCGGCACGTTGGCGGCAAAGAACAGCCCATCCACCAACAGGAAACCGATCAACACCGGGATAGCCAGTACCGGCGGCCATTTCCACAGCAACAGCATCACCGCCGACACCAGAATGCTGGTGATCAACATGGTGCCCGTCACCGCCACACCGTAGGCCGAAGCCAGGGCGTTGGAGGACTCGAAGCCCAGCACCAGCAGGATCACGCCCACCATCAGTGACCAGTTCACCGCGCCGATGTAGATCTGGCCTTGCTCGGCGCTGGAAGTGTGCTGGATATGCATGCGCGGGATGTAACCGAGCTGGATCGCCTGACGGGTCAGGGAGAACGCCCCGGAGATCACCGCTTGGGAAGCAATCACGGTGGCCAAAGTGGACAACGCCACCAGCGGGACCAGAGCCCACTCCGGTGCCAGCAGGTAGAACGGGTTGCGGGCTGCCTCTGGATTTTCCAGCAGCAGCGCGCCCTGGCCAAAGTAGTTGAGCACCAACGCCGGCAGCACCAGGGCGAACCAGGCACGGGCAATCGGCTTGCGTCCGAAGTGGCCCATGTCGGCGTACAGCGCCTCGGCGCCGGTCAATGCCAGTACCACCGCACCGAGAATCGCCACGCCCATGCCAGGGTGAACGATGAAGAAGCGCACGCCCCACACAGGGTTGAGGGCATTGAGCACCTCAGGGTGCTGGATGATTCCATGGATGCCCAGGCCGGCCAACACCAGGAACCACAGCACCATCACCGGGCCGAACAGCTTGCCGATGCGGTCCGTGCCATGTTTCTGGATCAGGAACAGCCCCACCAGCACCACCAGCGAAAGCGGCACCACCCAGCGCTCAAGGCCATCAAACGCCAGTTCCAGGCCTTCGACCGCCGACAATACCGAGATCGCCGGGGTGATCATGCTGTCGCCGTAAAACAGCGCCGCACCGATCAGGCCGAGAATCACCAGCACCGAACGCAACTTGGGGTAAGGTGCCGCCGCCCGCCGGGCCAAAGCCGTCAGGGCCATGATGCCGCCCTCGCCCTGGTTATCCGCGCGCAGGATAAACAGCACGTACTTGATCGAAACGACCCAGACCAGCGACCAGAAAATCAGCGCCAGGATCCCGAAGACCCCGTCGTGATTGACCTGAACCCCATAACCGCCAGCAAACACCTCTTTAAGGGTGTAGAGCGGGCTGGTGCCGATATCGCCGTAAACCACCCCCACTGCCGCCACCAGCATGCCGATCGGCTTTGCGTTGGACTGCTCGGCACCTGCTGCCTGACTACTTGCCTGACCCATCAACCACTCCTGCCCTTTGACCTGCGGTCTTTTATAAACAGCGCGCCTGCTGCGGGCGCCTATGCTGTCCACAGCATGCGCTGTTTTACTTCTCGTTACAGACGATTTATTGACCGAGGAAATTCACTCAGGTGCAACGGCGCGAAGCATAGCGCAGCACTCGTCGTATTTCCCTGCATAAAGCTGGTCAAGAGCGATTCCCGTCGCTAGAATTGCGCACTTTTTGATCAGAGGCACACCAAGTGCCCATCCGCCACCTTTCGTGCACGACGGGCGGCGTCATTCAATACCGAGGTTAGACATGTCCACCACCATCGCAAAAGCCAACCCCAAGGTCGGCTTTGTATCCCTGGGTTGCCCAAAGGCTCTGGTCGACTCCGAACGCATCCTTACGCAACTGCGCATGGAAGGCTATGACGTCGTGTCCACCTACCAGGACGCGGACGTGGTGGTGGTCAACACCTGCGGCTTCATCGACTCAGCCAAGGCCGAGTCCCTGGAAGTGATCGGCGAAGCCATCAAGGAAAACGGCAAGGTGATCGTCACCGGCTGCATGGGTGTGGAAGAAGGCGCCATCCGCAACGTGCACCCGAGCGTGCTGGCCGTGACCGGCCCGCAGCAGTACGAGCAAGTGGTCAACGCCGTGCACGACGTAGTGCCGCCGCGCCAGGACCACAACCCGCTGATCGACCTGGTGCCGCCGCAGGGCATCAAGCTGACGCCGCGCCACTACGCCTACCTGAAGATTTCCGAAGGCTGCAACCACAGCTGCAGCTTCTGCATCATCCCGTCGATGCGCGGCAAACTGGTGAGCCGCCCGGTGGGCGACGTGCTGGACGAGGCCCAGCGCCTGGTCAAATCCGGCGTGAAAGAGCTGCTGGTGATCTCCCAGGACACCAGCGCCTACGGCGTCGACGTCAAATACCGCACTGGCTTCTGGAACGGCGCGCCGGTGAAAACCCGCATGACCGAACTCTGCGAAGCCCTGAGCAGCCTCGGCGTATGGGTGCGCCTGCACTACGTTTACCCATACCCGCACGTTGACGAGCTGATCCCGCTGATGGCCGCCGGCAAGATCCTGCCGTACCTGGACATCCCGTTCCAGCACGCCAGCCCGAAAATCCTCAAGGCCATGAAACGCCCGGCCTTCGAAGACAAGACCCTGGCGCGCATCAAGAACTGGCGCGAGATCTGCCCGGACCTGATCATCCGCTCCACCTTCATCGTCGGCTTCCCCGGCGAAACCGAAGAAGACTTCCAGTACCTGCTGGACTGGCTGACCGAGGCCCAGCTGGACCGCGTCGGCTGCTTCCAGTACTCGCCGGTGGAAGGTGCTCCGGCCAACCTGCTGGACGCTGCCATCGTGCCGGACGACGTCAAGCAGGACCGTTGGGAGCGCTTCATGGCGCACCAGCAGGCCATCAGCTCGGCGCGCCTGCAACTGCGCATCGGCCGTGAGATCGAAGTACTGATCGACGAAGTCGACGAGCAAGGCGCTGTAGGCCGCTGCTTCTTCGATGCGCCGGAAATCGACGGTAACGTGTTCATCGACGATGCCAGCGGCCTGAAGCCAGGCGACAAGGTCTGGTGCACCGTGACCGACGCCGACGAGTACGACCTGTGGGCTGAAAAACGCGCATAAGGTGTAAAGAATTGAAAAAGCCCTGCCTCTGGACAAGATGCGGGGCTTTTTTAGGTCTATCGTTTTGCCCATCGGCGCCAATCATCGGCAAGGGGCAGCGGGCATGCGTCAGCATTCGGTTATCCATACACCCAAATCCAGCGACTATCAGGAACTGACCCGCATCTGGGAGGCTTCGGTGCGGGCCACCCATGACTTCCTGCCGGACAGTTACATCGAGTTGCTGAAAAACCTGGTGCTGACCCGCTACCTCGACGCGGTGATGCTGATCTGCACCAAGGACTCGCGCCAGCGCATCACCGGGTTTGCCGGGGTGGCCGCGGGCAAGGTCGAGATGCTGTTTATCGACCCCGAGCACCGTGGCCAGGGCCTGGGCCGGCAATTGCTGCGCTATGCCATCGAGTCGATGAATGCCGATCAACTGGACGTCAACGAACAGAACCCGCAGGCCCTGGGCTTTTACTTCAAGCAAGGCTTTGAGGTGATCGGACGCACGGACCATGACGGCATGGGCCAGCCTTATCCGTTGCTGCACATGCGTTTGCGCCAGGCCCAGCCACAGGCGCGTCGCGGCTAAATGAAATGGAGCCGGGATTAACCGGCGCCACACAGGTACAATAGCCGCCCCCTTTTGTTTCGGCCCTTGTCATGACTGAACCCCTACGCCTCTCCAAACGCCTCATCGAACTGGTCGGTTGCTCCCGTCGGGAGGCTGAGCTGTTCATCGAAGGCGGCTGGGTCACGGTGGACGGTGAAGTGATCGACGAGCCGCAGTTCAAGGTCACCACCCAGAAGGTCGAGCTTGACCCTGAGGCCAAGGCCACAGCGCCGGAGCCGGTGACCATCCTGTTCCACGCCCCCGCCGGCGTGGATGCCGAGACAGCCATGGCGTCGATCAACGCCGAGACCCTGTCGGAAGAACACCGCTTCAGCAAGCGCCCGCTCAAGGGCCACTTCCTGCGCCTGACCGCCAGCAGTGACCTGCAAGCCAAGGCCAGCGGCCTGCTGGTGTTCACCCAGGACTGGAAGATTTTGCGCAAGCTGACCGCTGACGCGAACAAGATCGAACAGGAATACGTGGTGGAGGTGTCCGGCGACATGGTCGCCCACGGCCTGAACCGCCTCAACCATGGCCTGACCTACAAAGGTAAGGAATTGCCGGCGGTGAAAGCCAGCTGGCAGAACGAGAACCGCCTGCGCTTTGCGCTGAAAAACCCGCAACCGGGTGTGATTGCCTTGTTCTGCGAAGCCGTCGGCCTGAAAGTCGTCGCCATTCGACGCATCCGCATTGGCGGAGTCTCCATCGGCAAAGTGCCGGTAGGCCAATGGCGCTATCTGTCCGGCAAAGAAAAGTTCTAAGACTTTTTTCGCCGCCGAATCTCTCGATACCGCCTGCCTGGGCGGTGTCCACAGTTGAATGACCAGGATTGCCCACCATGATTCACAACGACGTACTGCGCAGCGTGCGCTACATGCTCGACATCAGCGACAACAAGATGGTCGAGATCATCAAGCTCGGCGGCATGGAAGTCACCAAGGACGACCTGCTGACCTATCTCAAGAAAGACGAGGAAGAAGGCTTCGTGTTCTGCCCGGACGAAGTCATGGCGCATTTCCTCGATGGCCTGGTGATCTTCAAGCGCGGCAAGGACGAGAGCCGTCCACCGCAGCCGATCGAACTGCCGGTGACCAACAACATCGTCCTGAAGAAACTGCGCGTGGCCTTCGAACTGAAGGAAGACGACATGCACGCAATCCTCAAGGCCTCCGAGTTCCCGGTGTCCAAGCCTGAGCTGAGCGCACTGTTCCGCAAGTTCGGCCACACCAACTACCGCACCTGTGGTGACCAGCTGTTGCGCAACTTCCTCAAGGGCCTGACCCTGCGCGTTCGCGCCTAAACCCGTGAACTACAGCGTCTCGCCCATCGGCTTTGTCCGCTCCTGCTTCAAGGAGAAGTTCGCCATCCCGCGCCAGCCACAACTGGCGCCTGCCGCCCGGGGCGTGCTGGAGTTGGTGGCACCATTCGACCAGGGTGAGGCGGTGCAGGGTTTGGAACAGGTCAGCCATGTGTGGCTGCTGTTCCTGTTCCACCAGGCGCTGGAAGATAAACCACGGCTGAAAGTGCGCCCGCCGCGCCTGGGTGGCAACACGTCCATGGGCGTGTTCGCCACCCGCGCGACGCACCGGCCCAACGGCATCGGCCAGTCAGTGGTCAAGCTGGACAAGGTGGAAGATGGGCGCCTGTGGATATCCGGGATCGACCTGCTGGATGGCACACCGATTCTCGACATCAAGCCGTACGTGCCGTACGCAGACATAGTTGACACTGCGACCAACAGCATCGCCAGCGCTGCGCCACAGCTGATCCCCGTGCAGTGGCTGAAGACTGCGCTGCAACAGGCAGAAGGCCACGCTCAGCGCCTTGGCGAGCCATTGGTGGCGTTGATCGAGCAGTGCCTGGCGCAGGATCCACGGCCGGCGTACCAGACGCCGGGGCCGGAGCGGGAATACGGGGCGCAGTTCTGGGATGTTGATGTGCGCTGGCACTATCCCGAAGCCGGGATGATTTGTGTGCTGGAAGTCGTGTCGGCCGGGTAAACCGGAAACAAATGTGGGAGCGGGCTTGCTCGCGAAAGCGGTGGATCAGTCAATACATCTGGTGACTGTTACACCGCTTTCGCGAGCAAGCCCGCTCCCACATTTTTTTGCGTCGCGCTTATTTCTCGACGAACGCACGCTCGATCAGGTAGTCGCCCGGCTCACGCATACGCGGGGAAACCTTCAAACCGAAGCTGTTGAGCACTTCGCTGGTTTCATCCAGCATGCTTGGGCTGCCGCACAGCATGGCGCGGTCGTCTTCAGGATTGATCGGCGGCAGCCCGATATCGCTGAACAGCTTGCCGCTGCGCATCAGGTCGGTCAGGCGGCCCTCGTTTTCGAACGGCTCACGGGTCACGGTCGGGTAGTAGATCAACTTGTCACGCAGGGCCTCGCCGAAGAACTCGTTCTGCGGCAGGTGCTCGGTGATGAATTCGCGGTAGGCGACTTCGTTGACGTAACGCACGCCGTGGCACAGGATCACTTTTTCGAAACGCTCGTAGGTTTCCGGGTCCTGGATCACGCTCATGAACGGCGCCAGGCCAGTGCCGGTGCTGAGCAGGTACAGGTGTTTGCCCGGCTTCAAATCGTCAAGCACCAGGGTGCCCGTCGGTTTTTTGCTGATGATGATCTCGTCGCCTTCCTTCAAGTGCTGCAATTGGGAAGTCAGCGGGCCATCAGGCACCTTGATGCTGAAAAACTCCAGATGCTCTTCCCAGTTCGGGCTGGCAATCGAGTAAGCGCGCATGAGCGGGCGGCCGTTGGGCTGTTGCAGGCCGATCATCACGAACTGACCGTTCTCGAAGCGCAGGCCCGGATCGCGGGTGCACTTGAAGCTGAACAGAGTGTCGTTCCAGTGATGAACACTGAGGACACGCTCGTGGTTCATGTTGCTCATGTACGGGGGACTCCTGGAAATGGGTCTGCGCCAAATGATGGATGCGCAATTGCACAGCATTCTAATGGCGGCGACAATATCTGTTAACTGGATTATTAAGATAAGGGTTATCGGTTATATCGATATGCGATTTACTCTACGTCAACTGCAAGTCTTCGTCGCCGTCGCCCAGCAGGAAAGCGTCTCGCGCGCTGCTGGCCTTCTGGCCTTATCTCAATCCGCCGCCAGCACGTCGATTACCGAGCTGGAGCGGCAATCCAGCTGCCAATTGTTCGACCGCGCGGGCAAACGCCTGAGCCTCAACGCCCTCGGTCACCAGCTATTGCCCCAGGCGGTGGCACTGCTGGACCAGGCCAAGGAGATCGAGGACCTGCTCAACGGCAAGTCGGGCTTCGGCTCCCTGGCGGTCGGGGCCACGCTGACCATCGGCAACTACCTGGCCACGCTGCTGATCGGCAGCTTCATGCAGCAGCATCCCGAGAGCCAGGTGAAGCTGCATGTGCAGAACACTGCGCATATCGTGCATCAGGTGGCGCACTACGAAATTGATCTGGGTCTAATCGAAGGCGACTGCAGCCACCCGGACATCGAGGTGCAAACCTGGGTGGAAGATGAACTGGTGGTGTTCTGCGCACCCCAGCATCACTTGGCCAAGCGCGGCCAGGCGACCATGGAAGAGCTGACCCATGAAGCCTGGATCCTGCGGGAACAAGGCTCTGGAACACGCCTGACCTTTGACCAGGCCATGCGGCATCACCGCAGCGCGCTGAATATCCGCCTGGAGCTGGAACACACCGAGGCAATCAAACGCGCGGTGGAATCAGGCTTGGGGATTGGCTGCATTTCCCGGCTGGCGCTGCGCGACGCCTTCCGGCGTGGCAGCCTGGTACCGGTGGAAACCCCGGACCTGGACCTGGCCCGGCAGTTCTACTTCATCTGGCACAAGCAGAAGTACCAGACCTCGGCGATGCGCGAATTCCTCGAGCTGTGCCGGTCGTTCACCGCCGGGGTGCAGCGCAGCGACGAGATCGTACTGCCGACCATTGCCTAGATCAGGATCACGGCCCACACCAGGGTAATCATGGTCAGCGCTACGAACTGCGCGGCGCTGCCCATGTCCTTGGCATTTTTCGACAAGGGGTGCAGGTCCAGGGAAATCCGGTCGATCGCCGCTTCGACGGCGGAGTTGAGCAACTCGACGATCAACGCCAGCAGGCACACGGCGATCAGCAGCGCCCGCTCTACCCGGCTGACGTTAAGGAAGAAACTCAGCGGGATCAGGATGACATTGAGCAACACCAGCTGACGAAACGCCGCCTCGCCGGTGAAAGCCGCACGCAGGCCATCCAGGGAATATCCGCCTGCGTTGAAGATACGTTTGATACCGGTTTGACCCTTGAAAGGCGACATAGAGTAGGCAACTGAGCAAAAAGGTGTGGGGAAACTAGAGTAAGCAAAGTCAAAAAAACGTGAATGAACAGCGTCTTAATGCTGCGAAATTGACTCAAGTTGTTGCAAGAGCAGCGCCGCCTGGGTTCGCGTACGTACGCCGAGCTTGCGGAAGATCGCCGTGACGTGAGCCTTGATGGTCGCTTCCGACACGCTCAGCTCGTAGGCAATCTGTTTGTTCAATAGACCTTCGCAGACCATGGTCAATACGCGGAACTGCTGGGGCGTGAGGCTGGCCAGGCCATCACGCGCGGCCTTGGCTTCGTCGGAGACGTTGATCTCTTCAAAGGCCTGCGGCGGCCAGGAGACATCGCCATCCAGCACCGTGCGCACGGCTTTCTGGATGTCTTCCATGGAGCTGGACTTGGGAATGAAACCACTGGCACCGAACTCCTTGGAGCGCACCACCACCGACGCCTCTTCCTGGGCCGATACCATCACCACCGGTATCTGCGGGTATTGCCCACGCAGCAGCACCAGCCCGGAAAAACCGTAGGCACCCGGCATGTTCAGGTCCAGCAGGACCAGGTCCCAGTCGGACTTTTCGGTAAGGCGGGTTTCCAGCTCGGCAATGCTGGCGACTTCGACGAGGCGTACATCCGGCCCCAGGCCCAACGTGACCGCCTGGTGCAGCGCACTGCGAAACAGCGGGTGGTCATCGGCAATCAGGATTTCGTATGTGGCCATTTATTAAATGATCCTGTTTTTTAGGGCGGCACTGATGGGTTCAGTGCTCGCCAACGCGCAAGGTGGCTGCCAGGCCAGCAGTCACCAAAGGGCGCGCTCAACGTCAAAAAGCGACGTATCCAATCTGTGACAGCGCCCCAATCGGCGCCAAGCATGCCCAGCGTAGCCTGGGTGGTCAAGCGCTACGCCCGTGGCTATTTTAGCGGGCTGCGCGTTTGCGCGGCCATCATGCAAAGGTCGGCTGGCCATGACACCTATAGATAAGGTGCAAGGCGAGTATGGACGACATCGGCCGGGTCCAGCGCCAGTTGAAACTTGGCGGCCAGGTAGTGAGTGCTGAATACGTCCAGATAGGCATCCAGGACTTCACTGGCTGCGGCATCTTCAGCCAGCTCCAGGCACAGCGCGGCGACTTCGGCGGTGCAGAAGTGGTCATCACGCTTGGAGCGACGCAGCTTGTAGCGCGACAGTTGCTCGGGCGCCAGGCTCAGCACCGGCAAGTGCTCCAGGTACGGGCTCTTGCGGAACATCTTGCGCGCCTCGCTCCAGGTGCCGTCCAGCAAAATGAACAGCGGGCGCTTGCCCTCCTCCAGCTTGACCTGATGGACCACCCGCTCCGGGGCCACGAATTCGCCGGGAAAGACGATGTATGGCTGCCATTGCGGGTCGGCCAGCAAGGTCAGCAACTCCGGCTCAACCTCAGTGCGCGACCAGGGGAACGCAGTCGTGTCGTTGATCACATCGGCAATCAGCCAGCCGGTGTTGCTGGGTTTCATCGGCTCTACGTCGTGCATCAGCAGGCACATGCCGGATCTGGCCTGGACCTTGGGCCGCCAGGCGCACAGGCAGTACTCGGGAATCACCCGGCAGCCGGGGCAGCGTTCGGCCCGCGAGCCTCGCGCTACAAACGGTTTTACGGCACGGGCCAGGCGCTGCGTGCGCAAACGGGAGACGGCATGGCTCATCGGGTGCGCCGCAGGGAAGTGGAAATCGACACGGATAGAACTCGGAAGGCAAAAGTTACCGCAGTTTACCAGAGCCGCCCCCGGCCACCTGCACTTCCCGGCAATAGGCTGGCCCTAGGGGCAAGCGGTCACCTATAATCCCGCGCCACTGAACGCACAGCGCAGTGGCTGGTCTATGCACCAGTAACCGAATCAGGAGAGTTTCATGCTGCGTCTTATGCCACGCCTTGTAGTTCCGTCCGTCGCCCTCGCGCTGGTGTTGCCTCTGGGTGCCCAAGCGGCCTCGTTGCTGGAGGCTCAACTGACCAGGAAGCTGCAAAGCGTCGCAGAGGAAACCAACAAAGAACTGCCACGGGAAATTGACGAAAAGACCCTGGAAGTTGCCTACACCGTTGAAGGCTTGCAGCTGATTGACCATTTGAGCGTACTGCCCGACCGCGCCGAGCAAATGCGCGCCAACCCCAAGGCTGTGTACTTCCAGCTCGGCCAAAGTGTGTGCCTGAACAAGGGTTACCGCGAGCTGATGGCCAAGGGCGCGATCATGCGCTATGAAATCACCGAGAACAAAACCAACCGCCCGGTAGCCTCGGTGAAGTTCCAGGAAGCAGATTGCCCGGCACCGGCTGCCGCGAAGAAGAAAAAGTAAGCGATAACTCCTGTCGCGCGCCGCTGACCAGCGGCGCGCAATATACCCCTCTGCACTCTCCGCCATTGCCCGCCCGCGGCAGCGTCTAAACTCCCTCAGAAGTGATCAATAAGCGGTTGCCAGCCAAGACTTTATAGGCTCATGATCAATTCATCCTGAACGCCTGGAACATCGGGTTTTCACACCGTCCTGTAACATTTTCAGGGCAAAAGAGGGTTGCCCTCCTGAGCGTGCAATGCAAAGGTTTTTAATCATAAGGAATATACAGAACCGGTTTCGCCCACCTCGTTAATCAGAGGCAACGACACATGCAGTGTCGTGGTCCCGACGAATTTCTCGCCGGCACCCAGGGTTCTGTGAAGAAGGAGAAGTTGAATGCCTTACGAACCGAATGAACTCCTGATCCGTCAATTTGAAGAAAACGGCACCGACCTCACGCAGCAGGTCGACGCGCAACTCCACTTGATTGCGCCCAACAGTCCAAATATCCCCCTTTATCGCGACATGATCTTCACCGTGTTGCGCATGGCCCAGGACGACCGCAGCCGCTGGAATGCCAAGATAACCTTGCAGGCGATACGGGAACTGGACCACGCCTTCCGCGTGCTCGAACAGTTCAAGGGGCGGCGCAAAGTCACCGTGTTCGGCTCGGCGCGCACGCCGGTGGAAAGCCCGCTGTATGCACTGGCCCGGGAAGTGGGCGCGGTCCTGGCCCGTTCGGACCTGATGGTGATCACCGGCGGCGGCGGCGGCATCATGGCGGCGGCCCACGAGGGGGCCGGCCTGGAGCACAGCCTGGGGTTCAACATCACCCTGCCCTTTGAACAGCACGCCAACCCGACCATCGATGGCACCGAGAACCTGCTGTCCTTCCACTTCTTCTTTACCCGCAAGCTGTTCTTCGTCAAGGAAGCCGACGCCTTGATCCTGTGCCCGGGCGGTTTCGGTACCCTGGATGAAGCGCTGGAGGTGCTGACCCTGATCCAGACCGGCAAAAGCCCGCTGGTACCGGTGGTACTGCTGGATGCACCGGGCGGTAGCTTCTGGCAAGGCGCACTGGACTTTATCCGCAGCCAGCTTGAGGCCAATCGCTACATCCTGCCCACCGACCTCAAGCTGGTCCGCCTGGTGTACAGCGCCGGAGAGGCGGTGGACGAAATCAACCAGTTCTACGCCAACTTCCACTCCACCCGCTGGCTGAAGCGCCAGTTTGTGATTCGCATGAATCATCCGTTGAGTGACCGCGCACTGGCCCATCTGCAGGAGGCATTTGCCAGTCTTCGCCTCAGTGACGACTTCCAACAAATCGCGTACACCGGCGAAGAGCATGACGAGCCAAGCTTCAGCCATCTGACGCGGCTGGTGTTCAACTTCAACGGGCGTGATCAGGGACGGTTGCGGGAATTGGTGGATTACATCAACTTGCCGGAAAACTGGGCCCAGGCTCAGGGGAAAACGCAGCAGCGGGTGACGGAGACGGCGTGACGTGACACTGAAACGAAAAAGGCCCGCTATTTTCATAGCGGGCCTTTTGGGTTGTGTCAGGTAGAACGATGCGCAGGTTAGGGCCGCTGCGCAGCCCAGCGGGAGCAAGCTCCCTCGCCACACCAAGCCCCGCAATGATCAGAGCAACCATTTACCAGGCGCAGCCTTCAGTCATCCATATCCCGACCGCTCAACAGGCGACTGATCATCTCCATCGAAAACCCGCGATAACTCAGGAAGCGACCTTGCTTAGCCCGCTCACGCGCATCAATGGGCAGATGACCGGCAAACTTGCGCCGCCAGGTTTCTTCCAGTTGTGCCTGCCAACTGATGCCGCACTCACGCAACGCGAGTTCGATATCAGCCCGCTGCAGGCCACGCTGGCTCAGCTCTTCACGAATTCGTGCAGGGCCATAGCCGGATCGGGCTCGGTAGGAGACGAAACTTTCGAGGTAACGGGACTCCGACAGCAGCCCTTCTTCCGTCAAACGGTCAAGGGCTGCGTCGATCATCTCGGGATCTGCGCCACGCTGACGCAGCTTACGCGTCAGCTCGACTCGACCATGCTCGCGCCGTGCGAGCAGGTCCATTGCAGTGCGCCTTACGGCGACGGGTGTATCCAGGACAACGCTCATCGTTTGCTTCAGATGTCAGTGTCGACTTCTTCTACTTCTTCAACCGGCTCGCGGTTGGCGGCAGCCTTGACGTCAGGTGCCGGGGTCAGCAACTTGTCGCGGATCTGCTTCTCGAGCGTAGCGGCAACATCCGGGTTATCCGCAAGGAACTTGGCCGAGTTGGCCTTGCCCTGGCCGATCTTGCTGCCGTTGTAGGCATACCAGGCACCGGATTTCTCGACGAAACCGTGCAGCACGCCCAGGTCGATCATCTCGCCGTTCAGGTAGATACCCTTGCCGTAGAGAATCTGGAACTCGGCCTGACGGAACGGCGGGGCCACCTTGTTCTTCACGACTTTAACGCGGGTTTCGCTACCGACAACCTCGTCACCTTCCTTCACCGCGCCAGTACGACGGATGTCCAGACGGACCGAAGCGTAGAACTTCAGCGCGTTACCACCGGTGGTGGTTTCCGGGCTGCCGAACATCACGCCGATCTTCATCCGGATCTGGTTGATGAAGATCACCAGGCAGTTGGCGTTCTTGATGTTACCGGTGATTTTACGCAGGGCCTGGGACATCAAGCGGGCTTGAAGGCCCACGTGCATGTCGCCCATTTCGCCTTCGATTTCAGCCTTGGGTACCAGGGCTGCCACGGAGTCGACCACGATCACGTCGATGGCGTTGGAGCGCACCAGCATGTCGGTGATTTCCAGCGCTTGCTCACCGGTGTCCGGTTGCGAAACCAGCAGGTCGTCAACGTTGACGCCCAGCTTGCCGGCGTATTCAGGATCCAGGGCGTGCTCGGCATCGACGAACGCACAGGTGGCGCCCATTTTTTGTGCCTGGGCAATCACCGACAGGGTCAGGGTGGTTTTACCGGAAGATTCAGGACCGTAGATCTCAACGATACGGCCTTTTGGCAGGCCGCCAATGCCGAGCGCGATGTCCAGACCCAGAGAGCCAGTGGAGATAGCCGGGATCGCCTGACGGTCGTGATCGCCCATACGCATTACGGCACCCTTGCCGAATTGACGTTCGATCTGACCCAGGGCCGCAGCCAAGGCTTTCTTCTTGTTGTCGTCCATTAAAGTCCTCACGTAATCAATAAGGCCTGGCGGCCAACACCTGTATAAGTAGACAGTATTGTTCCACAAAGATCCGTGATCGCCTACCCCTGATTTTCTATTTCTGCTGCAGCTCGTCGCAACAAGCCCTCTAGCGCGGCCTTTACCGTTTGTCGGCGGACCTCGTCGCGGTTGCCGGGGAAGTGTTCGAGCTCGGCGGTAACCTCATCGCCCACGCCCCAGGCCAGCCATACGGTGCCCACCGGCTTGTCCGGCGAACCGCCATCGGGCCCGGCCACGCCGCTGACTGCCACGGCAAAACGCGCCAGGCTTTTCTCCTGGGCGCCCCGCACCATCGCCTCCACCACTTCGCGGCTGACTGCACCGACCTTGGGGAACAGAGCTTCCGGTACATTCAGTTGCCGGGTCTTCTGGCGATTGGAATACGTGACGTAGCCCGCCTCGAACCAGGCCGAACTCCCGGGAATCCGCGTGATTGCCTCGGCGATACCGCCGCCGGTGCACGACTCGGCCGTTGTGACGTGGGCATTGAGAACCTGCAAGCGTCGGCCAAGTTCAGCGGCGAGTTGAGTAATTTCCTTCACGGTCATCTCCTGGAGTGGACGGGCATTCGCCTACCCTACAGGAGCCCATGGGCCATGCAAGTTACAAGAGACTAACGCGCGACGGCCCGGACATACGCCTGGCAGGCGCGCAAGGCGATCATTGCGTTATCGCCGTCGTCGGTGATGCCGATAATTCGTTGAGCATGCGCCGGGTCAAGTCGGGCTCGCGGGGCGCCATGAACCAGGCTGCCGGGGGTGGCGGTGGCTGGCATTGGGCAGCCGCTGGCTGAATCGCTGGCGTCGAGAAGGACTGACAACCGCACATCAGCAGTGGCCAGGCGATCCCGCAGGTGAGCCTGAGCGCGTTGTGCATCGGAAAGCTCCCGGGTGTGTTGTTGGTCGCTGGCGCTGAGTTGTTGCTCCAGTGCCAGCCGTTTGTCCTGTTCCAACCGTTGTTGACGCTGAGCCGACAGGCTTTGTTGGCTCAGCGCTTCGGCGTGCAGCACCTCCAGGCGCTCAAGTTGGATGCCATACCGCCAAGCCTGTACCTGCCAGGCAATACCCGCCGAGACCGCCGCCAACAGGAAAAAGCCAAGCAGGCGATATGACGTCAGGAAGCCCATAGAACCGCCTTCGCCCGAGCCCACAACTGCATACGGTTTTCCAAGCCATTGAGGCCGCCATTGATACGCCGGGTGATGGTGGTGAACTGGTCTTTGTCGGCCAGTTCGTTCAAGCCATTGCTCTGCCAGAACCACGCGGCGGATTCGCAGGCCCATTGCGGTTGCTCCAGCAACTCCGGTTGCTGCAACAAACGCTCATCGCCGAACAACGCCTGGCTGCATGCCAGGTAGTTGCGCCGGCCGGTGATCTGGATCAGGCCACGCCCGCGATACTTCTGGCCATCGCCATCGGCTTCGGGGGAGTTGCCCAGGCGCGCGGCCAGGGTGCCGGTGTCGTACTTGCTCAGGTATTGATCGCTGCCCAGCTCACGTACGTAACGCAGTTCGCCGGATTCGTGGCCGATTTGGGCGAGGAAGGCGGCGATGCGTTTGGGGGTGGTGATTTGGTGAGCTGCGGTAGCCGCATTTAAAGAAGCTAAAAAAAGGCCCGCTCTAAGGCGGGCTCCAGGCATTACTTGGATAAGTTGGGGAAGGGTTATCTCCATTGATTTCTACTCTCTCACGCCGACACGTTTACTGAGTAACAGCATCCAACCAAGGCAATACAACGGGCCGTTTGGCAATCAAGGGGAAGCTCTCAGCCTGAGGCCAGTCACGCAATGCTTGAGTGTATTTGAGCAACTCTTTGAACTGCTCAGTGGAAAGCGTCGTTTTCAATCCCATGTCCAACTGATCACGATGACGATCACTTACCCAACTAATGCGCTGTATTTCTGAATCACGCCACATGCGCTCATTTGCCTGGGCTTCAGCATCGGAAATGACGGGATCGATGTACTCCTGGCACTGCTCACCCGAATCAATCAGTAAACGCACTGCACGATAAACGTCCGGAGTTTCTGCTTCAGTCACATGGTAGGGATAGCCATCCAAGGTGACTAAGTAGCTACCGTCCTTTTTAAGATAAATGTCCTCTATGTTGTACTGCTCAGGACGTTGTTCGTTATCCATTACTGAATCCTCCATGCAAAACCGACACAGTTTCCATTACCTACCGCAGTGCCACCAGCTGCCACTCCGGCGTTGCCACCAAGCGCAGCCCCGTTACCGTTGTAATTGGCACAGAAAAAGGCCCACGTTCCGCCTGCTGGAAGCACACCGCTCCCCCCTATCTGGATCCATTGCCCAGCTACAGGTTTGAGAAAGCTGGAAGCTGAGAGCGCATCGGTAATCCCGTAACCCGCCAGCGTAGTAGCCACGTTCGCTTTACGCGCGGGGTCAAAATTCCCGGAAGTCCAAGCTGTCTGTGATCCCCACATGAGTTCCCCTGCAGAGTTCATCGCCAAAGACCTGGCAATTATCCCCCCCCAGTGAAAGAGCACTCTGGGTGCATATTCAAATCCGCTTTGGGTATTAGTAACTTCTTGGGCTTCTCGAATTTCAATGGCGCCACCCAGCCCATTACTCCAATCCCCCGGTGTTTCTGCAGATAAACTAACCCGCTGACGGCTGGTGCGGCCCACTACAAGGCCATCGGTAATCCCATATCCCGCCAGAGTGGTTGCCTTATCCGCCTTGTTTGTCAGATCCAAATTGGCAGCAGTCCAAACTTTCTGCCCCCCCCATACCATCTCTCCGTTAGCATCCATCGCCAACGCTTTCGCCCAGCGGTCCTTCCAATGAAACATGATTTTCGGGGCGTACTCGAACGTCAGCTTTTTGCTTTCTACCTGTTGAGCCTCACGGATTTCCAGCGCACCACCAAGACCATTACCGGTATCAGTCAAATCACTGGCGGACAAGCTAGGCCGTTGGTCTGTTGTACGTCCAACCAGCAGCGCATCGGTAATCCCATACCCCGCCAACGTCGTGGGCTTATTCCTCAACTTCAACCAATCACTCAAAACACTCAATGCCTGCGCCAGCTGATCGGTCTTCGTCTCGTCCGGCGCGATCCCCGCCGCCGCCAGCACATTCAAAATCTCCTGCGTAACCCCATTCCCCCAAGCCGCCGGAATCAAACTCCCCGGCGTCCCCGTAACCGGGTTTTCATCCACAAACTTGCCATTCACCAGCCCAACGCTGGGCACACTCTTTGGATAATCCACGCTTCTACCCTCTAGTCATAATTGATGTGCACCTGCGTATGAGCAGGTGCGCTGCGATGAATCAGGCACTCCAGGGCGTTCCCCGGATTGACGCCAAACCGCTCTCCCCAATAACTCGCCCCAAACCGCCGCCCCAGGTGCTGGCGCCCGCCGGTGTTGAGCGTCCACATGAAGTGCGCCCGCCAGGTGCCAAAATGCGCAGCGCCAAACCGTGAGCGGCCCATGCGCGGGGCGCGATGTTCAGTGACACTGGCGTCGGGATAACCCTGGCTGCGGGCGATTTCGATGTAGTAGGCGGCGCGCTGGCTGCCCACCGCCAACAGGCGTCGACGCACTGCCAGGCGACGGTCGTCGTACAGCGGGCTCAAGCCCAGGCAGGGATCGGGCAGTTGCATCACCCTTTCCCACTCCGGCACCAGTTCGCTGACGGTCACGGGGTCCATTTCGTTTTGCAGGTCGCAGGCGCGGGCGTCGATGCGCGTAAGTTCTTCGGCGATGCCTTTGAGCACCGTCTGCAACTGCGGCATGGTCTCCAGATCCCAGGCCGGGCCGCTGGGCAACAAGGCGATCAGTTGTTCCTGATACTGGCCAGCGGTTCTCACTCCAGCCATGTGATACCTCCGAACACCAGCAACTGATTCGTCGCCGCTGCAACATCCGCCAACGGGTTTGTGAGGGTGTGATCGGTCTCGCCGGTCGCCGTGCTGATGGCTTCGGCGATATGGGTCAGCAACAAGGTGTCGCCCAGCCCCGCCTCACGGTTGTGCAGGTCACGCAGTTGGGCCTCGACAGCCGCGCGCACGGCGCTGGTGTCGGGGGTCAGGCGCAGTTGATAAGCCACCGGTTTCATCACCGGCGCCAACACATACACATCAGCGGTGACTGGCCGCAGCGGTTCGATATGGGCTTGAACCTGCGCCAGCTGCGCGGCATTGGGGATCGGCTGCGGGTCGTCGTCACGCATCACGAACACCCCCACCGTCCCCGGCCCCAGGTAATTGCCGCGACACCATGCGCGGGTAATGCCGGGCACTTCGAGGGACCAGGTCTCGTAATCCTGTGCCGAACCGCCCTGGGGAATAACGCGATAGGAACGAATCACCCGCGCCCGCAGCGACTCCAGGGTTTCTCGCGCCACACCGCCGGTCAGCCCCGGCGCCAGCACGGTAAAGGTCGAACCAATACCTTGCAGCGGCTGGACCGCGATCAGGCTCAGCCCGGCATCAGCGTTGCCCAGCGTGCCGGCATCAATCGCCTGCACCGTGGCGGTGTTGAGGCCTGCATGGGTGGTACCGGCAGCGGTGACTTTGAAGCTGCGACCATCACTGGTTTGCAGCACCGTGTCCACATCCAGCACCGCGCCCGCCGCTGCGGTAAAACTCACGGTGCCACTGGCGGCTACCGCCGCCTTGCGTGCCTGGTTCAAACGCAGCGCAGCGATGCGTTCCAGGGTGGATTCATCGGCGGTATCCGGCAGGATCTGCTCAGCGATCCAATCGAGATAACCGTACAGGCCGAACGCAGCGCCACTCAGTGTGCGCGCCAGGACCTGGGCATCGGACTGGCGCAGCGAATCGCTGGCCAGGTCGCTTTGGGTGCGTTTGATCAGCACCGGCAGCGAAGGGGTTTCAAACGGCATAGATCACCTGCCAACTGTTATCAGGGTTGATGTCCAGGCGCTCGCCATCGGCCAGGGTCAGCTGCGTTCGCAGGTTGAGCCGCTGGGCGTCGAGGCGCTCACTGAGGACTTCGATGGCGCTGCAATGCCCGTCGTCGATCAGCCATTGCAAGGCTTCGCGGGCATAGAATTCGGCGTCCAGTTGCGTCTGGTGGGTCAGCTTGACCCGGCGCAGCAACCACAATCTTGAGCCGATACGGTCGTCGGCCACGCTGGGAAAACTGTCGCCCCACCAGCCGAAGCGCTCGTCATCGTCAACCGCATCGTCGGGCGCGGCACGGCGCCAGGTGAACAGGCTGATCAGCACCGAGCGGGTCAGGGCCTTTTTCAGGTTGTCGGAGACGAACATCACTGGCCTCCCGCCGGCGCACCGGTCTGGCCGCTGCCGGGCTGGACGCCCACATGCACGTGCTGGATCTGGCTGATGCCGCCGGCAATCTGGTCGCCCTGGGAGATGATCTTGCCGCTCTGGGTCAGGGTCGGCGTATCAATGTTCACCGCCTGGCTGGCGCGGATATTCAAGGTGCCGGTTTCAATGTCGATTACCCGCCCGCGCTTGAAATGAACTTTGTCGCCTTCGTCGGTATAGATCGCCACTTCACCCGGCGCCAGGGACTGCAAGCGATAGCGACGGTCGGCCACCACCAGCACGATGGCATGGGAGCGGTCACCGCCCAGGAAGGTGGCGATGCCTTCAGCACCCGCCAGAGGGTTGCTGGTAAAACCGTAGGGTTCGAAGTGCTCCATGTCGTCGTTCACTTCGCCTGCCGTCAGGCGCATTTGCAGCGATTGCAGCTTGGTGGCCGAGTGGGCGAGCACGACAGTGCCGCGCGCCAGCAGGCGAGTCAGTAAGCTCATGGAAATTCCTTGGTGGTTAAGCGGATGGCAACGGATTGGCATTAAAGGTGGACGGCGGCGCCACCTGTAGGGTGGTGATCGAACCTTGGTCGGAGAGCGACCAGGTGACCTTGGAGATCAGCATGTCCTGGTCAAAGCCCAGCACCGGATCGATCACCCGCACCAACAGGTTGTGGCGCCACAAATCGCCGTTGGACTGCCGCCAGCCTTGCACGGTGTAGGTGGTGGTCAGGGCTTTTCCGGTACGGGTGGCGCGTTCCCAGTCGGCGCGTTGCTGGGCCAGCTCGGGGGTCAACTGCGTCGGTTCGCTGATCACCGTGACGCGTTTTCGCGTGGCTTTTTCATCCCGGGAAATCCCTGAAACCTCACTGACCGCCGCTGCGTTTTTTTGATCATCGCCCTTGTGCTGGCCGATGACGCGGTACTCGGAAAATACCGAGCTGAAGTCCATCGGTGCGTTAGCCGAAAGGATGTTCTGGCCCAGCTCCAGGCTGTCATTCGCACGCCCTGCACTACCGGGCGATGCCAATACCAGGCGCCCATCCGCATCGTCGGTGGAGAACACCCGATACAACGTCAGCAAGCGGTCGATGGATTGAAATACCGTCTCCCCGGGCACGATGCTGTGGGTATGCAGGCGCGCGGTTTCGGCAATCTCGCTGTGCACCTCCACGCCATAGGTGGCCGTCAGCGCCCGGACGATGCTCAGCACACTTTGCCCGCGCCACTGGCCGGGCTGGTTTATCGCTGCGCAGTCCACCAGGTCCTGGGTCACTGAGCCGCCCTGAATACTCAGGCTGATCTGTCGGCCGTCGTAACTGATGGGCGCTTTGAACACAAAGCCGGTGAGCACCAGGTCGCAACCGATGCGTACCTGGCAACGGGCGCCGGGCTTGATCGGCGCCGCCAGGGTTTGCCCGGGCCATTGCCAGGTGATGTTGAGGGTGAAGGTGCGAAATTGACGCTCCAGGTCGGCGCTGATTTCCACGCTTTTCCAGCCGCCATAATCCAGGCCGTCCACGGTCAGGGTGACGGCATTGTCCAACTCGTTCATGGGTTACTCCCTGACCACTTGCAGGTCCGCCGGTGGCAGGAAGCCCGGATGGGCCACCCGATTGCGCTGCACCACCTCGCCCACTCGCGTCGCGTCACCGAACCGCTGATAGGCCAACAGCAAGGCGGGCATGCTGCGCATCGGCGTCAGATTGACCAGCCGGACACCGGACGAAGCCACCGCCGTCAGATGCGCGAACATCTGTTGGCGCAGGTCGTTCAGCGCAACATAGTGCCCGGCGTCGGCCTTCAATGCGGCTTGCCACATGGCTTCGTTCAGAAGGTCACGCAGCACCAGCACATCGTCGGCCACCGGCACTTCGCGGCGCTGCACCGGCTGTGCCGCCTGTTGCGCCAGGGATGGCGTGGTACTGAGGGTCACCGCTTTTGTCGCCACCGGTACGTCCGCCAGCCAATGGGCGATCTTCACCCACAACGCATCCTGTACCAGGTTGGCAGTGGCTTGCACCGCCGCCACGCTGTCCTTGCCGGTGGTCAGCTTCGGCACGTCGATAGTGCGAGCCGCTTCCACCTGCTGCGAGAGGTTGGCCAACATGCCGCGATAGCCGTTGCGGGCAAATGCCTTCAACTCCTTCACATCACCGAGCAAGCCCTTGAACTCGGCGCTCAATTCCTTGGGCACTTCCTTGATGGCTTTGACCAAGGCATTCAGGTCGCCATACAACTGAATCAGTGGGGCAAACTGCTGCTCAATCACCTGGTAAACCTCTGCCAGGCCATTGCGCAACGCCTGGATGCCCACCCGCGCCTGCTTCACCAGTGCGACGGCCTGCTCAAAGCGCAGCACCGCCGAACCCAGCAAACTGTCGGCCGACACCAGCAACAGCTGGCGGGTGTTGACCGCCGTAGTGGGAAACTTCAAAGGTTCGTCGGGATAGAACTTCAGGGCAAAGGTCACCAGCCCGCCGTCCTGGCGGGTTTGGGTCATCTCGCATTCGCCGACCTTGACCTGCAACCGTCCAAGCCACGGGTGCACCAGCTCGCCGGCACCCTCCTCCAGGGCCTTGAGCAACTTGTCGCATTGCTCCAGGCAATCCTCGCCCACTACAAATGCCGTCAGCTCATGCACCCTGGACTGTTGGCCCAGCCCTTCAAAAAAAGGCAGGTCGCGCTGAGGGTATTCGTGCAACTGGCCCTTCTTGCCGACCGGGACTTTCGCCTGGTCAACCCAAAACCCGACGCCACGAAACGACGCCGGCAACAAACGATCACGCCAGCTCATTGGAGCCTCCAAGGGACAGGGAACGGTAGCCGACACGTGGGGTGACGCTCAGGCCGGGCTGGTTGGTTCTGGGCTGGTCGACCCGCAGGCCGGCCGGTGCATTGTCGAAGCTCACCCGCAAATCGCCGTTGAGCTGCGTGCGGTTGTTGGCAGCGGTTTGTTGCAGCAGCGAACTGGAGCTGGACGCCAGCGGTGATACCAAGCCAGGCCCCTTGCGGAACCAGGATGGGTTACGCGCGCTTTCGGCATTACGTTCCTGTTGCTCGGTGGTCAACTCCAGCACACTGCCGGTCGCCTGGTTGATCACTTCACCCAGCCCACCGTTGAACAGCTTGCGAATCGGTGCGGTGATCACCGCAAGCTTCTCCGACAGCGCCGTGAACCAACTCAGCACCGGTGCCCACATGGCTTCAAGTTGCTCCATCGGATGCCAGTCGTCGAACAGGCCACTCAACACTACAAAGGCGTCCTGGGCCTGCAACTTGATATCGCCCCAGATCGAGGCGAATGCACCGCTGACGCTACCCCAGACGGCAGAAACCTTGTCCAGGGGCGACCAATCGAAGTAACTGCTGACGATGGTAAAAGCCGCCAGCGCGGTGAGTTTGAAGTCACTCCAGATCGCCGCAAACATCTCACTGATCACACCCCAGTTGGCAATGATTTGCCCTTGGGGTGACCAACTGAACAGACTTTTCATGAACTCGACCACCGGCACACTCAGTGCCTTGAGCAAGTCCCAGAGGGCCGCAAAAAAGCCGCTCAACGGCGTCCAGTTGTTGACGATCAAACCCATTGGCGACCAGGAAAACAGTGTGGTGAAAAAGCCGACCAAGGGCTGCGCCATCACCTTCAGCGACGTCCACAGCCCGGCAAAAAAGCCTGTGATCGGCCCCCACAAGCGCATCACCTGTTCCAGCGGACGAAACGCAAAGATCGTCTGGAAAAACTCGCCCAAGGTTCCAATCGCCGCCATCACCCGTTCGCCGAGCCCGACAAAAAATGCCGAAATCGGCTTCCAGTTGGCAACGATCAAGCCTGCCGCCACGGCAATGCCTACAGCCACCAAAACTATCGGATTGGCGCTGAGCACCAGCTGCATCAAGCCCAGTGCCTGAGACACGCCGGTGACGGCCGCCTGCATCGCGGTAAACGCTACTGCGCCGGCAGCCAGGCCCTGCACCAGTTGCGGATTTTCGGTGAGCACCTGGGCCACCGTCGTCAGCAACGGCTCCAACCCGACCACCACCGCCGTGACGGCCGGCAACAGCGCAGTACCAAACGCCACCGACACCTTGTCCAGCGACGCGTTGAAATCCTTCAGCCCTTGCGCCGCCGTTTCGGTAACGCCCTGCCCCACGGCGGCATTGACCTCGCCGACCTCAGCCTTGAACGCCAGCGCCGATTTGATACCGCTGATAAACGGTGCCGCCAGCCCACCGCCCTTTACCAAACCGGCGATATCCAGCTTGCCGAGACCGGTCTGTTCCAGGTTCTGCCTGAAGCGCCCGACCATGGCCTGCAGCGCAGCAAGCTTGGGCGACAGCTGGTCGATGCCGGTCAGGCGCACGGCGGTACTTTCTACTTTCTGAGCTTCTGCCATCACTGCACCTGCTGCATCGCATTGATCCGTTGCGCATGCTCCAGGGATTCCCGGAGCGTATCCAAAGGCCTGGCCAGCATCTGTTCGGGATCAACCTTCCAGAACCAGGCCAGGTCATAGGCCACCGCAATCAGCTCGGCGACGGAGCCTGCGCCGCACTCATGAAAAAACCGGCGACGGCCCAGCTCAGCGCGTTGAAGTCCATCAGGTCGAGCTGGTTGACCGACGACGGCGGGATACCCGCGCACACGGCGATGTACTTGGCGGCGACGTCAAGGTCCAGACTCACGTCTTCGCCCTTGTCGATCTTGTACGGCAGCGCCTTGATTGCCCGCACCTCCTGCACCGTCGGGCGGCGCAGGGTGAGTTCGGTCAATGACTCGCCGTGGGCCTCGATGGCCGCTTGCAGCTTCACCGTATCGGTCATTGCCAGGTCCCCTTGATGCCTTCGAATTTCAGCTCGATCACGGCATCGTCGCCCTTGGCCACCGGCTCTTCCACCAGGTAGGCACCGGCCAGCACGTAGACCTTGCCGTTGTTGAATTCGCAGGTGACGGTCATGTCGGTGCCGGCGATCAGTTGCTTCATTGGAAAGTCCGGCGTGTGCAGCGCGGTAACTTTGAAAGACGGGGTGATGTCGGTTTCCTTATAGAAACCCGGCACCACGGTTTCCCGCTTGACGGCCATCAACGGTGCTTCGCAGCCGCCGTTGATGGTCAGTTGAGCGCCGTCCACTTTGACGTAGCAGGTGCCCGCAATCAGTTGACCCATGATGTTTCTCCCAAAAATAAGCCCGCACTCGGCGGGCTGGAATCAGTTGCGAAAAGCGCGGGGCCTACACCGCCGCGTCGTACTGCAAACGGAACTGGTTGAGCAGCGCGAACACCCGCAGCCCGTTGACGTAATCCGGCGGGAACAGCACGTTGACCCGGCTCGGGTCCTGGCTGTCGCGCTCGACGATCAGGTGCTCGGCGAACAGCTCGGCGTTCTCCACATGGCCTTCCAGTTCGAGCTTGGCGTACTGGGCAATCAGCTCACCGCGGATGGTGCTCGGGGTGACGATCGGCTGGCCGGCGCCAAAGCGCGTGCCGTCAGCAGCGAGTTTGTGGCGCCCGTACTTGCTGGTGATCACGCTCTGCAGGCGGCGCACGATAAAGGCCGACTGGTGCAGGGTTTCGCTGTCCAGATAGGAATTGTCCGCCTGGCCGAACGCGTTCTTCTGGTAAGTGGTGATGGCCCGCTGAATGCGCACGTAACCGCCTTCGTAGTAAGCGGTGGCGATGCCGTAGTTGAGCAGCGATTGGCGCTCGGTCAGAGTGAAGCGCTCGCTCGCGTCGGCCGGATCGAGGCCCGGCAAGCTGCCGCTTTGGGTCGGACGACTGGCATCGGCAGAGATGAACACCGCCGTGCGTGCAGCCAATGCTGCGGCCTGGACCCAGAACGGTTGCGGCACGCCCGGCTCCATGGCCTGGATGGTCACGTGCTGGTCATTTCGCCCTTGCCCGGCCGCCACCAGGGTGCCGATAGTGCCGCGCTTGGCGGTGTAGACGTGGCCGAACAGTTGCTTGGCCCACGACCAACGACCGCTGTTGTCATCCATCACCGCTTGCCAGGCGTTGAGGCTGGTGGTGTCGGCCCAGGGCATGCAGATGAACTCGAACGGCTCGTCGCCCAGCGCAGCCAATGCCGCGAGCTGGTCCGGCACACCGGCGCCCGCCGCCATTTTGCCGAGCACGGCGGTCAGGCCGTCGGGGGTTTGTTCGCCGTTGCTCTGGCCCAGGCGGTTGAGCTGCAGGCTGATGTCGTTGCCACTCTCACCGGTCCACTTGGCGGTCAGGGTGACGGTGCCATCGGCGGCTACCGCACTGACCGGCAGGTCGGCACTGGCGTTGATTTTCAGCGCCAGGGCGGTGGCAGCCACGGCAGCCGTCGCACCATTGATCACGGTCGCTTGAACCCGGGTGCCGCCGACGTACAGGCTGAGAATGCCACCTTGGGTCGCGGCGCCGGTCAGCTTGAGCTCGGCCTTGGCCGCGCTGCCTTCGGTGCTGTGCAGCGGCAGGCACCAGATCTCGCCCACCGGGTCACTCTTGCGGAACGTCTCGTACATCGACGCCAGCATCGAACCCTGGCCACCGATACGCTTGGCCATGGCCGCGCTCGATACCAGCACCAGGCTGCCGATTTCCGGGCTGGTGACGTTGTCGTTGACCTGGGCCACGATCAGCCGGCGCAGGGCCGACGACGCACTATTGGCCGCCGAATTGTCCATCTCGGCGTAGAACAGCGGCACACGAATGTCCGCCGGAATATGACTGAATCCGATCGCCATTACTTGGCTCCCTGTGTTTTTGCCGCCTTGACGGCTTTGGTTGTGATGTCGCCATCGGCCAGACGTCGACGCCACCAGGCGTTGTCCGGGACTTCGCGGCCTTCGGCGGGCAACAGATCGCCCGCCTCCGGGTCAGGTACGGCACGGCCGGAAACCGGCAGTACGGTGATGCGTTTGCTCATGGTTTTACCTCGGCAGAAAACGTCATTTCCAGGCGCCCGTCGGGGCCTGGGCGTTGCAGGTTGGGGTCGGCTGGGTCAATGGCATCGACCCGCACCGTCACCCCGTTGAAGGACGGCAAAGCGTCCAGTTCAAGCTCGAGCCAGGTTTCCGCCGGCTGCGTGCTGAGGTTGCGTCCCAACTGGCTCTCGAGAAAAAACCGCAGCCGGTACAACCCGCGAACCTTGCTGAGCAACAGCCATTCGCCAGCGTCGTACTGGATGGGCTCGTAGAACCCCTCGGGCCTGTAGCCCACCAGCGCCCGCCAGACCTCGGCGCGCAAGGCATGCAGCTGGTCCATCGCCTGGGCTTGCTGGCCCTCCGGCAAATCCAGCACCAGCACCACGCCAAAATGTTCGCGCAGGGGTTGGCGACTGCTGTTTTGCGCAGCGTTAGGGCTGGCCTTGTCACTGATCGGCGTCACGACCGCCTGGGGTGAGTCGAGCACTGGCAGGTTTTGCAGCGCGTCGAGGTCGAGGCCGGCGCCGATGTGTTGGTTGAACGATGGGCAGTGATCCCGAAGATGACTGACCAGAGGGGTTATCTTCATGGCATCTCACCAGGCAATAAAAAACCCGCCGAAGCGGGTGGGTGGAAGGAACCGATCGAGCACGTCATTGCGGTGACGACAATCCGTTCGCCTTGATCGTGCATCGGTAGCTTTCCTTGCGTTTGCCGACGGCCGTCAGCGTGTCGATGGACCAGCGCCCCTGCATGAAGCCGGGCCAGGTTTCATCCAGCACCAGCAGCCCTTCGGCCTGGAACGCCGGGTTGCCGGGGCATATCACATTGATCTGCAGGCCTTCACGGCTAACCCGGCGCATCTCGCCTTCGGCCGCCGTCCTGGCTTCGTCTTCGCTCTGGTAGCGCTGGGCAAGGACTTTGAACGGCGCACCGCCCACCTCCACCTCACGTTTCTTGCAGGTAGCGACATCCCACCAGGACGCCTTGGCCCCTTCGAACTTGGCCCGGCTGGTCTCGGTAAAACTGGCGCTGATAAACGCGCGGTCGCCCGGACGGTTATCACGAGTGACCGACAGCCGCACTTCTTGCAGCGGCTTGCCCGACAGCGAGGTGATCTGGCCTTTACGGCCCAGCACATACAGCTCGTCGACAGGCTTGGCCACCGCATCAAAACGCTTGGCAAGCCGGGTCAGAAAGCTCATGTCGCTTTCGTTGGTCTGGTCGATGTGAGCGATCTTTTCAGCGTCCAGATCCGGCGCGACCCTGGGTGAGAATCCATAACGTATGGTCAGTTGGCGGAACAGTGCGCCCAGGGTGGTCGGCCCATGGCTGGCTGTGCGGCGCTGTTTGAATTCGTCCTGGTCGAACGGCGCCGCCGTGGCCACCAACACCAGGCGCAGGGGGAACAGGTACGGGGTGCGCTGGGTAATCTTGAAGAGCCCCTTGTCCTCCAGGCCGGTCTCCAGGTAACCGACCCGCAGGCCGATCCTCCCACCCAGGCTGGGCAATCCCTCAAGCCCTTCGATGTCGAGGGTCAGCTTGAGCTGGTCGGAGACGAAGCCTGCGGCATCGGTGTGTTCCCACTCCAGTAATCGCTCGTTGAGCAGCGCGGCATTGGTCCCGTAAATTTCCACCGCCGGTGTGAATCCAAGTGCCATGGTTCCTCCTTAATCCCAAACCGAAACCGGTTTTTTTGCGGCGGACCGCGCGTCCAGCTCCGGTACGATTACACCGATGCCGGCCGGCAATACCGCCCCGTGTTCCGCGAGGTCCGGGTTGAGATGCCACAGTGCTTCCTCGGCAGCGTCGTCGCTGCGACCCAGTTCGCGGTAGAGCAGCAGGTTGACGGAGTCACCGGCAATACTTCGGACTCTACGCATTGACGAATTCCTCCAGTATCAACGTCCAATTGATCAGCATGGCGGTGCCGTCGTCGATCACGTTGGCTTGTTTCTCGTCCACCGATTTGATCGTCCACAGCCCCCAGTTACGGCCAATCCCGTCCACCAACGGCAGCGGTGTACGCAAGGCCTGCAAGTCGCGCAGTTCGTCGAGCCTGGCCATGCCAATGCCACGCGCCGCCTTGCCGGCAAAGGTCAATGTTTCGAGGGCCTGGCCGGTCTGGCTGGACTTGGGTTTGCCGGCAATGATGTCCAGCGCGACCCAGCCACCGCTACTCATACGGTCGAGGGTCGCGTAGGCAAACCCGCGCGACAGCCCGAAAATAAAGCTGCCCAACACCATTTGTTGTCGCATTAAACCGCTCCATCGGTGAGTGCCGCGTCGCGTCGCGTCGCCAGCAGGTTGTCCATCGACAGCGGCGTGAACTGCGCCTCGATCTGTTGCACGACGAGCGCCGCCAGCGCCTGGTAACTGGTCTGCTCGGGTGCGGTAATGTTGATCTGCGGGGCGAAGTTGATTTGCCGGTTGTCTGTTTGAGCGTTGGGAAGGCTTTGGCTGACTTGTTCGGGTGGCGGGAGACGGTCGTCGCTGCTCATGACTTTCTCGCCCAGGCTCGCCCCGACGTCGCTGCCGACGAACGTGCCGACGACGCCGCCCACCACCTTACCGATTGCACCGCCGGCAAAGCCGCCGATCACACCGCCCAACACTGTGCCGGCGCCCGGAATAATCGAACCCAGCGCCGCCCCGGCGAGCGTGCCAACGGCTCGCCCAATGGCCAGCCCTGCAACCTCGCCGGCCACACCACCCGCGACGCCACCGCCTATCGACCCCACACTGGCGCCAACGGACTCTTTCAGGGTGCCATTGCTCGCGCCCTTGATGAGATTGATACCCGCGTCTGCCACCACCAACGCCAACGAACCGCGCTTCGCGATTCGGCTGGCTCTGTTGGTTTTCGTGGGCGCATCAGGGCCTGAGTTTTTGCCTGGCGTGCGCTCGCCCTGGCGTGTGTCGTTGCCTTGTGACTTCCCTTTGCTGCCGGACGGGTCGGGCTTGTTGCCACCGGCATCGCGGGGCGCGTCACCCTCGCCCAGGACTTTCCCGGCGACCTTGTCGAAGACTTTGTCCACGACAGTGCCGCCGAGCTTCTTCGCCAGCGGCACCATCACCACCGCGGCCAATGTGAGGGCGGCCGTGGCTTTGGGCAGCGATTCAGCCAGCCAGCCCAAGCCATTGACCACTGAGGTCAGCACCGTCAGTGCGCCGTTTTTCAGGGGGGCAATCGCCGTATCGGAAGCTGTCTCCAGGCGGGTGGTGCTGGCCTGGAAGGCTTGTTCATGAGCTTGTGTGGAGTCTGCCCGTCCGGTGGCCGAACGCATGACCGAGCCCTGGTCTCCCAGGACCGAAGTCGCGTAAGTCGACTTGTCGGCCACCGCCGTAAAGGCCTGCTTCAGCGTGTCGATCACCGGCACCAGGCTCAGAATCGAGCGGTTACCGTCGAACAACTGCGTGGCCAGTGCCGCCTGCCTTTCCTGGGGCTGCGCCTTGAGCGCCTCGAGGACCGTCAGCACTGTTTGCGGTGCATCCTGCTTCATGCCTGCCGCAAGCACCTTCGGGTCAAGCTTGAGCTCTGCCCAGGCAGCACGCTGCCCCTCGGACGCACCGTCACCCTTGGCCAGCGCGGCGCCGACTTTTTCCACCGCAAGCCCGGCAGACGCCCGGTTGTTACCAACCGTCAGCAACGCCGCCGAAAACGCCGCTACCTGCTCGGGGCTCATGCCCGACGTTCTCGCCGCAGTGCTCTGGCGCACAATCGAACCAATATCCACCGCATCGGCCTTGAGCGAAGCGTGGGAACCCAGCACGTTGGTGGCGTCAGCCAGATCCAGCGCCTGCGGGCGATCCAGCTTCATCGACCCACGCCAGCCGCCCATCATCTCGCCGGCCGTCTTGATATCGGTCTGAAAGGCCGCGGCGATGAGCGCGCTATCGCGGGCGAACTGCAGCAAATCAGCCTGGCGAGTTTCAAGGTCCTTGCCTACGCCGGACCGGGCCCCCACCTGCTCCACCCTTGCCAGGTCGACAGCATCTGCGCCACTCGCGGCAACCATCGGGTCGGACGCCAAGGCCAGGTTGGCTTCGCGCAGTTGTGTGCGCTCATACCCGGCAAACCCCACCACTTCATGCAGGTCGGTCATCGCCGTGTCCAGCGCCTGCGAGGGTTTGACGGTATCGGATGAGGCGCCGCCCGTGCTATTGCCCTTGCCGGTTTTCAGGGCACCCATCACATCGAGCAATGAGCCGTTGAACCTCTCCAGCGTGTCGATGAGCCGGGTCTGCCCCGTGACCAGTTGCGTCAGTTGCGCACCGACATTCGCCAGTTCCTGGCCCGGTACGTCCTTGGGTACGGCATCAAGCAAGGACGGGCCGGCAAGCATCGGCGCAATCGGCTGGATGCTGGCGCCTGCCCCGGCCGTTTCAAGCGAGCCGTAAATCGCCTCGCCGTCCCTGGCGATGAGCGACCTCAATCCAAATTTACTGTCTGCCATCCGCTCTACTCCTGTTTGACGCCAAGGCGAGTGATCGCGATGTCGTAGCGGCGCAATGCTTTTCCGGCGTCCCAGTCCAGGATTTCCGCTTCATTTACCGAGTAAATGAGCGGCACGATGTCGAGAATTACTTCGATGTCGCGCTCCGAAAGAAGTCCGCCGGTTTGTTTAAAAAATCGTCGATGCGCCCCTGCAGTTCGGTCCAGTCGGGCACGCTGAGGTCGGCGAGATCCGGGATCATCAGGCCGGTGCAGTGGGCAGTGATGAACTCGGCGCGCTCTTTGTTGGTGGCGAGTTTTTTCATCGCCTTGGTGGCGCGCAAGGCGGGCATTTCCAGGGTCAGGCTGGTGAGACGGCGGCCGCCGGTGTCAAGCGGCAACAGCAGCGAGACGTGCTCACTGGTCGCCGATTCGCGGGGCTGCTCGTCGGCGTCGAGGAAGTACGAGGCAGGCCGGGTCGACATGTCGTGCACGTACTGGGCGATGCTCACATAGTCCGGACGCTTGAGTTGGTCGAGTTCTTTTTCCGACAGGCCGGTGGCGAGTTTGGCCAGTTCGAAGAACTGATCGTCCTCGTCATCACCGGCCCGGGCCAGCGCGTCTTTTTGCGCGGCGTAGAACAACGGCTTGAGTTGAATCTGCTCGATCAGCGCGCCGGTATCAGCGGTGATCGGCGACAGCAGGATGTGCAGCGGAGGCATCCAGGCCATGAATCAATTCCTTGGTGAAGTATGGGAGCGGGAAAACCCGCTCCCGGGGGCTTAAGGCATCAGTACCGCGCGGCGGGCATCGCCGAGGATGTCGACGCCGTTGAGCACAAACTTCTGGGTACGCACGTCGATGTCGATCACCGGGATGCCGTTTTCCAGGCGGTTGTAGGTGCGGCAGGAGAACTCCAGGGTGATGGCGGGTTTATCGCCCATCTTCAGGGTTGTCTCGGTCAGGGTTTTCAGCTTGCCGCCGATGGTGTGGTAGGTGAAGTAAGTCTTGCCGTCCTGGTCCTGGCCGGCTTCACGCACGTTCAGCAAAATGTCATCGCCCAGGCGCACCCCCAAGGCAAGCATGATTTCCGGACCCGCGCCTTGCAGCTCCAATGTGGCGTTGAGCACTTTGGCGCTCTTGGCCATTTCTTCGGCGATGAAACGTCCGCCGGTCATCTGCTCCATGTCGAAGTCGATCTTCGGCGGTGCGAACGAGGTGACCGTCGCCGACAACGGCAGGCCTTGAAGGGTGGCCGCCATGGCCTGTCTGATTCGGTTGGTAAACATTAGAGAACGTCCTCCAGGAACTGCTCGATGATTTCATCGCGGGCGTTGAGTTGATAAATCATGTGTTCGTTCGGCGCGTAGCGGCCGTAGTCGATGACGATGAACCAGGTGCCGTTCTTGTATTTCTCGACACTGTTCAATTCCGGGTGCAGGTACACGCTGCCGCCGGGAATGGTCTCGTCGGCCACCAGGGTTTGCAGCCAGTCGTTGATGCGCTTGACCTCCTGGTCCATGAACGACTTGGTCAGGTTCTTGGCCATGGCTTTCTGGCCGGCCTTGACCAGCTTGCGGCTGATCGCATCTTCCAGGCCCACGTAGCTGATGAACTTGCCGGTGATGGAGCGGTTACCCAGCAGCGAGAAGCCGCCGAGGATGGTGCGGGCGTAGTAGCTCACACCGTAGCGGTTGAGCAGGTCGCCTTCGGTGGAGGTGTCGAGGATGTTGTACTCAACCACGCGGGACACGTCTTCGGCGAAGGTCACCTGATTGCCCGGGCTTTCCCATTGCTTGACCTTGGCCAGCGCGGCGATGGCCAGGGACGACGGCGCCAGGAACACGTTTTTCTTCGCGGCCTTGGAGTACACCGACGGCATGTTGTGCACCAGCAGGCAACGGTCGAAACCGAGATCGGCACCGCCCAGTTCGCCGCTGTAGGTCACCTGGTCGGCGACGGTTGCGTCCTTGCCGTCCAGCACCACACGGGCCTTGATGCGCTTGCCGAAGGAGGCGAATTCGCCGGCCACGGCCTTGGTGCCGGTGAAGCCCGGGGCGCCGATGATGGTCAGGTCTTCGGGGACGCTGGCCAGGGCGGCGAGGCCCAGTTTGCGGCCGGTGACCGGCTCTTCACCGCCGATTACGTTATTGATGGTGTCGGCCGGGGTGGTGCCCTCGTCGACGATCACAACGTAGACCGGCACCTTGACCACTTTGAGGATCTGGTAAACGGCGTGGAACAGCGTGCCGGTTTCAGCGCCGGTAGGGTCCAGCAGCGCCTGGGTGGTGAAGCTGTTGATGCGGAACGGGGCGTTTTTCGGAATCGACGCATGGGCGTTGGGGGCAGTGCCCACCAGGCCGATGACGTTATCGCCCAGGCCACCCATGGCCTCGGGGGATTCGGTGGCGTTCACGGTGATGCCGTTGTGTTCGAAGTTCAAAACCTCAGCCATGATCAGTCAGCCTTCTTCGGGGTGGAGTTGAGGACGCTGGTCAGTTCCAGGCGGCCAGCGGTGCGCAGGGCGGATGCTTCGACGTCCAGCAGTTCCAGTTCCTCGCCGGCGGTAGACCAGTGGCCGTTGCCGGTGGGGAATGGAATGAGGACGGTGTAGGTTTGGCGGTTAAACATGAGTGGGATTCTCCGGGTGGAAAACGCCAAAGCCCCTGCGAGAGGGGCTTTGGGCGGGCGAAAAAAAACCGCTTTCGCGGTGGGGTTCAGTCGCGGTCAGGCAAGGGATAAAGCGCCTTGATTTCGGCTACTTTGTCGCGCCAAGCCTTTTCCTTTTCAGGAGTTTCGTCGTATTGCCACTCGAGAAACAGCGGGTCAGCTTGAGTTTCATAAAGCGTGCGACGCGCAGCGATGGTGCTTTCCAACTTTTCAGCTCGTATCGTTTCTTCGCAGAGTTCGTCGGCGCGGGCTTCGCTGAACCCCAGTGAGATAAGTGTAGGGCGATCAGCCGGAACATTGATGAGCGTTTCGCCAGAGTCGAGCAGTAGTGTTTTAATAGACCCAACCATATTCATACTCCTTTAACTGCATAGCGCTGATCGTTATCCAACGTATACGCCATCCTACTTTCAGGGTAAGTAGCTCCCAGCTCTGACGCTGTGATTGCGAAAGGCTTGACCTTCCACGAAATTTCATACTCAGCTGTAACGGCTTGGCTCAATTCGACCTCGGCGTCTGAACGACTAAATTTAACAGGGGCTTCAAAGCTTTTGGTAATGATGTAACTCAACCCGCCCCGCAAGTAGCATCCCGACTCTTGTGGAGAACCAACCAAAGTGCCCACAGCCTGATTCAACCAAATAGGCTTCAGCCCAGTGACAGGACGAACATAAGAAAGCATCCCAAACTGCGCGCACCGAACAGTTTCTCGGTATGTTTGGGATATACGCTTGATTGTCAAAAAGTTCGCATCACCATTCCACGGAATCCCACACCCTTCCATTTGCAGGTTTAGGCCCGCAACGTGCGGTTCAAAATTATTATTGAACGGATTAAGCTCGGCATTCGTGGCGTAGTTTCTAGAAATCACGATCTCAGACATGCCTTGCTCGTTACCCGGCATGCGCCACCATACGGGATAAAAGATGTTGGTGGACAGCCCAGTCAGATCAATAGTCTGGGAGTAAGAGGCACGCCCGTTAATATCCTTGGCCTGTACACTGCCGCGCCACGCGTTGAACTGACCCAAGGCAACATCCATTCGAGAATCTATTTTGCCAACCTGATTCGTCACCGTATCCGTCAGTTTGTTACATGCGTCCACAACTTTTGTGATCGTCGTTTCAATCCCCATAATCAACTCCCTAGTAAAAATTATCTTTTCAGCACTTTTGCAAGCGCTATTGCTTAGCTTCTAATTGCATAACCCGAAACATCAAATCAACATGCCTCGACATATTGCCAACCGAAGCCGCCGCCATGATTGCGATTTCTTCAGCCATCAATACATTCAAATTCTCGCTCCCCACCACAATCGTCACGCTATCCGCCGGCAACGGCGAAATATCCAACGTGAACTTCTGCAGTACCCGAGCCGCCGCCGCTTTGTACGTGAGCAGCTTCCCCTCCACGGAATACACCGCCAACAACGTGCCACTGGCGAGGTAAAAACCAAACTCGCCGATCTCATACTCGGCCTCGCCATCAAACAGCGCGGCCATCCGGAGTTGCCGGTCGCCCAGATCCTCGTAGTCCACAATGGCGACCCGCTGGCGCTCGTCACGCAGGGCCACTTCGGTGCCGTCGGGGTTGTAGCGGCCAGTACCGGCGCCAATGTGGGTGATCTCGCCTTTCAAGCCCTGGTTCTTTGCCTGCAGCACTTCATCCAATCCCTTGGAGGTGAAGCGCACCAGGCGTGTAATTTCATCTGTCATGGCTGCGCCCTGAGGTCGTAGTCGTTAATGGTGTAGTGCCGGGCAACCCCGGCACTGTTTAGCCGGGCCGCCAGCCCGAGTTCAGGCAGTACGCCGCACAACTGCAACTCGCCATCGCTGAGCGGTGTGTGCGCCACGCTGCTGCAAGCAAGTACCCCGTGCAGCTTCACTTCGGGCAACGCCCCGGGCTGGCCCTCATCACCGATGCTCAACCCTGGATCAGCGGCTGCAGCAACACGTAAACCCTGGGAGGTCTCGTGCACGATGGTGATGGTGGCCAGGTCCCGCTCGCTCTTGGCCGCGTTGATGCGGCGGATCAAACGGTTGTGATCGCCACTGGACCAACTGCGACCGATGATTGCCTGCACATCAAAGGTGTAAGGCAGGCCGGTTGGCCGCTGTTGATACCAGGCACTGATATTGGGGGTGAATCCCAGGGATTCGACGGCGTAGCTCAGCGCCTTGGGCGTACCGGCCTGACGCTGGATTTGCCAGGACAAGGCCACGGTGAGGCGCTTCTCCGACTCGCTGGCAGCGGCGTCCCATTCACTGACGCCGCGATCAGCGGCCAGGTAGGGAAGGAATTCAGCCGGCGTCTGCAGCGGGTTCATCAAGGCCGGGAATGGCGGAGTGACCCGATCGAGCAATTGCCCGAAACCCAGGTCCAGCGCCTTCTCCAACGGCGAACTGTTGGCGGGCAGCAAACTGCCTTTTGGCTCACTCATAACGTGTGCACCTCCACCTCGACACCCGTGCAATACGGAGCCTGAAACGCCGTGGTGACGATCGGCTCCAGCGGCTCAAGGATCTGCAGTTGCGCAGCGCCTGCCGAGTGGATGGCGTAGTCGATCCAGCTCGGGTCCACCCGCCCTTCCAGGCGATGACAAGACTCGGCGTAGGTTTGCAGCAGTCGCTGCGCGGCTACCTGGGTCAATCCGGAATCCGGACCGGCGTTGATCTTGGCCACCACCCGAATTTTGTAGCGCAGGATCTGCGCCCCCTGCACCGTGACGAGATCCGTTTCCGGTCGCACGTCAGGCCGGGCGAAATGCCGGCGTACACCGTCGAGTAGATCCGCAGAAGGTGTACCATCCCCGTCTCGGGACAGGACCGTGACCATCACTTCGCCGGGCGCGGTTCGACGGCCGTTACCATCCTTGACCCGTGCCGCGTAGCCGTCCGGGTCGAAGGTATAAGTGACCGTCACCACACCCGGCGTAGCACTTTGCACTTTCACCGATGGACGCTCACCGAGGGTGAAAACCTCCCGCCGATACTGCATCCGCGAGCCTGCCGCCGGAGCGTGAGGCGCGAGGTAATAACGCAACCGGGCGTCATCGTCGCTCTCCAATGTTGGCGGTACCGGCGGGAAAGCCGCCGGGTCACCAGGGTCGAGCACCTGGCGCTCAAGGCCCATGTCCGCCAGGCGCGCATCGAGGTTGCTGCCGGTAGCCCACCACGCCAGCATCTGCTTGATGCGGGCGTTGTATTTGCGCTCGTGGGTTTGCAGGCGAACGCAAAAAGCTTCCAGCGCCAACGTCAGCAACTCGCTCTCGTTCTCCAGGCTGACCTTCAGCTTGGCGGCATTTTCTGGTGCACGAGTAGCGACGTAATCAACGACAAACGCCTTGAACTCCGCCAATAGTGGCTCGAACTCATCGACGGCAATGATCGCTGGCTCAGCCAACTGGTTCTGGCCGGGTATCAGCATGCTCATGTCACCACCTCGAAGGATTGCTTGCGGTTTTTCCAGGTGCCGGCGAAGCGCAGCAACAGGCCGGCGCCCTGGCGGTTGGCGACGATGACTTGCGGTTCGAAGTCGGCGATGCCGTTCTGCGGGTTATAGAACGCCTGGGCGGCATGGCTCTGGGCGAGAATCAGCAGGTCATCGCCGAGGTTTTGCCCGAGCAACTGCGGGATCATCGAGCCGTACAGCGGGCGCTTCTGGCGAGTGCCCAAGGGCGTGGTCAGCGCTCGGGTAGCGCGCTGCACAAATTGCAGCCAGTCATCGACCGCCGCCCCGGTGTTTCTATCGATTCCGATCATGGGATGTCCTTGTCAGGGGCTGATGACTCGACCCTGGTGGTCCACCACCGGGCCGCTGAAGTGCGCGCCGCCGGCGTCCAGCAACAGGCTGCTGCCGCCGACTTGCAGCGTGATGCCCTGGGCGCTCATCGTGAGGCTGGCGGCGCCGACCTTGATGTCGACCTGTTCGCGGGAACCTGTGAACGTGGTGGGGCCATTGACCCAGTTGAAGGTATGGCTGGCGTCGTCGTAGTCGCTCTGGGTACCGTCCTGATGGCGGCGCCGGGTCAGTGTCGAAGCGCTGGAGACCGGTGGAAAGCGGTCGCTGTTCAAGCCGAACAAGGCCACCGATTGCGCCCCGCCCTCCCCGGCACCGTAGTTGAGCAGCAAACATTGCTCGCCTACTGACGGGATGCGGGTTTCCGTCTGCGCTCCGGCGCTGGGGTTGAAAAAGCGGATCGCCGGGGTGAGCAGTTCGCCGTGGCTGACCTTGCAGGTATTGCTGGCGGCGTCGACCTCCTGGCACACGCCGATTCGGCAGAAACTTTCGGCGCGTCGATACAGGTCTTCGAGCTGGCTTTCCATTTCCGCCAGGCGCTCCACGATCGGCCCCAGCTGCATGCGTAACAGCGCGTCGAACATGGGCTACTCCGCCAGCGGCTTGTATTGGTCGGGGTCGTCGATGTTCGAGACGTCCCAGGTGCAGGCAAAAAGCGGCTTGCCTGTGGGATCGTTGAGCAACGGCGGCCCGATATAGAGGGTTTGGGTGAAGGTGACGGTCCAGGTGTCGTAGTCCGTCTCCGCGCTGGTGCGTATTGAAGGCGCAGCGACAATGCTGGTCGGCAGGTCGCACTGCGCCTGCGGCAGGTTCCAGCGGTTATCCAGCACCAGGTCCATCAGTTGGCTGGCCAGGTCGCAGGCATCAAAGGGCAAGGCACCCGGGGCCACCATGGCCTTGAGTGAAATCCCCAGGGCATGGGCCTTGCGCCCCTCGCGGGAGCGAAGGCCCGGCCCATTGCCTTCGACCGTGATCAACACGCCGGTGTCGTTCGCGGCGCCCTGAAAGTCCTGATGAGTGCCGACCTTAAGTTCCGGAAACGCCCTGCGCAGTGCCTCGCTGATGGCCTGGGGCAATTGGGAGGGTTTTTCGATAAGTGTCATTTAAGTAGCGTCCTTGCAACGGTTACTGCGGGTCCCGGCCAGGGCCTTCGTTGACGCCGATGCGCTTGGCCGCCCAGCGTTCATAAAGGCCGATGGCCACGTCGGCGCCGGCCATGGCGGTCAGGCACCCAATGGCGCCGGCCGTCCAGATCGACATGCCGGCGGCGTAGCACAGCATCAGGGCTGATACCCCGCACACCATGCAGGCCCCCGAACGCAGGGCCAGGCGCCGCATAAGCGACCAACCGCGGGCGCCTTCCTTGTCGGCGCGCCACATTTCTCCGGAAACCCCGCCAATCACCGCCAATACGATGACCAGCCAGATAGGCATTTCCGCCAACGCTTGCTGCTCGTTTGTCATGTCACGCCTCCTGGAATGAGTGATACCGGCAGGTCGCCGGTTGTAGGTGTTTGTTTCAATTTGAATGGGTTCTCTAGGTAGGCATTCCAAAAAGCCCGGTTGCCCGGGCTTTTCAGTAATGATGTCCTCGAACTTTCGGCGCTACTGGCGCGGTACGGTTCTTTCCTCAATGTTTTTCCGACCACGATCCCTGTCTGCCGGATAACTGCTTCTGGTGCTTTACGCTGCACACCCGGGCCAGTTGCCAACCCTCTGAACCGTTAAGGCCGGTTCATCGCTGCCTGTTCTTGAAGCGGTTTGAAACTAAAGAGCGTCGGCATCCTTGCCGGTATTGCCTGGCATCCTTGCCATCGCTTCGATGGCGTCCTTGCCGGTGTTGCGTAACGTCCTTGTCTTCCTTGGCAGCATCCTTGCCGCCTCCACCAGGCCTTCTTGGCTGGCTTGAGATGAAGAATATGCATGTATGCATATACAGTCAATGCACAAATGCATTTATTTTTGCACAAGAAATGCGCAGGTGCATTTATAGCCCCGCAGGCAAAGGGTTTGGTGGTTTTACGCAGGCGAAAAAAAGCCCGCTCACTGGCGGGCTTTGTCTTACACAGAAGGGTTAGCGGGCGTACATGCCCCACCAGAAAACGTGACCAAGGATGCTGATCTGTTCATCCTGGATTTCCTGGAAGCTGTAGTCCTCGTCCGGATGTTCATCGCGGTTGAAGCTACGCAGGCGAATCCCGGAAGGCAGGCGATAGAGCTGTTTCACCCGTAGCTGGCCGTTGTGATTGATGGCGTAAAGATCGCCATCGACGATGTCACCAATCCCGCATTTGCCCGCATTGACACCTACGGTGGCGCCGTCGCGCAGCACCGGCAACATACTGTTGCCGCGCACCGTCACGCACTTGGCCTGGTCGAACTGCACACCGTTATGCCGCAGGCTGCGCTTGCCGAATCGCAGGCTGGCCTTCTCGCTTTCCTCGATGACGAATCTTCCTGATCCAGCAGCCAATTCAACCTCGCGCAGAAAGGGGATCGACACCTCGTCATCATTAACGGGTGTTTCGTCGTCCCACAGGCTTATGTCCTTGAGTTCCGAATGCATCGGGTCACGCTCGTCCGACCGCGCCGGCACCAGCCCTGCGCGCCCGCGCAGCTGATCGGTGCTGACCTGGAAGTAATCGGCGATGCGCGAGATGTGCTTGTCCGACGGATCCACGATCTTGCCGCTGAGGATCCGGGACAGTGTGGATTGAGGCACGCCGGTACGCCGGTGAAGCTCCGTGGGGGAGATCCGGTCGCGGTCCAGCAGCTCTCTTAAGACGATAGAAACGTTGCGTTTTTGCATAACGCGGATAGTGCAGGCAGTTTTGATGCTTGGCAAATGCTTATTTGCATATTTAATGCATTGATTGCAGATTTTTACCTAACCATTTGTGGTCTGCCTCGCATGCTAACCTGCGCCTATCGGAAAAATGCTGGGTTTGTTGATGACGCACTTTGCAGATCCAATCAGAAAAGTCATGACGCAGTCAGAGCAAGAAGTCTCAGACGAAGCGCTGCGCTTTGCTCGCTCAAACAAGAAAATGATTGCCAGGCGTCTGACCGACAAAGCTATCTATCCTCCGGAAGAGGCGCCTGTATCGGTCTACATGGCCGGCTCACCGGGTGCAGGAAAAACCGAGGCATCAATCGCGCTCGTGAATCTTTTTGCCGACACCCCGATCCTTCGAATTGACCCCGATGAGCTTCGTAGCGAATTTGTTGCCTATACCGGCGGTAACTCCTGGTTATTCCAGAGAGGGGTTTCTATTTTGGTGGAGAAGATTCTGGATTTTGCGATGGACCAACAGCAGTCGTTCCTCCTTGACGGAACATTTTCAAACATTGATGTCGCCAGGCGGAATGTGGATCGTTCCTTAAGAAAAGGCAGGTTCGTACAGATTCTGTACGTCTACCAGGATCCGAGGCTCGCTTGGGACTTCGTCAAAGCTCGCGAAGAAGCAGAAGGAAGAAGGATTCGTAAAGAGCATTTCATCGACCAGTACTTTGCCGCACGTGACGTCGTCAACGCACTTAAGCTAGAGTACGGCGGCGATATCCACGTGGATTTGCTGCTCAAGCACATTGACAACTCGGGACGATTGTACAAAGCCGGTGTCGAAAAAATTGACTACCATATTCCTGAGCGACACACGCGGGCCGATCTTGAGGCCAGACTCGGGCAACCATCAGGAGCGTAATGATGCTTTCGATTAAGCTGGGCTTGACCAAAGGTGCAAAAAGCCCCTTTGCCGACTTTATTCGTAACGCTAAATCTGATCAAAAAAAGCGCGTATACAGCGAAGTGCTGACCGAAGCGACCAAACAGCAGAACCTTGTATTGATGGCAGCTGAGGCAAAACGAGCCTGACATCTACTAAGGCACTGCAATAAAGAACCCGACCCAGCGTCGGGTTTTTTTATTGATCAACCGAACCCGATCTGTCTTGGTTTCCATCGTAAGCCATAGGACAAACACATCGTTTATAAGGCTCGTAGCGAGAATTCAACATCGTATAGCCGCCCACAATGCATAAAAAATCAATGTACCATTAGCCTATTTACCCTTGCCAAAAATCGACAGGAAGAGCTGAACCCCGCGTATGACCGACCTCTCCAGCCACACCCCGATGATGCAGCAGTACTGGCGCCTGAAAAACCAGCACCCTGATCAGTTGATGTTCTACCGCATGGGCGACTTCTACGAGATCTTCTATGAAGACGCGAAGAAGGCGGCCAAGTTGCTGGACATCACCCTGACCGCGCGCGGGCAGTCGGCCGGGCAGTCAATTCCGATGTGCGGGATTCCATATCATTCGTTGGAAGGTTACCTGGTCAAGCTGGTGAAGCTGGGCGAGTCGGTGGTGATCTGTGAGCAGATCGGCGACCCGGCCACCAGCAAGGGCCCGGTGGAACGCCAGGTGGTGCGCATCATCACGCCGGGTACGGTGAGTGATGAGGCGCTGCTGGATGAGCGTCGCGATAACCTGATCGCGGCAGTACTGGGGGACGAACGCCTGTTCGGCCTGGCAGTCCTGGATATCACCAGTGGCAACTTCACGGTGCTGGAGATCAAGGGCTGGGAGAATCTGCTGGCGGAGCTTGAGCGCGTCAACCCGGTGGAGTTGATGATCCCGGACGACTGGCCAAAGGACCTGCCGGCGGAACGTCGCCGTGGGACCAAGCGTCGTGCGCCGTGGGATTTCGAGCGTGATTCGGCGCTGAAAAGCCTGTGCCAGCAATTCTCCGTGCAAGACCTCAAGGGCTTCGGTTGCGAAACCCTGACCCTGGCCATCGGCGCCGCCGGTTGCCTGCTCAGCTATGCCAAGGAAACCCAGCGCACTGCCCTGCCGCATTTGCGCAGCCTGCGTCATGAACGCCTGGACGACACCGTGGTGCTGGATGGCGCCAGCCGTCGCAACCTGGAACTGGACACCAACCTCGCCGGCGGGCGCGACAACACCCTGCAATCGGTGGTCGACCGTTGCCAGACCGCCATGGGCAGCCGCTTGCTGACCCGCTGGTTGAACCGCCCGCTGCGGGATTTGACCGTGCTGCAAGCCCGCCAGACCTCTATTACCTGCCTGCTCGACCGCTACCGCTTTGAAAAGCTGCAACCGCAGCTCAAGGAAATCGGCGATATCGAGCGGATCCTGGCGCGGATCGGCCTGCGTAACGCGCGGCCTCGCGACCTGGCACGCCTGCGCGATGCCCTCGGCGCCCTGCCGCAACTGCAAGCGGCGATGACCGAACTGGAAGCACCGCACCTGCAGCAGCTGGCAGTCACCACCGGCACCTACCCGGAGCTGGCGGCGCTGCTGGAAAAAGCCATCATCGACAACCCGCCCGCGATCATCCGTGACGGTGGCGTGTTGAAGACCGGTTACGACACCGAGCTGGATGAGCTGCAATCCCTGAGCGAGAACGCCGGGCAGTTCCTGATTGACCTGGAAGCCCGTGAAAAAGCCCGCACCGGCCTGGCCAACCTGAAAGTCGGCTACAACCGCGTGCACGGCTACTTTATCGAGTTGCCAAGCAAGCAGGCCGAGCAGGCGCCGATCGATTACCAGCGCCGCCAGACCCTCAAGGGTGCCGAGCGCTTTATCACTCCGGAGCTTAAAGAATTCGAAGACAAGGCGCTGTCGGCCAAAAGCCGCGCCCTGGCCCGGGAGAAAATGCTCTACGAAGCCTTGCTCGAAAGCCTGATCGACAAGCTTGCGCCGTTGCAGGACACCGCCGCCGCCCTGGCCGAGCTGGATGTACTGAGCAACCTGGCCGAGCGTGCCCTGAACCTTGACCTGAACTGCCCGCGCTTTGTCAGCGAGCCGTGCATGCGCATCGTGCAAGGTCGCCACCCGGTGGTGGAGCAGGTGTTGACCACGCCGTTCGTCGCCAACGACCTGTCGCTGGACGACGATACCCGGATGCTGGTGATCACCGGTCCGAACATGGGCGGTAAATCCACCTACATGCGTCAGACCGCGTTGATCGTGCTGCTGGCGCATATCGGCAGCTTCGTGCCGGCGGCAAGCTGCGAATTGTCACTGGTGGACCGCATCTTCACCCGGATCGGTTCCAGCGATGACCTGGCCGGCGGCCGTTCGACCTTTATGGTGGAAATGAGCGAAACCGCCAACATCCTGCACAACGCCACCGAACGCAGCCTGGTGCTGATGGACGAAGTGGGCCGCGGCACCAGCACCTTCGACGGGCTGTCCCTGGCGTGGGCGGCGGCCGAGCGTTTGGCGCACCTGCGGGCATATACGCTGTTCGCGACGCACTACTTCGAACTGACCGTGCTGCCGGAAAACGAGCCGTTGGTAGCCAACGTGCACCTCAATGCCACCGAGCACAACGAGCGCATCGTGTTCCTGCACCACGTGCTGCCCGGCCCGGCAAGCCAGAGTTACGGCCTGGCCGTGGCGCAACTGGCGGGGGTGCCGGCCGAGGTGATTACCCGTGCTCGCGAGCACCTGAGCCGCCTGGAAGAAACAGCGCTGCCCCATGAGATTCCCGTGGCCAGCCCGGCCAAGGCCAGCAACAAACCCAGCGCGCCGCACCAGAGCGACATGTTCGCCAGCCTGCCTCATCCGGTACTGGATGAGTTGGCTAAGCTTGACCTGGATGACGTGACGCCGCGAAAAGCGCTCGAAATGTTATATGCACTGAAGACTCGGATATAACGCAGACGCTTGCAAGCTGGTAGACTCTCGCGCGGTTTGGGATGCTGCGGGCTTTTAGCCTGGCCTGCAGACTATCGCTCCCGAACCTCGCGAGCCCTGCCACAAAGGGTTTCGCTGCCGCCGCCTGAGGAGAAAATTAGAAATGACCTTCGTCGTCACCGACAACTGCATCAAGTGCAAGTACACCGACTGCGTAGAAGTGTGTCCGGTGGACTGCTTCTACGAAGGCCCGAATTTCCTGGTCATCCACCCGGACGAGTGCATTGACTGCGCCCTGTGTGAACCAGAATGCCCGGCCGTCGCTATTTTCTCCGAGGACGAAGTCCCGGCAGAGATGCAGGAATTTATTCAGTTGAACGTTGAGCTGGCGGAAATCTGGCCGAATATCACTGAGCGCAAAGACCCGATGCCGGATGCGGCAGAGTGGGATGGCAAAAAAGGCAAGATTGCCGACCTCGAACGCTGATAGCGTCGATGCCCTCCAAAAGGCCCCTTGCGGGCCTTTTTGCATTTCTGCGGGGCGGGTTTCACTTTTCTACAGGCAAAAAAAAGGGGCGGTATGACCCGCCCACATTTTTTCCCTAGTCCCTGTGTTCCTTTTCATCGTCCTGATGAATCGCATCCTGCGAGGTTCCCTGAATCATCGTTCCTTGATGACTGTGTCAATCCGTGGACACAGGACTGATCTTAGAGAGTTCACGGGGAAGTTCAACGGGATCCAACCCGCCGGGTTTTCGATTCACGCGCTCAAACGCGAATAAATAATCGTTATATTTCAATAAGATAGAAATATAGGCAATCAATTCAAGACGCCCCCGCCGATGAAAAAACCCAAACGCTTACGAAAAAGTAAGTGAATGCTTACACCAGCAATTACGTAAAAGAGTAAAAAACGCCTCGTTGGTGTTCACCAGGCAAGAAAAAGCCCCGACAAGGTCGAGGCTTTTTTCCCATCCGGTGGATCAGTCGTCGCTGACAGTAATCGTCGGCATTGCCTGGGCCTCTGCTTCCTGCAGGACGATTCGCGCGCCTACGTGGCGCGCCAGCTCCTGGTAGACCATGGCAATCTGGCCATCGGGCTCGGCAACCACCGTCGGCTTGCCGCCATCAGCCTGCTCTCGAATCCCCATGGACAGCGGCAACGACGCCAGCAGTTCAACGCCGTACTGGGTCGCGAGCTTCTCGCCGCCGCCTTCACCGAACAGATGCTCGGCGTGGCCGCAGTTGGAGCAGATGTGCACCGCCATGTTTTCCACGACGCCCAGCACCGGGATGTTGACCTTGCGGAACATCTCCACACCCTTGCGGGCATCCAGCAGCGCAAGGTCCTGCGGTGTGGTGACGATCACCGCGCCGGCCACCGGCACTTTCTGCGCCAGGGTCAGCTGGATATCGCCGGTGCCTGGCGGCATATCGATCACCAGGTAGTCCAGGTTGCCCCAGTCGGTCTGCGTGACCAGTTGCAGCAACGCACCGGATACCATCGGGCCGCGCCAGACCATCGGTGTGTTGTCATCGGTCAGGAAGGCCATGGACATGACTTCCACGCCATGGGACTCGATCGGCACGAACCATTTCTGGTCCTTGATCTTCGGCCGGGTGCCTTCCGGGATGCCAAACATCACGCCCTGGCTCGGGCCATAGATGTCGGCGTCGAGAATCCCGACCCGCGCGCCTTCCCGGGCCAGGGCCAGGGCCAGGTTGGCGGCGGTGGTGGATTTGCCCACGCCGCCCTTGCCGGAAGCCACGGCCACCACGTTCTTGACGTTGGCCAGGCCCGGAATCTGCGCCTGGGCCTTGTGCGGGGCGATCACGCACTGGATGTCGACCCTGGCCGAGCTGACGCCGTCCAGGCCTTCGATGGCCATTTGCAGCATCTGCGCCCAGCCGCTCTTGAACAGGCCTGCGGCGTAGCCCAGCTCAAGCTGGACCGAAACCTTGTCACCCTGCACGTCGATGGCGCGTACGCACCCGGCGCTGACCGGGTCCTGGTTCAGGTAGGGGTCGGTGTACTGGCGAAGAACGGCTTCCACCGCTGCGCGATTGACGGCGCTCATGGGCTACTCCCGAAAAAAGACTGACTAAAACAGGCGGCTATCCTAACCGTTCCAGCGCCCCAGCGGCACGCTTTCGGCCTGCGGGAAAATCCGGAAACAGCCGCACGGGGTGAAATAAATTTCCCGGCGCTTTATAGTGGCCGACCTCCGTTTCATCAAGTAGCCGAGCCCCATGTCCGAGCCACGCAAGATCCTCGTCACCAGCGCCCTGCCCTATGCCAATGGTTCTATCCACCTTGGCCATATGCTTGAGTACATCCAGACCGATATGTGGGTGCGCTTCCAGAAGCATCGCGGCAATCAATGCATTTATGTCTGCGCGGACGACGCCCACGGTTCGGCCATCATGTTGCGCGCAGAGAAGGAAGGGATCACCCCGGAACAACTGATCGCCAACGTCCAGGCTGAACACAGCGCCGACTTTGCCGAGTTCCTGGTGGATTTCGATAACTTCCACTCGACCCACTCCGACGAAAACCGCGAGCTGTCGAGCCAGATCTACCTGCGCCTCAAGGACGCCGGGCACATTGCCACGCGTTCGATCACCCAGTATTTCGACCCGGAAAAGAAAATGTTCCTGGCCGACCGCTTCATCAAGGGCACCTGCCCGAAATGCGGCACTGAGGACCAGTACGGCGACAACTGCGAGAAATGCGGCGCCACTTACGCGCCCACCGACCTGAAGGATCCGAAGTCGGCCATCTCCGGCGCCACCCCGGTACTCAAGGATTCCCAGCACTTCTTCTTCAAGCTCCCGGATTTCCAGCAGATGCTGCAAACCTGGACCCGCAGCGGCACCCTGCAGGACGCCGTGGCGAACAAGATCGCCGAATGGCTGGACGCCGGCCTGCAACAGTGGGACATCTCCCGCGATGCGCCGTACTTCGGCTTTGAGATCCCGGGCGAGCCAGGCAAGTACTTCTACGTGTGGCTGGACGCGCCGATCGGCTACATGGCCAGCTTCAAGAACCTGTGCGACCGCACGCCGGAGCTGGACTTCGACGCGTTCTGGAACAAGGACTCCACGGCCGAGCTGTACCACTTCATCGGCAAGGACATCGTCAACTTCCACGCGCTGTTCTGGCCTGCAATGCTTGAAGGTTCGGGCTATCGCAAGCCAACCGGCATTGCCGTGCACGGTTACCTGACGGTCAACGGCCAGAAGATGTCCAAGTCCCGTGGCACCTTTATCAAGGCGCGCACCTACCTGGACCACCTGTCGCCGGAATACCTGCGCTACTACTACGCCTCCAAGCTGGGCCGTGGTGTCGACGACCTGGACCTGAACCTGGAAGACTTCGTACAGAAGGTCAACTCGGACCTGGTGGGCAAGGTCGTCAACATCGCCAGCCGTTGCGCCGGGTTTATCCACAAGGGCAACGCCGGGGTGCTGGTGGCTGAAAATGCCGCACCTGAGTTGACCGATGCATTCCTGGCCGCCGCGCCGAGCATCGCCGATGCCTATGAAGCTCGCGACTTTGCCCGGGCCATGCGCGAAATCATGGGCCTGGCCGACCGCGCCAACGCCTGGATCGCCGACAAGGCGCCGTGGTCGCTGAACAAGCAGGAAGGCAAGCAGGCTGAAGTCCAGGCGATCTGCGCCACGGGCGTCAACCTGTTCCGTCAGTTGGTGATCTTCCTCAAGCCGGTGTTGCCATTGCTGGCAGCCGACGCCGAGGCGTTCCTCAATGTGCCGCCGCTGACCTGGAATGACCACGCGACACTGCTCGGCAACCATCAGTTGAATGAGTTCAAGCCGCTGATGACCCGTATCGACCCGGTAAAAGTGCAGGCCATGACCGACGCATCGAAAGAAGACCTCGAGGCCAGCAAGACCGATACCGGCGACGCTGCACCTGCGGGCAATGGCGAACTGGCGAAAGATCCGTTGTCGCCGGAAATCGACTTCGACGCCTTCGCTGCGGTGGACTTGCGGGTGGCCCTGATCCTCAAGGCCGAAGCCGTGGAAGGCGCCGACAAGCTGCTGCGCCTGACCCTGGACATCGGTGATGAACAACGCAACGTGTTCTCGGGGATCAAGAGCGCCTATCCGGACCCATCCAAGCTCGATGGTCGCCTGACCATGATGATCGCCAACCTCAAGCCGCGGAAAATGAAGTTCGGTATCTCCGAAGGCATGGTGATGGCGGCCGGCCCTGGCGGTGAAGAGATCTACCTGTTGAGCCCGGACAGCGGCGCCAAGCCGGGTCAGCGCATCAAGTAACAATGGCTAACTGCCTCATGGTCTCGGCCATGGGGCGGTTTCAGCTAGTACCCCCTCCTCGCTTGCCGGATAATCGGATTCTGTTTGCTGTCGGCCCGCTGTTGGCTGTGGCTTTTCCGGGTTCCAACGCAATGATCAAACCATGAGCCTGATTCAACGTATCGACGCCCTGCTGCCGCAAACCCAGTGTGGCAAATGTGGGCATCCTGGCTGCAAGCCCTACGCAGAAGGCATTGCCCAAGGCGAGGCGATCAACAAGTGCCCTCCGGGCGGCCAGGAAACCATTGCAGCCCTGGCGCAGCTGTTGAAGCTCCCGGTGCTGGAGTTGGACACATCTCGAGGGGAAGCGCCCGCACAGATCGCGTTTATCCGTGAAGCGGAGTGCATCGGCTGTACCAAATGCATCCAGGCCTGCCCGGTGGACGCTATCGTCGGTGCTGCCAAATTGATGCACACGGTAATTGTCGACGAGTGCACGGGTTGCGACCTGTGTGTAGCACCCTGCCCGGTTGATTGCATCGAAATGCGTTCCTTGAGCACCGTGGTACCGATTGTCGGCGGGCTGGCCTCCAATGATCATGAACGTGAGGCACGCAGCCTCAAGCGCGACCGGGCCCGGCGACGGTTTGAACAGCGCAACGCGCGGCTGCAACGCGAAGAGGAACAGAAACTTGCCGAACGCCAGGCACGCTCCAAGCGCGCCGCCCCGGTAGCTGCGGCCACGGTCAACCCGGTCCAGGCGGCCATTGAGCGGGTTCGTGCACAAAAAGCCGCGGCCATGGACGCCGCCTTGAAGAAGGCCAAGATCAACCTGGCCATGAGCCGCGCCCAATTGCACAAATCCCTGAAAGCTTTCGGCCACCCGCCGACCTTTGAACAGCAGTCGCAGTTGATCATTCTGCAACAGCACTTCGAAACGGCAGAGCAGGCGCTTGCAGCACTGGTGGTGGCTGATGCCCGCACCTGAACCCCTTGAGCACCGGCCCCACGTGATGAAGCGTGTACTGCCGGTGCACGCCGCGTTTATCCTGCTCGGGTTATTGGGCCCGTTTTTCGTCACCACACTGACTGTCCGCAAGGAACCGCTCGCCCCATGAACGCCGCAAAACGCCTGGAAATTTTCCGCCGGCTTCACGAAGACAACCCGGAACCGAAAACCGAACTGGCCTACTCCTCGCCGTTCGAGTTGCTGATCGCCGTGATTCTCTCGGCCCAGTCCACAGACGTCGGCGTCAACAAGGCCACCGCCAAGTTGTATCCGGTGGCGAACACCCCGGAGGCGATCTACGCGCTGGGGGTTGAGGGCTTGTCCGAATACATCAAGACCATCGGCCTGTACAACAGCAAGGCGAAGAATGTCATCGAGACATGCCGGCTGCTGGTGGAACTGCACGGCAGCGAAGTACCGCAAACGCGCGAAGCCCTGGAAGCCCTTCCGGGTGTTGGCCGAAAAACCGCCAATGTGGTGCTCAATACGGCATTTCGCCAATTGACCATGGCGGTGGACACGCACATCTTTCGGGTCAGCAACCGAACCGGTATTGCCCGCGGAAAAAATGTGGTGGAGGTGGAAAAACAGCTGATGAAGTTCGTGCCCAAGCCGTATCTGCTGGACTCGCATCACTGGTTGATCCTTCACGGACGCTATGTCTGCCAGGCCCGCAAGCCGCGCTGTGGCAGCTGCCGCATCGAAGACCTGTGCGAATACAAGGAAAAGACTTCCGACGATTGAGCCATCATTGCTTTTATCGATGAGTCGATTGAAAAAATCTTTTTTACCAGGCCCGAGATTATCGTTATAAGGAGCGCCAACGGCAGTCTTAGCCTGGAGTTAACCTTATGAGCACTGGCAAAGAACAACTGGATGTAGAAGACGACGTTGTTGGCGCTGAATCCGACGATGATGCAGCAGAAGCACCGGTAGAGGTGGCCAAGACCAATTTGAGCAAACGCCGCACCATCGACAACCTGCTGGAAGAGCGGCGCTTGCAAAAACAGTTGGCCGATTACGACTTCGATCTCTAATCGATCCAACGATAAACAGAAGCCTCCCTTGCGGAGGCTTTTTTCTGACTGGATGTAAATGTGAGGCCGGCCTACACCAGGCCGTTTCGCTGGGCCAGCTCGATCAAGTCCACCAGCGAGCGGGCGTTGAGCTTGAGCAGCAAGCGGGTCTTGTAGGTGCTTACAGTCTTGTTGCTCAGGAACATGCCATCGGCGATCTCCTTGTTGGTCTTGCCGCGGGCCAACTGCTGCAACACCATCATCTCCCGGCCGGACAGGCGCTCGACCATGTCCGCTTCGCTGGCGTTGCCCATCGTAGAGCGCACCGAGTTCAACGCCTGGTTGGGGAAGTAGCTGTACCCGCACAGCACCGCCTTGACCGCGCTCAACAGCTCGGTGAGATCCTGTTGCTTGCACACGTAGCCGGCAGCACCCGCCTGCATGCACCGCATCGAGAAATGCCCGGGCGCCTGGGACGTCAGCACCAGCACCTTGAAGGGATGTGCCTGTTTGGTTGATGACAGCCGGCATATAACTTCCAGGCCATCGAGTTTGGGAATTCCAATATCCAGTATGACAATGTCCGGCATATGCTCGCGCGCAAGTTGCAAGGCATCGACACCGTTATCGGTCTCGGCAACGACCTCATAACTATGACGTTCCATTAGCATACGTACAGCAAGACGAATGACGGGATGATCATCCACGATCAGCACTTTATTCATGGGCAAGTCCAATTTCGCTGTTCGAATTATTAAGAGTAAGCACAATAGCCTAGTCGTTTCTCGCTTGGCATAGCGCTCCCCCCCAAGCAACAGCAAGCAGAGACCTAACCCACAAAGACATAGGATTTAACCTACAAAAAAACGCCAGATCGGAGCTATCCAGTTTTGTTGGGGCTTTCAGAACTTTCCGAGCACAAACATATTTTGAGTGAAAATTCCCAGGATTACGCGGGCCCGGGTAAACGCGCCGTACACAAGTTTCAGGAAATGCCCCTTGTGCGCTGTCAGAAGACCTGTGAACCCGGAGGGAAACCGGGTTTTTAAAAGTTCCATTCGACATAATTACTAACGCTCCATAAATCCTACAGGCATGTCAGCATCTGACATATTCGCGGTACATTTCTGAGTGAATTTTCTGTAGTACATAGTTCCTGCCTACAAGAAAACATCTCACTTTCAACAATGCATCACTTATCGAGCGAAATTAATAAACATTGCCCCCGTAAAAATATAAACACTCCAGATCATCTCCTGGAGTACCTGAACTTTTTCGAAGCGAACAATAAACACAGGCGCGCGCCCGATGATTCCGGATGTATTTTCAACCAAAAAAAATGGCCCCTTGAGGGGCCATTTTTCATTGCAACTTACAACACTCAGAACAACTTGCGACCTTTGTTGGCCGCAATGCGCATGCGCAACGCGTTCAGCTTGATGAAGCCTGCCGCGTCTGCCTGGTTGTAGGCGCCGCCATCTTCTTCAAAAGTGGCGATGTTGGCGTCGAACAACGACTCATCGGACTTGCGACCGGTCACGATCACGTTGCCCTTGTACAGCTTCAGGCGCACAACGCCGTTCACGTGGACCTGGGAAGCGTCGATCATCTGTTGCAGCATCAGACGCTCCGGGCTCCACCAGTAGCCGGTGTAGATCAGGCTGGCGTACTTGGGCATCAACTCGTCTTTGAGGTGAGCCACTTCACGGTCCAGGGTGATGGACTCAATGGCGCGGTGAGCGCGCAGCATGATGGTGCCGCCCGGGGTTTCGTAGCAACCACGGGACTTCATGCCCACGTAACGGTTCTCGACGATGTCGAGGCGGCCGATACCGTGTTCGCCACCGATACGGTTCAAGGTCGCCAGTACGGTGGCCGGGGTCATTTCGACGCCGTCCAGCGCGACGATGTCGCCGTTGCGGTAGGTCAGTTCCAGGTACTGGGCCTTGTCAGGAGCGTTCTCCGGGGAGACGGTCCATTTCCACATGTCTTCTTCGTGCTCGGTCCAGGTGTCTTCCAGCACGCCGCCTTCATAGGAGATGTGCAGCAAGTTGGCGTCCATCGAGTACGGGGACTTCTTCTTGCCGTGACGCTCGATCGGGATCGCGTGCTTTTCAGCGTAGTCCATCAGCTTTTCACGGGACAACAGGTCCCATTCACGCCACGGAGCAATCACTTTTACGCCTGGCTTCAAGGCGTAGGCGCCCAGTTCGAAACGCACCTGGTCGTTGCCCTTGCCGGTGGCGCCATGGGAAATGGCGTCGGCGCCGGTTTCGTTGGCGATTTCGATCAGGCGCTTGGCGATCAGCGGACGTGCGATGGAAGTACCCAGCAGGTACTCGCCTTCGTAGACAGTGTTGGCGCGAAACATCGGGAAAACGAAATCGCGGACGAACTCTTCGCGCAGGTCGTCAATGTAGATCTCTTTCACGCCCATGGCTTGCGCCTTGGCACGTGCAGGTTCGACCTCTTCGCCCTGACCCAGGTCAGCGGTGAAGGTCACCACTTCACAGTTATAAGTATCCTGCAGCCACTTGAGGATCACCGAAGTGTCCAGGCCGCCGGAATACGCGAGAACGACCTTGTTTACGTCGGCCATGCCATCACTCCACGGGGTTGTACGGAAAGGCGTCGATTCTACCGACCAAAACCGTGAAATTACAGAGGCGCGACAGCAAATGAAGATAAAGCGACAGATTATGTCGAGCGGGCGACGAAACGCCGCACCTTATGAGGTGGCGGCAGCGTTGCCTGGCGCCTTGGCCTGGGGCGCCGGTTTCTCGGGGGCTGCCACCCGTTCGAGCTGAATATTCACCCGGCGGTTTTTCGCCCGGTTGGCCGCGTTGGTGTTCGGCGCCAGCGGATAGCTTTCGCCATGAAAGCGCAGGGTAATCTGCGATTCCTGGATGCCATTGGCCTTGAAGTAGTCCATTACCGCCAATGCACGACGCCGCGAAACGTCGCGATTGGTCAGGCGATTGCCGCTGTTGTCGGAGTGGCCATTCAACTCGACGTGGTTAACCGTCGGGTCGGCTTTCATGAATTCGAGAATCACCGAGAGCTTTTTCCTGGCCGCCGCGTCCAGTTCGATGCCGCCACCCGGGAAACCCACCTCGGTCTGTCTGACCTGCTCGAAATTCATCGGCAGCAGCTTGGTGGTGCAGAGTTGATAGTCGTTGTAGGCCTTGCTGAATTTCGCCGGCAGCAGGCGGATCTCGGAGTAACCGCCGTCGCGGCTGTAGTGGCGCACCGTCGGGCTACGCCCTTCGAGCAGGCCGGTAAACAAACGCCCGGCCTGGGCCTGGGAGCTGTTGAACAGCACATCGCCACTGCCGACACGCACCGCCCCCAGGTTGATATCGCCACGCCCCGGCTGCCACGGCGCAGCCGCCGCCAACAGGGTTGCGGAACCGGCACCCAACGAGCCGTTAAAGGCTTTCAGGCGAAACGTCGCCTGCTCGCCGGCCCGGCGCACGAACTCGCCCGAGCCGAAATCGGTGATCGGCTGGGTCAAGCGGCACTCGAATTTATCGCCCTCCACTTTCCACTCAATATTCTCCAGACGTGTCTGGAACGTGAGGGCCATCGCGGGCAGGCTGGCGAACACACTGAGCAGGGCTAGATAATGCTGGCGCACGGGAGGCTCCACTGGTTTCTACAACACATCAAGGCGTCATACATCGTTAAGGCATACCCAGGGATATCGGTCGCATCCTGCAAAACTTGATAGCGAGTGCCTGCAAGAGTCTTTTCCGGTAGCATTCCCACCAGATTGACCCGCCTGGAATCCCCAATGTCCGACCGCCTGACCCTGCTGCGTCCCGACGACTGGCATATTCATCTTCGCGATGGTGCTGCGTTGCCCCAAACCGTGGCCGATGTAGCGCGCACGTTTGGCCGCGCCATCATCATGCCTAACCTGGTACCTCCGGTGCGTAACGCCGCGGAAGCCGACGCCTATCGCCAGCGCATTCTCGCTGCACGACCGGCCGGCAGCCGCTTCGAACCGTTGATGGTGCTGTACCTGACCGACCGCACCCAGCCCGAAGAAATCCGCCAGGCCAAGGCCAGTGGTTTCGTGCACGCCGCCAAGCTGTACCCGGCCGGCGCGACCACCAACTCCGATTCCGGCGTCACCAGTATCGACAAGATCCTGCCGGCCATCGAAGCCATGGCCGAAGTGGGCATGCCGTTGCTGATCCACGGTGAAGTCACCCGTGGCGATGTCGATGTGTTCGATCGTGAAAAGATCTTCATCGACGAGCACATGCGCCGAGTTGTCGAGCTGTTCCCGACCCTCAAGGTGGTGTTCGAGCACATCACCACCGCCGATGCCGTGCAGTTCGTCACCGAGGCTTCGGCCAACGTCGGCGCGACCATCACCGCGCATCACCTGCTGTACAACCGCAACCACATGCTGGTGGGCGGGATTCGGCCGCACTTCTATTGCCTGCCGATTCTCAAGCGCAACACGCACCAGGTAGCGCTGCTCGATGCCGCCACCAGTGGCAGCGAGAAATTTTTCCTCGGTACCGACTCTGCACCTCACGCCCAACACGCCAAGGAAGCCGCGTGTGGTTGTGCCGGGTGTTACACCGCCTATGCGGCGATCGAGTTGTATGCCGAAGCGTTCGAACAACGCAACGCCCTGGACAAGCTTGAAGGGTTCGCCAGCCTCAACGGCCCGCGTTTCTATGGCCTGCCGGCGAATACCGACCGCATTACCCTGGTCCGTGAAGACTGGACCGCCCCCACCAGCCTGCCGTTTGGCGAGCTGACCGTTATCCCGCTGCGCGCCGGTGAAACACTGCGCTGGCGCCTGCTGGAGGAACACCCGTGAGTGAAGACCATTACGACGACGACCAGGAACACGGCGGCGGTGGTGGCGGTTCCCGTCACCCGATGGCCGAGCGTTTCCGTGGCTACCTGCCGGTTGTCATCGACGTAGAAACCGGCGGTTTCAATTGCGCCACTGATGCGTTGCTGGAAATCGCCGCCACGACCATCGGCATGGATGAACAGGGTTTCGTGTTCCCGGAACACACCCACTTCTTCCGCGTCGAGCCGTTCGAAGGCGCCAACATCGAAGCGGCGGCCCTGGAGTTCACCGGGATCAAGCTTGATCACCCACTGCGCATGGCCGTCAGTGAAGAAGCGGCGCTGACCGACATCTTCCGTGGCGTACGCAAGGCCCTGAAGGCCAATGGCTGCAAACGCGCGATCCTGGTGGGCCACAACAGCAGCTTCGACCTGGGCTTCCTCAACGCCGCCGTGGCGCGCCTGGACATGAAACGCAACCCGTTTCACCCGTTCTCCAGCTTCGATACTGCGACCCTGGCCGGTTTGGCCTATGGCCAGACCGTGCTGGCGAAGGCCTGCCAGGCTGCCGGTATCGACTTCGACGGTCGTGAGGCCCACTCGGCCCGCTACGACACCGAGAAGACCGCCGAGCTGTTCTGCGGCATCGTCAACCGTTGGAAACAGATGGGCGGCTGGGAAGACTTCGGCGACTGAAGCCAAATCCCGCACATAAAAAAACCGGCCTTCTCAGGCCGGTTTTTTTTGCTTCGAACGTGGCTTACAGCTTGCCAGCGTTCTCGGTCAGGTAAGCCGCAACGCCTTCTGGCGAAGCGTTCATGCCCTTGTCGCCTTTTTTCCAGTTGGCAGGGCAGACTTCGCCGTGCTCTTCGTGGAATTGCAGGGCGTCGACCAGACGGATCAGCTCTTCCATGTTACGGCCCAGCGGCAGGTCGTTGATGATCTGCGAGCGTACAACGCCCTTGTCGTCGATCAGGAACGCGCCACGGAATGCCACGCCGCCTTCGGACTCAACGTCGTAGGCCTTGGCGATGTCGTGCTTCATGTCGGCAGCCATGGTGTATTTGACTTTGCCGATGCCGCCATCATTGATGGCGGTGTTGCGCCAGGCGTTGTGGGTGAAATGGGAGTCGATGGAAACGGCAACCACTTCAACATTACGCGCCTTGAAATCGTCCATGCGGTGATCCAGGGCGATCAGCTCCGATGGGCAGACGAAGGTGAAGTCCAGCGGGTAGAAGAACACCAGGCCGTATTTGCCTTTGATGGCTTCAGACAGTTTGAAGCTGTCTACGATTTCGCCATTGCCGAGGACGGCGGGTACGTCGAAATCCGGGGCTTGTTTGCCGACGAGTACGCTCATTGGGTATCTCCTGATGGTGGTGACTGAAGTAAAAGGATCCGTCCCAGTGTGCCGCAGCTAAACGACAGGCCTGTGACGTGATCACGCTTCGTGAAGACCGACCATCATACCGGAAAAAAGCCGTTCGTCAGTGAAGCCGCGTGCAAACACCAAGGCTTGAGAAACTACTTTGACAATCATTCTCGTTAACATTAAGATCCGTCGCACTTAAGCCTTAAACCGCGATGGTTCTCCCTTATGTATGTCTGCCTTTGCACTGGTGTCACCGACGGACAAATCCGCGAAGCAATCTACGAAGGTTGCTGCAGCTACAAGGAAGTACGTGAAACCACCGGCGTTGCCAGCCAATGCGGCAAATGCGCTTGCCTCGCCAAGCAAGTGGTACGGGAAACCCTGACGCAGCTGCAAACTGCCCAGGCTGCGATCCACTACTCAGCAGAATTTACACACGCTTAATCAGCGTGTTTTAAAGAACCGGACTTAGTGTCCGGTTTTTTTATGCCCGAAATTCAAACAGTTAGCGCCAAGACGCGGAACACAAACATTCTTATTTCGATTAATTTTCATTTATTATTCAATAACTTAGGTTTGACAGTAGTAAATGCGCAGCTCAAACTCCGCCTTATATACAGCGAATACAGGGCAGGACCCCAATCATGAAAGGCGACATCACAGTCATCCAGCAACTCAACAAAATCCTTGCCAATGAACTGGTCGCGATCAATCAGTACTTCCTGCATGCGCGCATGTATGACGATTGGGGCCTGGAAAAGCTGGGCAAGCGTGAATACAAAGAATCCATCAAAGCCATGAAGGACGCTGACGCGCTGATCAAGCGCATCCTGTTCCTGGAAGGCCTGCCGAACGTGCAGGACCTGGGCAAGCTGAACATCGGCGAGCACACCCAGGAAATGATCAACTGCGACCTGAACTTCGAGCGCAAGAGCCACACCGACCTGAAGGCCGCCATTGCCCATTGCGAATCCAAGGGCGACTTCGGCAGCCGTGAACTGCTGGAAGATATCCTTGAAGACCAGGAAGAACACATCGACTGGCTGGAAACCCAAATCGGCTTGATCGACAAAGTGACTATCGAGAATTACCTGCAATCGCAGATGGGTGAATAACCCTTCAATTCCCGGCCACTAAAAAGCCCCGCTCTCTTTCGAGAAGCGGGGCTTTTTATTGCCGCGGCCTAAAACAAATCAGGCTTCGGTCTTCGCAGCTGCTTTGGCCGCTGCGTCTTTGATCAGTGCCTGCAACGAACCATCAGCCGCCATTTCGGTGATGATGTCGCTACCGCCGACCAGCTCACCGGCAACCCACAGCTGCGGGAAGGTTGGCCAGTTGGCGTACTTCGGCAGGTTGGCGCGGATTTCCGGGTTCTGCAGGATATCCACGTAGGCGAACTTCTCGCCACATTGCATGATTGCCTGGGAAGCCTTTGCGGAGAAGCCACACTGGGGAGCGTTAGGGGCGCCCTTCATGTAAAGCAGAATAGTGTTGTTGGCAATCTGCTCTTTGATCGTTTCGATGATATCCATGGAACACCTCGGCTGGAACTTTCCGACTCATGGGTCGGCACGGTGGCGCATTGTAACGCAAACCCCAGCGTGACGCTCGGACTCCCCGACAGACAATGCTTACGCCGCCGCCACCTGCACCGGCACGCCGTTCAACGCTGCGTTGCCCGACAGCTCATCCAGTTGCCGCTCATCCGTCAGGTCATTCGCGCTCGCCCCCGGCTGCCCGCTGGCGATGGTCATCTGCACGCCAGGGCGGCCGTGGCCCCAACCGTGAGGCAGGCTGACCACGCCGGGCATCATGTCGAGACTGGCCAACACTTCCACCTCGATCATGCCGATCCGCGAGCTGACCCGTACCCGCTGCCCGTCAGTCAACTGGCGATGGGCAAGGTCATCCGGATGCATCAGCAGTTGATGGCGAGGCTTGCCCTTCACCAGCCGGTGGTAGTTATGCATCCAGGAGTTGTTGCTGCGCACATGCCGGCGGCCGATCAGCAGCAACTCATTCACCTCGGGCACCGGCTGCGCGGCAAAGCGCGCCAGGTCGGCAAGTATAACCGACGGTGCAGCCTGCAGATGGCCATTGGCGGTTTTCAGGCGGCCTGCGAGGTTGGGTTTCAGCGGCCCGAGGTCCAGGCCATGAGGGTGATCGGCCAGCGCGGCAATGGACAACCTGTCGCCATAAGGCCCGGCCCGCAGCCCGAAGTCGATCATCTGCGCAGGCGGCATCGTCGGTTTGAGTGTATTACCCGTCTTCTCGGCAAACGCCCGGGCCAGGCCGACGAAGATTTCCCAGTCATGCAACGCACCCTCGGGCTTCGGCAGGATGGCGCGATTGAAACGGGTGACGTTGCGCACCGCGAACATATTGAAGGTGGTGTCGTAGTGATCGTTTTCCAGGGCCGAGGTGGACGGCAGGATCAGGTCGGCGTAACGCGTGGTCTCGTTGATATACAGGTCGATGCTGACCATGAACTCCAGGCCATCCAGCGCCTGTTCCAACTGCCGGCCGTTAGGCGTGGAGAGCACCGGATTGCCCGCCACCGTCACCAGCGCACGGATTTGCCCTTCACCCTCGGTGAGCATTTCTTCGGCCAGTGCCGACACCGGCAGTTCGCCCCCGTACTCCGGTCGCCCGGAAACCCGGCTTTGCCAGCGATTGAAATGCCCACCGGAGGTGGAAGCTACCAGGTCGACTGCCGGCGTGGTGCACAAGGCCCCGCCGACTCGATCCAGATTACCGGTCACCAGGTTGATCAACTGCACCAGCCAATGGCACAGCGTGCCAAACGCCTGGGTCGATACGCCCATGCGGCCATAGCACACCGCCGCATCGGCCGCGGCGAAGTCCCGGGCCAACTGGCGGATCTGCTCGGCGGGTACCGCGCATTGACGGCTCATGGCCTCGGCGGTGAATCCGGCCACGGCGTGGCGCACGTCATCCAGGCCGTCCACCGGCAGGTGACTGTCACGGGTCAGGTTCTCGGCAAACAGTGTATTGAGCAATCCGAACAACAACGCCGCATCACCGCCCGGGCGCACGAACAGATGCTGGTCGGCCATCGCCGCCGTCTCGCTGCGGCGCGGATCAACCACCACGACTTTGCCGCCGCGAGCCTGGATGGCCTTCAGGCGTTTCTCCACATCAGGCACGGTCATGATGCTGCCGTTGGACGCCAACGGGTTGCCGCCGAGGATCAGCATGAAATCGGTATGGTCGATGTCCGGGATCGGCAGCAACAGGCCGTGGCCGTACATCAGGTGGCTGGTGAGGTGGTGGGGTAACTGGTCCACCGAGGTGGCGGAAAAACGATTGCGGGTCTTCAGCTGGCCAAGGAAGTAGTTGCTGTGGGTCATCAGGCCATAGTTGTGCACGCTCGGATTGCCCTGGTACACCGCCACAGCATTCTGCCCGTGACGCGCTTGAATCGCGGCCAGGCGCTCGGCTACAAGTACAAAGGCGTCTTCCCACGGGATCGGCTGCCATTCGCTGCCCACCCGCAACATGGGCTGGTGCAGGCGGTCCGGGTCATTCTGGATGTCTTGCAGGGCCACGGCCTTGGGGCAGATATGGCCACGGCTGAACGTATCCAGGGGGTCGCCCTTGATCGAGGTGATCGCCAGGCTTGCGTCTTCGCCCTGGGTAGTTTCCAGTGTGAGGCCGCAGATGGCTTCGCACAGATGGCAGGCACGGTGGTGGAGAGTCTTGGTCATGGCCAGTCTCTTTTATTGTGGGCTAGACACTTCGGACGAAAACTATGGCCCGCCGGGGGCAGCAGCGCCAGCAACGTTCGTCGTGTGAATCCAGGGGCATCAGGCCAGGCCATGAGGAAACATCAGGAAATGTTTCAGAAGCTTCCGGCAGCCCGCTGAAACCGACGCAGCCCGGCCTCAGCCCGCCCTCACGCATTGCAATGTGGCGCAGCGCCAGTGTACAAATGACCCGCTGCTGTCAGGAAACAGGCTTCAAAAGCGCCCTCCCCGCGTCCTTGAACTCCCCTAAAAACTGTAGCCCTATTGGTAAGACGCGACATTTAATTATAAGATCGCGCCTTCCCCTATTTCGTCGCCCCGTGCGGCTTTCGCCGCAGGTCTCGCCCGTTTTCAAAATAAACCAGGCTTTGAGTATCTGCGGTCTGTTGCAAAAAGGTAGTTAATGATGAGCGCAAGGCACTTTCTCTCCCTGATGGATTGCACGCCCGAAGAGCTGGTCAGCGTGCTCCGTCGAGGCATTGAGCTTAAAGACCTGCGTAACCGCGGCGTACTGTTCGAGCCTTTGAAAAACCGCGTGCTCGGGATGATTTTCGAGAAGTCGTCCACCCGCACCCGCGTGTCTTTCGAAGCCGGCATGATTCAGCTCGGCGGCCAGGCTATCTTCCTGTCACCTCGCGATACCCAACTGGGCCGTGGCGAGCCGATCAGCGATTGCGCGATCGTGATGTCGAGCATGCTGGATGCGGTGATGATCCGTACCTTCGCCCACAGCACCCTGACCGAATTTGCCGCCAACTCCCGAGTGCCCGTGATCAACGGCCTGTCCGATGACCTGCACCCCTGCCAGTTGCTGGCCGACATGCAAACCTTCCTCGAACAGCGCGGCTCGATCCAGGGCAAGACCGTGGCCTGGATCGGCGACGGCAACAACATGTGCAACAGCTATATAGAAGCGGCGATTCAGTTCGACTTCAAATTGCGCGTTGCCTGCCCTGAAGGCTACGAGCCGGATGCACGTTTCCTGGCCCAGGCCGGCGCCCGCGTGACCATCGTCCGCGACCCGCGTGAGGCGGTCATCGGCGCACACCTGGTGAGCACCGACGTGTGGACCTCCATGGGCCAGGAAGAGGAAACCGCCAAGCGCCTCAAGCTCTTCGCCCCGTTCCAGGTCACCCGCGCCCTGCTCGACCTGGCCGCGCCGGACGTGCTGTTCATGCACTGCCTGCCCGCCCACCGTGGCGAAGAAATCAGTCTCGACCTGCTGGACGATCAACGTTCAGTAGCCTGGGCCCAGGCGGAAAACCGCCTGCACGCACAAAAAGCCCTGCTCGAGTTTCTGGTTGCGCCGGCGTACCGTCCTGCATGAGCCAGCCACTACTGCTGAACCTGCGCAATCTGGCATGCGGCTATCAAGACCAACGGGTGGTGCAGAACCTCAATCTGCACCTCAACGCCGGCGACATCGGTTGCCTGCTGGGCTCCTCGGGCTGCGGCAAGACCACCACCCTGCGAGCGATTGCCGGGTTTGAGCCGGTGCATGAAGGCGAGATCAGCCTGGCAGGCGAAGTCATTTCCAGCGCCGGTTTCACACTGGCCCCGGAGAAACGTCGGATCGGCATGGTGTTCCAGGACTACGCGCTGTTTCCACACCTCAGCGTGGCCGACAACATCGCCTTCGGCATTCGCAAGCACCCGCAAAAAGAGCGTGTGGTCGCTGAATTGCTGGAACTGGTGAACCTGAAGAACCTCGGCAAGCGCTTCCCCCACGAACTCTCGGGCGGCCAGCAGCAACGCGTCGCCCTGGCTCGCGCCCTGGCGCCGGAACCGCAATTGTTGCTGCTGGACGAACCCTTCTCCAACCTCGACGGCGAACTGCGGCGCAAACTCAGCCACGAAGTACGCGATATCCTCAAGGCGCGGGGCACCAGTGCGATTCTGGTGACCCACGACCAGGAAGAAGCCTTCGCAGTGAGTGACCATGTCGGCGTGTTCAAGGAGGGTCGCCTGGAGCAGTGGGATACGCCCTACAACCTCTATCACGAACCGCTGACACCCTTTGTCGCCAGCTTCATTGGCCAGGGTTACTTCATTCGCGGGCAGTTGAACACGCCGGAATCGGTTACCACCGAACTGGGGGAGTTGCGCGGCAATCGTGCCTACACCTGGGCAACCGGCGGCGCGGTGGATGTGTTGCTGCGCCCGGACGACATCGTTTATGCACCGGACAGCGCCTTGAAGGCGCGGATTGTCGGCAAGACGTTCCTCGGCGCGTCGACCCTGTATCGCTTGCAGCTGCCGACAGGCGCTCAGCTGGAGTCGATCTTCCCCAGCCACGCCGATCACTTGGTCGGTGCCGACGTGGGCATTCGCGTGGCAGCCGAGCACCTGGTGTTGTTCCAGGCCCCAGGCAGCACCGCAGCACAAATCCCTCAGGCTGAGTCAGGCGTTCGCCGCTACAGCACCGCCTCCTGACGTCAACGCATCACGCCCGGCCAATTTCCGCGAACTTGGCCTGGGTGTGTTCGGCCAGCACTGTCGCTGCCAACTCCACCTCAAGCCCCCTTCTCCCCGCACTGATAAAAATTGTCGGAAACGACTGCGCCGTCACATCGATGAAGGTGCGCAGGCGTTTCTTCTGCCCCAGCGGGCTGATGCCGCCTAGCAAGTAACCGGTGGCCCGTTGCGCCGCTGCCGGGTCTGCCATCTCGACCTTTTTTACCCCCGCCGCCTGCGCCAACGCCTTTAAATCCAAACTTCCGACGACCGGCACAACCGCCACCAGCAGCTCGGCTTTTTCACTGCTGGCCAGCAGGGTCTTGAACACCTGCGCCGGGTCCAGGCCCAATTTTTCCGCGGCCTCCAGACCATAGGACGCTGCCTTGGGGTCATGTTCGTAACTGTGAATTCGATGTTCGGCGCGAACTTTTTTCAACAGGTCCAATGCGGGCGTCATGTGGGCTCCAGGCTTGGCAAAAAGGTGAAAAAACAGATGGCCAATTCTAGGCCAACAACAAGCAAAAGGCTCTAGTCCGAAGCCCTCTGCCACGCGCTCACGCGCACCTTCCCTGCCGCTTCCCGCGCCCACGGCACGATCATTCACCACACCAATAATTACAAAATGACCGATCGTTCACTTTCGACCTTTGACAGCCGTCATTCTTGTCTATATTTTTTCGTTTACGAATACTGTAGGAATGCACCTACGGATTCACAGCAGTAAGCCGCGAACAGGATGGGGATCCTCGCCACGGTGAAAATCGCAGCTTGCCCGTTGCGGCAAAACGCCAGACAACAACAAAAACAGAGGTTTTCCATGACAACTGCTCTTCAACAGCCTTCACTTTCAAGTCAATGCATGGCCGAATTCCTGGGCACTGCGTTGCTGATCTTCTTCGGTACCGGATGTGTTGCTGCGCTCAAGGTCGCGGGTGCCAGCTTTGGGTTGTGGGAAATCAGTATCATCTGGGGGATCGGCGTCAGCATGGCGATCTACCTGAGCGCCGGTATTTCCGGGGCTCACCTCAATCCGGCGGTCAGTATCGCGCTGTGCATCTTTGCCGATTTCGACAAGCGCAAACTGCCGTTCTACATCATCGCCCAGGTCGCCGGGGCCTTCTGTTCGGCCGCGTTGGTTTACACGCTCTACAGCAACCTGTTTTTCGATTACGAACAAACCCACCACATGATTCGCGGCACCCAGGCTAGCCTGGAATTGGCGTCGGTGTTCTCCACCTACCCGCATCCGCTGCTGGGCACGGCCCAGGCGTTCCTGGTGGAAATGGTCATCACCGCGATCCTGATGGGCGTGATCATGGCCCTGACCGATGACAACAACGGCCTGCCCCGCGGCCCGTTGGCGCCGCTGCTGATTGGTTTGCTGATTGCCGTGATCGGCAGTGCCATGGGCCCGCTGACCGGCTTTGCGATGAACCCGGCCCGTGACTTCGGCCCCAAGCTGATGACCTTTTTCGCCGGTTGGGGTGAAATGGCTTTCACTGGCGGGCGCGACATTCCTTACTTCCTGATTCCGATCTTTGCGCCGATTGTCGGCGCCTGCCTCGGTGCTGCCGCCTATCGCGGGCTGATTGCCCGTCACCTGCCCAGCGCCGCACCTGCTACAACTGATGCAACCGAAGCGGCTGCCACCGCCAAAACCCGTACTTCCTGATGCGATAGCCTGGACCGTACTGCCCTTTTGCGGCCCAGGCTGTTTACTGACTTCCCTATTCTCCGTCCAAGGCAATCGACATGACCGACATTCAGAATAAGAACTACATCATTGCCCTCGATCAGGGCACCACCAGTTCCCGGGCGATCATCTTCGATCGTGACGCCAACGTGGTCTGCACCGCCCAGCGTGAATTCACCCAGCATTACCCGCAAGCCGGCTGGGTCGAACATGACCCGATGGAGATTTTCGCCACCCAGAGCGCGGTGATGGTCGAGGCCCTGGCACAAGCCGGCCTGCACCATGACCAGGTCGCGGCCATCGGTATCACCAACCAGCGTGAAACCACCGTGGTATGGGACAAAATCACCGGCCGCCCGATCTACAACGCGATCGTCTGGCAATGCCGCCGCAGCACCGAGATCTGCCAGCAGCTCAAGCGCGACGGTCACGAGCAATACATCAACGACACCACCGGCCTGGTCACCGACCCGTACTTCTCCGGCACCAAGCTCAAGTGGATCCTCGACAACGTCGAAGGCAGTCGCGAACGTGCGCGTAACGGCGAGCTGCTGTTCGGCACCATCGACAGCTGGCTGATCTGGAAATTTACCGGCGGCAAGACCCACGTCACCGACTACACCAACGCCTCGCGCACCATGCTCTTCAACATCCACACGCTGGAGTGGGATGCGAAGATGCTGGAGATTCTCGACGTGCCGCGCGAAATGCTGCCGGAAGTGAAGTCTTCCTCGGAAATCTACGGTCGCACCAAAAGCGGTATCGCCATCGGCGGTATCGCCGGTGACCAGCAGGCGGCGCTGTTTGGCCAAATGTGCGTAGAACCGGGCCAGGCGAAAAACACCTACGGCACCGGCTGCTTCCTGCTGATGAACACCGGCGACAAGGCGGTGAAATCCAAGCACGGCATGCTCACCACCATCGCCTGCGGCCCGCGTGGCGAAGTGGCCTACGCCCTGGAAGGCGCCGTGTTCAACGGCGGTTCCACCGTGCAATGGCTGCGTGATGAGTTGAAGATCATCGCCGATGCCACCGACACCGAATACTTCGCCGGCAAGGTCAAGGACAGCAACGGCGTGTACCTGGTGCCAGCCTTCACCGGCCTGGGCGCTCCGTACTGGGACCCGTATGCCCGTGGTGCGCTGTTCGGCCTGACCCGTGGTGTACGCGTGGATCACATCATTCGTGCAGCCCTGGAGTCGATTGCCTACCAGACCCGCGACGTACTCGATGCCATGCAGCAGGATTCCGGCGAACGCCTCAAATCCCTGCGGGTAGACGGTGGCGCGGTCGCCAACAACTTCCTGATGCAGTTCCAGGCCGACATCCTCGGTACCCAGGTTGAACGCCCACAAATGCGCGAAACCACCGCGTTGGGCGCCGCCTACCTGGCCGGCCTGGCGTGCGGTTTCTGGGGCAGCCTGGACGAACTGCGTGGCAAGGCGGTAATCGAGCGTCAATTCGAACCGCAGCTGGAAGAAGCAGCGAAGGAAAAACTCTACGCCGGCTGGCAGAAAGCAGTCAGCCGCACCCGCGACTGGGAACCCCACGAAGGCGCTGAATAAGCCAAGCGCCGGACGCGCATAGGGTTGTAACTGGCAGGGAGCAGATTCCTGCGTCATCATGGGCCACTTTTTACGGCAGCCCAAAGGACGCACCATGAATCTGCCTCCCCGCCAGCAACAAATCCTCGAACTGGTTCGCGAACGCGGCTATGTGAGTATCGAGGAAATGGCGCAGCTCTTCGTTGTCACCCCGCAAACCATCCGCCGCGATATCAATCAACTGGCGGAAGCCAATCTGTTGCGCCGCTACCATGGCGGCGCAGCCTATGATTCCAGCGTTGAAAACACCGCGTACGCCATGCGTGCCGACCAGATGCGCGACGAAAAACAGCGCATCGGCGAAGCCATCGCCGCGCAAATCCCCGATCACGCCTCGCTGTTTATCAACATCGGTACCACCACCGAATCGATCGCGCGTGCGCTGCTTAACCACAGCCACCTGAAAATCATTACCAATAACCTCAACGTCGCCATGATGCTGAGTGCCAAAGACGACTTCGACGTACTCCTGACCGGCGGCAACGTGCGCCGGGATGGCGGTGTGGTAGGCCAGGCCAGCGTTGATTTCATCAACCAGTTCAAGGTCGATTTCGCCTTGGTGGGCATCAGCGGTATCGATGAAGACGGCAGCCTTCTGGACTTCGATTATCAGGAAGTACGGGTTTCCCAGGCGATCATTGCCAATGCGCGCAAGGTGATCCTGGCGGCGGACTCCAGCAAATTCGGGCGCAACGCCATGATTCGCCTGGGACCGATCAGTTTGATTGATTGCTTGGTTACCGATCAGCAGCCGGTCCCGGCACTGGTGCAGTTGCTGAATCAGCACAAGATTCGGCTGGAAGTGGTGTAAGCCTATACAGGGGGTGTCCTGCCCCCTGATGTTCACAAATTTTCCTTTCTTCGCCCTTCGATCAGTATTTTCAATCGAAGCGGGCTGGCTGTACCTGCGTTTATAAGCTACCATTTTCGCAAATGAACATTTATGTTCGAATTCCAATACGAAAAAGATTGCGAGGCCAGCCGATGAACCCTTCTACCTTGCCTGCCCCACCGCTTGCCGAAGTCTATGACGTCGCCGTTATCGGTGGCGGGATCAATGGCGTCGGGATTGCAGCAGACGCAGCCGGTCGCGGTTTGTCGGTATTCCTTTGCGAAAAGGACGACCTGGCCAGCCACACTTCCTCCGCGAGCAGCAAGCTGATCCACGGTGGCCTGCGCTACCTGGAGCATTACGAATTCCGCCTGGTGCGCGAAGCCCTGGCTGAACGTGAGGTGCTGTTGGCCAAGGCCCCGCACATCGTCAAGCAGATGCGCTTTGTATTGCCTCACCGCCCGCACCTGCGTCCGGCATGGATGATTCGCGCCGGCCTGTTCCTGTATGACCATCTGGGCAAGCGGGAAAAACTCGAAGGCTCCAAGAGCCTCAAGTTCGGCCCCGACAGTCCGCTGAAAAGCGAAATCACCAAAGGCTTCGAATACTCCGATTGCTGGGTCGACGACGCCCGCCTTGTAGTACTCAACGCCATGGCTGCGCGGGAAAAGGGTGCGCACATCCACACCCAGACCCGTTGCGTCAGCGCACACCGCAGCAAGGGCCTGTGGGAAATGAACATGGAACGTGCCGACGGCAGCCTGTTCTCGATCCGCGCCCGAGCGCTGGTGAACGCCGCCGGCCCGTGGGTGGCCAAGTTCATCAAGGATGACTTGAAGCTGGATTCGCCCTACGGCATCCGTCTGATCCAGGGCAGCCACCTGATCGTACCGAAGCTGTATGAAGGCGCCCACGCGCACATCCTGCAGAACGAAGACCAGCGTATCGTCTTCACCATTCCGTACCTGAATCACCTGACCATCATCGGCACCACCGACCGCGAATACACCGGCGACCCGGCGAAAGTGGCGATTACCGAAGGTGAAACCGACTACATGCTCAACGTGGTCAACGCGCACTTCAAGAAACAACTGAGCCGCGATGACATCGTGCACACCTATTCCGGCGTGCGCCCGCTGTGCAACGACGAGTCCGACAACCCGTCGGCCGTGACCCGCGACTACACCCTGGCGCTGTCCGGCACCTCGGGCGAGGCGCCGTTGCTGTCGGTGTTCGGCGGCAAGCTGACCACCTACCGCAAGCTGGCCGAATCGGCGATGGCACAACTGGCGCCTTACTTCACGCAGATGCGCCCAAGCTGGACGGCTACAGCCACCCTGCCCGGCGGCGAAAACATGAGCACGCCAGAAGCCCTGGCCGATGCAATCCGTAGCAAATACGACTGGGTGCCGAGCGAGATTGCCCGTCGCTGGTCCACCACTTACGGCAGCCGCACCTGGCGCCTGCTGGAAGGCGTGCAATCGCTGGCGGACATGGGTGACCACCTCGGTGGCGGCCTGTACACCCGCGAAGTCGATTACCTGTGCGCTGAAGAATGGGCCACTCAGCCCCAGGACATCCTGTGGCGCCGCAGCAAGCTAGGCCTGTTCACCACGCCGCAGGAGCAGGAGAACGTGCAGCGTTACCTGTCCAAGGTTGAGCACAACCGCGGCAAGATCGAAGCGGCCTGATCAGCCCGACGTAAAAAAGCCCCTGCACCGAAAGGTCCAGGGGCTTTTTCATGCCTGCAGATGACGCTGATAGCGCAGGCCCATTTCACGAATCCCGCTGAAGGCTGAGCCCAGCAACACGGGATAAGCCGCCTGCAAAAAGCCTGGCGTGGCCGTCGCGAGGGCCCGCTCCAACCATAGGCAGGCCTGCACTTCGTCGCCGTCGTGAGCCAGCTCCGCAGCATGGTTGTATTGCCCGCGGAAATCCCCGGCCTCGGCTGAGCGCTGATACCACTGGCGCGCCAGTTGAACATCCTTGGGCACCACCACGCCTTCATGGTGGAACCGACCCAACAGGTTCATCGACTTGGCGTGCCCCTTGGCCGCAGCCTGGCGGAACAGTTCATATGCCGCGACAAGGTCACGCTCCACACCACGGCCACGCGTCAGCAACTGGCCGTAGTTATACAAACCCCAATCCAGCCCCAGATCGGCGGCCTTGCGGTAATGCCGCGCACTGTCTTCCAAGTCGACCTCGCAGCCCCAGCCATTCTCCAGGCAGCGCCCGATCATGTTGATTGCCATGGGGTGACGCTGCCGCGCAGCGATGCGAAACCAGCTCAACCCCAGCGCCTCATCCTTCTGCACGCCACGACCGTCGAGCAGCAGCTGGGCCAGGGTCGCCTGTGCGTCGGCATCTCCCAGCTGTGCCGCATGCATCACCCAGCGCACATAGGCACGCGGGTTATCACCGATATCCGAGGGCTCGCTGCCTGGCTGTGCGCTCTGCATTCCTGCCCCGAGTAGCGATCAAGGACCGCAAAAAGTTTCATGATTTATTTGGTTACAAAGTATTACATTTGAGATCGCTTATCAATTACGATCGCATCTCACTAACACTAACAAGAGATTACTCAATGGCTACCGGCATCAGTTCTGCCCCCCTCTCATCGCGGCATTTGCTCGCGTCGGCAGTGGGCCTGGCAGTGGCTGCGCAAGGAGGATTCAGTTACGCGGCGGAGCCCGCACCAGAAGACAACACAGGGGTCATCCAACTCGGCGCGACCAGCATCGAAGGCCAGGCCCCAAGCCAGAGCGTCTACAACCCTGTGGCTCCTTCTTCCCCCAAGTACACCGAGCCATTGCGCGACACGCCGCAGACCATCACGGTGGTGCCCAAGGAAGTCATTCATGACCAGAACCTGCTGACCCTGCGCGACGTGCTCAGCACCGTGCCGGGGATCACCTTCGGGGCCGGCGAAGGTGGCAGCGGGTATGGCGACAGCATCAACCTGCGCGGCTTCTCCGCCAGCGGCGACATCTACGTGGACGGCGTGCGCGACAGCGCGCAGTACAGCCGCACCGACCCGTTCAACCTGGAGCAGGTCGAAGTCGTCAGCGGCGCAAGTTCGGTGTATTCCGGCTCCGGCGCGGTCGGTGGCACCATCAACCTGGTGAGCAAACAGCCGGAATTACGCGACAAAACCACCATCAGTGCGGGCATCGGCACCGATAACTACAAGCGCACCACCCTGGACACCAACCAGACGCTCAACGACACCACCGCGTTCCGCCTGAACCTGATGGCCCATGGTAACGACGTGCCTGGCCGCGATTATGAAGATTACGAACGCTGGGGCATCGCGCCCTCCATCGCGTTTGGCCTGGGCACGCCGACACGCGTCACCGTCAGTTACGAGCACCAGAAAGACAACAACACGCCGCAGTACGGCATCCCGATCTACAACGGCAAGCCCATGCCGGGCGTGGGTTGGAGTGACTACTACGGCTACCACAACATCAATGACCAGCAAATCACATCGGACTCGTTCAGCCTGAAGCTCGAACACGACTTCAACGACGCCGTCTCGGTGCGCAACTTCACCCGCGTCGAGCGGGTGCGCCAGGACCTGCGCGCCTCAGGCCCCGAAGGTGCATTGACCGGCTGCCTGGCCAGCGGCACCCAGATCACCGGCGCCCCTTGCGCCGCAGGCCTGCAGCCGGGCTACTTCCAGCCAAGCGGCGGCTCACTGGGTAACGAGCGCAACACCCAGAACAAGATGTTCACCAACCAGACCGACGTCACCAGCCACTTCAGCACCGGGTTCATCGACCACACGCTGGTGACCGGCATCGCCATCAGCCGCGAGGAATACGAGGCGGATACCGGTAAATGGCTGACCAACGCCAACGGCAGCACCATCGTCCCACCACCGGTCAGCTACAGCGACCCGAACTCCGAATGGTCCGGCCCCGTCAACTTCACCCGGGCCGCCCACATTGACGGCGCGCTGAACAACCGCGCCGCCTATGCCTTCGACACGCTCAAGCTCAACCCACAGTGGGAAATCAACGGCGGCCTGCGTTACGAGCACAACGCCGGCAGCTCGGTGACCAATGCCTATTCCAGCACTGGCGTGGAAACGCCCGGCACTCGCTACGGCCAGGCGGATGACCTGACCTCCTACCGCCTGGCGCTGGTCTACAAACCGGTGGAAAACGGCAGCTTCTATATCGCCTACGGCAACAGCAAGACGCCGTCCCAGGCCAGCGTCAATGGGGGTTGCTACACCCCGGCCAAAAGCTCAAGCATCGCCACCAACAACTGCGATGTTTCCCCGGAAACCGCCGTCAGCTATGAGATCGGCACCAAATGGGACCTGCTCGACAATGCCCTGTCGCTGACGGGCGCGATCTTCCGCAATGACCGCACCAACTATAAAGTCGCCGACAATGACCCGAGCAACCTGAGCGGCACCCAGACCCTCGACGGCAAGGCACGTGCAGACGGTGTGGCGCTGGGCCTGAGCGGCCAACTTACTGACCACTGGAAAGTCTTCGCCAACTACACCTACCTGAACACTCGTGTGCTGCGCAGCGCCAGCGATTACACCCTGGCGACCACCGGCATCGACGTGCAGAAAGGCGAGCCGCTGACCTTCACCCCCAAACATGCAGCCAGCATCTGGACGGTGTACGACCTGCCCTACGACTTCCAGGTGGGCTACGGCATCACGGCGCAAACCAAGCAGTACCTGGTCAGCGCCGCCAACTCGCCGACTTCCCCCGGCTATGCGGTGCAGCGTGCGATGCTCGGTTACAAGGTCAACAAACAGTTGAACCTGCAGCTGAACATCAACAACCTGTTCGACAAGGAGTACCTCACCCGTATCCGCAACAACGGTTGGGCAGTGCCCGGCGATGGCCGCGCGGCAGTGGTGTCGGCCGACTATACGTTCTGACAGAGCCACACCCAAAAGCCCCGGGAGCCACACTCCCGGGGCTTTTTCATGGGCGATACAGGCCCACGCCGCCATTCGGTTTTCCGAACGCCATAGCTCAACCTATTCGGTTTGCCGGACCAAAACAGGAGAAAAAACCCGTAACACAAAGTTAATCTCTATATAAATCATATGGTTAACCTTTTATTTCTGGTCTGGCACGACTCATGCTCTACACTCGTAGGCGATTGCCTGAGGCGCCTCAGGAGCCGTCACAGGCTTTCGCAGTACTGTTTATATAAAAACGTGGCCGTCCCAACCGGTCTCATAAAAAAAACAAATGTCGAGGAAGTATTGATGCGCATCGTTCCCCATATCCTGGGCGCAGCTATCGCTGCTGCTCTGATCAGCACTCCAGTTTTCGCCGCCGAACTCACCGGCACACTGAAGAAAATCAACGACTCCGGCACGATCACTCTCGCTCACCGCGACAGCTCCATTCCGTTTTCCTATATCGCGGATGGTTCGGGCAAACCCGTGGGCTACTCCCACGACATTCAGCTGGCTATCGTTGAAGCCCTGAAAAAAGACCTGAACAAACCCGACCTGAAGACCAAGTACAACCTGGTCACCTCGCAAACCCGTATCCCGCTGATCCAGAACGGCACCGCGGATATCGAGTGCGGCTCCACCACCAACAACGCCGAACGCGCCCAGCAGGTTGACTTCACCGTCAATATCTTCGAAATCGGCACCCGCCTGCTGGTCAAGAAAGACAAGGAAGGCAAGCCGTCCTACAGCGATTTCGCCGACCTGAAAGGCAAGAACGTCGTGACCACCGCCGGCACCACGTCCGAGCGCATCATCAAGGCGATGAACGCCGACAAGCAGATGGGCATGAACGTCATCTCCGCCAAGGACCACGGCGAATCCTTCCAGATGCTGGAAAGCGGCCGCGCCGTTGCCTTCATGATGGACGACGCGCTGCTGGCCGGTGAAGAAGCCAAGGCCAAGAAGCCGGACGACTGGGTCATCACCGGTACTCCACAGTCCTTCGAAGCCTACGCCTGCATGGTTCGCAAAGACGACCCAGCCTTCAAGAAGGCCGTGGATGATGCGATCGTCGGCCTGTACAAGTCCGGCGAGATCAACAAGATCTACAGCAAGTGGTTCGAGAGCCCGATTCCACCAAAAGGCCTGAACCTCAACTTCCCGATGAGCGACAAGGTCAAGGATCTGATCGCCAACCCAAGCGACAAGCCAGCGCCTGACGTAAAAATCTGATACCTGACTAAGCTTATGTCCTGAGGGAGCCAACCCTCCCTCAGGCGTCTGTTGCTACCTGCTGGCTTTAATTTTGGAACACTCGACCTGGCGGTTTTCGAGCCGATCGCGTGTGCCTGGCGTTCACCGTCGGGCGGGAAAGGATCTTCCCCAAGCGGGTGCTTGTACATCGATCGATCTCGAGGGGAGACCCTAATGAATTACAACTGGGACTGGGGCGTGTTCTTCAAGTCCACCGGCGTGGGCAGCGAGACTTATCTCGACTGGTACATCGCCGGCTTGGGCTGGACCATTGCCATCGCCGTCGTGGCATGGATCATCGCCTTGCTGCTGGGGTCCATTCTGGGCGTCATGCGCACCGTGCCAAACCGCATCGTATCGGGCATCGCGACCTGCTACGTGGAACTGTTTCGCAACGTACCGCTACTGGTTCAGCTGTTCATCTGGTATTTCCTGATACCCGACCTGCTGCCGCAGAACCTGCAGGACTGGTACAAACAAGACCTCAACCCGACCACCTCGGCCTACCTGAGCGTTGTCGTGTGCCTGGGCCTGTTCACCGCTGCCCGGGTGTGCGAACAAGTGCGTACCGGCATCCAGGCGCTGCCACGGGGCCAGGAATCCGCCGCACGCGCCATGGGCTTCAAGCTGCCGCAGATCTACTGGAACGTGCTGCTGCCCCAGGCCTACCGGATCATCATTCCGCCGCTTACCTCGGAATTCCTCAACGTCTTCAAGAACTCCTCCGTGGCGTCCCTGATCGGCTTGATGGAACTGCTGGCGCAAACCAAACAGACCGCCGAGTTCTCGGCCAACCTGTTCGAGGCCTTCACCCTGGCCACGCTGATCTATTTCACCCTGAACATGAGCCTGATGCTGCTGATGCGCGTGGTCGAGAAGAAAGTCGCCGTGCCCGGCCTGATCTCCGTGGGGGGTAAATAATGGACTTCGATTTCAGCGGCATCATCCCCGCCATCCCGGGCCTGTGGAACGGCATGGTCATGACCTTGCAGTTGATGGTCATGGGCGTGGTCGGCGGCATCATCCTGGGTACGATCCTCGCGCTGATGCGCCTGTCGTCCAGCAAACTGCTGTCGCGCCTGGCCGGCGCCTACGTGAACTACTTCCGCTCGATCCCGCTGCTGCTGGTGATCACCTGGTTCTACCTGGCGGTGCCGTTCGTGCTGCGCTGGATCACCGGCGAAGACACCCCGATCGGTGCGTTCACCTCCTGCGTCGTGGCCTTCATGATGTTCGAGGCGGCGTACTTCTGCGAAATCGTGCGGGCCGGCGTGCAGTCGATCCCCAAGGGCCAGATGGCCGCGGCGCAAGCGATGGGCATGACCTACGGCCAGACCATGCGCCTGATCATCCTGCCCCAGGCGTTCCGAAAGATGACCCCGTTGCTGCTGCAACAGTCGATCATCCTGTTCCAGGACACCTCGCTGGTCTACACCGTGGGCCTGGTGGACTTCCTCAACTCCGCCCGTTCCAACGGCGACATCATCGGCCGCTCCAATGAGTTCCTGATCTTCGCCGGTGTCGTCTACTTCATCATCAGCTTTTCCGCCTCGCTGCTGGTCAAGCGTCTGCAAAAAAGGTTTGCCGTATGATCTCTATCAAGAATATCAACAAGTGGTATGGCGACTTCCAGGTGCTGACCGATTGCAGCACCGAGGTTAAAAAAGGCGAAGTGATCGTGGTGTGCGGGCCGTCCGGCTCGGGCAAATCGACCCTGATCAAGTGCGTCAACGCCCTGGAACCGTTCCAGAAAGGCGACGTGGTGGTCGATGGCACCTCCATTGCCGACCCGAAGACCAACCTGCCGAAACTGCGCTCGCGCGTCGGCATGGTGTTCCAGCACTTCGAGCTGTTTCCGCACCTGACCATCACCGAAAACCTGACCATCGCGCAGATCAAGGTATTGGGCCGCAGCAAGGAAGAAGCCACCAAGAAGGGCCTGCAACTGCTGGAGCGCGTCGGTCTGTCGGCTCACGCCCACAAGCACCCGGGCCAGCTTTCCGGCGGCCAGCAACAGCGTGTGGCGATTGCCCGTGCGCTGGCGATGGACCCGATCGTCATGCTGTTCGACGAACCGACCTCGGCCCTCGACCCGGAAATGGTCAACGAAGTGCTCGACGTGATGGTGCAGTTGGCCCAGGAAGGCATGACCATGATGTGCGTGACCCACGAAATGGGTTTCGCCCGCAAGGTAGCCGACCGGGTGATCTTCATGGACGCCGGCAAGATCATCGAAGACTGCCCGAAAGAGGAATTCTTCGGCGACATCAGCGCCCGCTCCGAGCGTGCGCAGCACTTCCTCGAGAAAATCCTGCAGCACTAAGCACTGCCCTGTTGTGGTGGGTCGGGCAACCCCACTCACCACAACTGGTTGACCCAAGGCATCTGTGATGAAATGCGACCCCAACCTCTTTCGCGCCGCGCCGCCATCACTTGCCGTGAAGCCTCGTCTGATTCGCCAATTGTTCCTGCCGCCGCTGATCATCGCCCTGATGATCGGACTGGGTTACGTCGGCTTCTGGATCAGCGAGTTCTATGGGATCCGCACCCTCAGCGATACCGGCGAACGCCAACTGGAATTGCACGCCCGCACCGTCGAGAGCGAACTCAGCAAATACACCTACCTGCCCAGTCTCCTGGAGCTGGAATCCAGCGTCTCCAGGCTGTTGGCCGACCCGAATCAAGAAACCCGCAAAACCGTCAACGACTACCTCGAAGGCCTGAACCGGCGCAGTCGCAGCCGGGCGATCTACGTGATGGACACCACCGGCCGTGTGCTGGCGACCAGTAACTGGCGCGATGCCGACAGTTACCAGGGTGAAGACCTGTCCTTCCGTGCCTATTTCCAGAATGCCGTGCGCGGCCAGCCCGGCCGGTTCTACGGCATCGGCAGCACCAACGGCGAACCCGGCTATTACCTGGCCCATGGCCTGGAAGAACACGGCAAGATCATCGGCGTCGCCGTGGTCAAGGTACGCCTGGAAGCGCTGGAAGAGCGCTGGCAGCGGGCGCGCCTGGAGGCCTTCGTCAGTGACGAGAACGGCATCATCATTCTCTCCAGCGACCCGGCCCGTCGCCTCAAGTCCGTGCGGCCATTGAGCGATGACACCAAGGACCGCCTCGCCCACAGCCTGCAATACTACTGGGCGACGCTCAACGAGCTGGAACCACTGGCCCGCGAACGCCTCAACGAAGGCACCGAGAAATTGACCTTCCCGGCCAACAGCGAAGTGGTGGCCGACGAGCATGAGGTCAGCTACCTGGCCCAGACCCGCCCACTGAACGACACCCCCTGGAATTTCACCCTGCTCACCCCGCTGAACGACCTGCGCCGGGCCGCCATCAACCAGGGCATCCTGGTGGCCGTAGCCTTTGCGCTGGTGGCATTCCTGCTGATTGCCTGGAACGAGCGCCGCAAGGTGATTGCCACCCGCCTCGCCGCCCGGGAAGCCCTGCAGGAAGCCAATAACCAGCTGGAACGACGGATTGCCGAACGCACCACCGACCTGCGGGCCAGCAACGAGCGGCTCAAGAGCCAGATTCGCGAGCGGCGCCAGGCCGAGGAAACCTTGCGCCGGGCCCAGGACGAGCTGGTGCAGGCCGGCAAACTCGCGGCCATCGGCCAGATGTCCACCAGCATCGCCCATGAATTGAACCAGCCACTGGCCGCACTGCGTACCCTGTCGGGCAACACCGTGCGCTTCCTTGAGCGTGGGGCGCTGGACACCGCCAGTGCCAACCTCAAGACCATCAACGAACTGATCGACCGCATGGGTCGCATCACCGCCAGCCTGCGCTCCTTTGCCCGGCGTGGCGATGACCAGGGCGAAGCCAATCTGGGCAAGGCGGTGGACGCTACGTTCCAGATCCTCGGCAGTCGCCTGGAGACCCTGCCGCTGACGGTGCACCGCCACTTCAGCAGCGCGCAGTTGCAGATCGACCAGACACGCCTGGAGCAGATCCTGGTCAACCTGATGGGCAACGCCCTGGACGCGATGCAGGCGCAACCGGCCCCCGAACTGTGGCTGGAAGGCGACATCGCCGACGGCAAATATCGCCTGCGGGTACGCGATAACGGCCACGGGATTGATCCCGAGACCCGCAAGCATTTGTTCGAACCGTTCTTTACCACCAAACCCGGCGAACAAGGCCTGGGCCTCGGCCTGACGCTGTCGGCCAGCCTCGCGGCGGCGACCGGCGGCAACCTCGCCGTCGAGCATCCGGCCAGCGGTGGTACTGCCTTTGTCCTGAGTTTGCCGCTGGCGAGCCCTCAACAAGTCGAGTCGAAATGAACGCAGAAAAAACCACCGACCTGACCGTCCTGATCGTCGAAGACGACCCCCATGTATTGCTCGGCTGCCAACAGGCCCTGGCTCTGGAAGACATTCCCAGCGTGGGCGTGGGCAGTGCCGAAGAAGCCCTGACCCTCGTCGGTGAAAACTTCGCCGGCATCGTCATCAGCGATATTCGCCTGCCGGGCATCGACGGCCTGGAGTTGCTGACCCGGCTCAAGGCCCTGGATAAAAGCCTGCCGGTGGTGCTGATCACCGGCCACGGCGATATCTCCATGGCCGTGGGCGCGATGCGCAACGGCGCCTATGACTTCATGGAGAAACCCTTCTCTCCCGAGCGCCTGGTGGACGTAGCCCGCCGCGCCCTGGAACAACGCGGTTTGGCCCGGGAAGTCTGGTCGCTGCGCCGGCAACTGGCCGAGCGCGATTCGCTGGAAGGCCGGATCATCGGTCGCTCCCCGGCCATGCAGAACCTGCGGGAATTGATCGCCAACGTCGCCGACACCTCGGCCAACGTGTTGATCGAGGGCGAGACCGGCACCGGCAAGGAGCTGGTCGCGCGCTGCCTGCACGATTTCAGCCGGCGCCACTCCCACCAGTTCGTCGCCTTGAACTGCGGCGGCCTGCCGGAGAACCTGTTCGAAAGCGAAATCTTCGGCCACGAAGCCAACGCGTTCACCGGTGCCGGCAAGCGCCGCATCGGCAAGATCGAACACGCCCACGAAGGCACGCTGTTCCTCGACGAAGTGGAAAGCATGCCGATGAACCTGCAGATCAAGCTGCTGCGGGTGTTGCAGGAACGCACCCTGGAACGCCTGGGCTCGAACCAGAGCGTGGCGGTGGATTGCCGGGTGATCGCCGCGACCAAGTCCGACCTCGACGACCTGAGCCGCGCCAACCAGTTTCGCAGCGACCTGTACTACCGCCTCAACGTGGTGACCCTGGAACTGCCGCCGCTGCGTGAACGCCGCGAAGACATCCTGCAGTTGTTCGAACACTTCCTGCAGCAGTCGTCGCTGCGTTTCGACCGCACCGCGCCGGACCTCGACAACCAGACCCTGTCCAGCCTGATGAGCCATGACTGGCCGGGCAACGTGCGTGAACTGCGCAACGTGGCCGAGCGGTTTGCCCTCGGTTTGCCGGCGTTCAAGAAGAGCGGCGCCAGCAGCGGCAACCATGGGCTGGCCTTTACCGAAGCGGTGGAGGCGTTCGAGCGCAACCTGCTCAACGATGCCTTGCAACGCAGCGGCGGCAACCTGACCCAGGCCAGCCAGGAACTGGGGATGGCCAAGACCACGTTGTTCGATAAGGTCAAGAAGTACGGGCTGAGCCACTAGGAGCGCATTGTGGATTTATTGTTGAAGGCGGCATTGGGTGCGGGGGTGGTGTTGATTCTGGCGGCGCTGGCCAAGACCAAGAACTACTACATTGCAGGGTTGGTGCCGCTGTTTCCGACGTTCGCGTTGATTGCGCATTACATTGTCGGCAAGGGTCGGTCGGTGGAGGATTTGAAGACCACCATCGTGTTCGGGATGTGGTCGATCATTCCGTACTTTGTGTACCTGGCGACGTTGTATGTGATGGTTGACCGGATGCGCCTGGAGGCTTCGCTGGCGGTGGCGGCGGTGGCGTGGTTGATGGCAGCTACGATTTTGGTCAGCGTGTGGGTCCGGGTACACGCCTGACATACACCTATCAAAGATGCGGAGCCGGGTGGGTGTGTATATCCGTTATTTAGGTAACGGCCGCTATTGGT
>NZ_JACAQY010000068.1:0-92500 GCF_013386835.1 Pseudomonas sp. IPO3774
CTACTTCAGACCATCCCTAACAGTAGGCGGTCCCTTCTATAAAGCGCTTACTTGCATCAGGCCGGTACAAGATGTGGCGTTGATGATAACTGTTCTCTATGTTGGATAAGGAGAAGGAAATGAAAGCGGAAGATCCCAATGTTCGTTTAAAAACGTTTGATATTGAATTCCCTCGCGATGGTGGCAATGTAGTTAATAATGAGGTGTATCTGGGTGGCAAACAGCAATGTCAAGTCAATATAATTGTCCAAAAGGAGAGGAGAAACGCTGAAGGTATATGGGAGCTGGCAGCCTTTGAGGCGACGGAGCTTGAAAGTGCCACGGTGGTTGAGTATTCCACAAACCCAGAAGCGACAATTCCGGCCGGATGGTATTGTGATACAAAAAGGAACGAATTTAACATGGGTCGGTGGTCGGGGGTGCTTGAGGAACCCAGCATGGCTACAGCCCCTTCTAACCCTATTATTCAGCCGATGCCCGGTATTGGTCCGCTCGAAAATGAGAAGCGATACCTGAGGTGTGATCTGAGATCAAGTGGTAATCAGCAGTTTATGGCAAAAATTACGGTGGGACGTAAAACATATACAACTAATATGGAGAGAGATAATGTTAATTATCAATCATCTGTCACTGTTAAGTGTCAAGAGCCCTATACATTGTCTGCTGAGCGGCTCGATCATTGGGCTGATACCGACGCCTTTTCAGTGCAGGGTGTGGATGTGGATATTTATTATTGGACGCCCCCCCTTGGGTTGAGATTTGTCGAGAATATACCTCCGACTGATCCCGTAAAATTAAAAGATTCATCTGTTCAGGGGGATCACTTTGATATTTACTACACTCGGGACATTGGGCACGGTATTAGACAGATCGGCGGTGTCATACGGGGTAATACTGTTGGAAACATCACAATGAATAGCCTGCTGAAAAAATCTTCAGGGGGAAATGACCCAATTCCTGCGAACAAGCGCAATACCATCATGCGTGCTGCGCGAGTCAAGGCCTGGTTGGATAACCCCAACACCGATCAACAAGGGGCCAGTATTTGGACAATGGTCGATAGTTATGGCTGCTCGCATCACTATTACCTGACCGAGACCGACAATTACAATGTGATGGTGCTGCGCGCCACTTCAAAACCCTGACGTTCCAGGCATTTCATCCCCTCTCCAAGTGCGAAGCGGTGGACCTATGGACATCTATTCGAACGCGTTTAATTTCAGTGCCCACCTCGGCGGTTCGGTTGACCTGCGTACCGGGCAGTATGGGTGTCTGATTCGTTTGGCAGTCTTGAGCCCAAAAGGGCCGTTAGAGGTCAGTCGAGAGATTGCCTTGGCGTTCTCGATGATGGATACCCGCAACAGTGGCTACGGTAAAGGCTGGAGCTTGTCGAATACCGAATTTGACCCGAACAGCTTCAAGCTTACGCTACTCAACGGTGAACAATATCTAACCCAAGGGCTGCCCTCCGTAGGGGACAATGCTGTTATTACCGACCATAAGTTGAAGGACCTCACCATAAAACGGGTTGCGCAAAATACGCTGCACGTAATTTACAAGGATGGCACTGTCGAAATCCTGCGTCCCCTCAGCATTCCCGGTCCCTATAAGATCAGTGCTATCCAGTTCGAAAATGGCGAGCGGCTGAGCTTCCGGTATGGCGGTAATAACTTATTGCAGAGCATTGTTGACGATAAAGAAACCGACCTGTTGATACTGAAGTATTCCGCCGGATCGCTGGTAACCGCCGATACACTAATTGATGGTAATCGTTATGCCCGTACGCGATTTGAATATACTCATATCGACAACCAACTGACCAAGGTCACGGTTCCTTATGACCTGGCCGGGCCAGTCGCAAGTGAGGCCTATTCGTTTCAGTACCTCAGGTTGCCTGACGCAATGGTGGCTATTTCGCAGGTTATGACACCCATGGGGGGGCAAGAGATAATTCGGTATAACCCCAATGGGCTTCAATACGATGCCCGTTTGTATATTCCGGTCGTCACCCACTGGGAGCAAAACCCTGGGCGCGGGCAGCCCTCTGTCGTCCGCTCCTATAACTACAGTCCCAACCGTAACTTCACGGGATATCCTCTGAATGGCGGATTCCGCCAGGGCCAGGATAATTTGTATCGGGTGGATAGCGAGTACGCTTATTGGGCGGAAGAAACTTACGTTGATAATAATGGCAAGCCCCTGCGGTCGACCCGCGCCACTTATAATCGTTTTCACCTGATGACTGAGGAATTAATACTAGCCAATGGCAGCCAGGTCAAAACCGAGACTGTCTACAATGAAGTTCGGGGCGTCCAGTTTCCAAATCAGCCCGCCAATCTCCAACTTCCGAGCCGCATCACCAAGACCTTTGAGCTGTATCCCCAGGGTGGCAAACCCCCCAGGGCGGAAGTGGTCAGTATTACCACCGATGACTTCGGCAACGAACTAAGCCGCACCGAGGCCTCCGGCGTACGCACCGAATACACTTATTACCCGGTGACCGGCGAGCCCCGAAGATGCCCTGCCGACCCCCATGGACTCTTTCAACGTTACCTGAAGCTGGAAAAGCTTTTCCCGGCCAGATCGACCACTGCGGCTCGGACCACTGAACATTCCCACACCGACGTCTCGATAACGGGGGGCGGCTACTTCGTCATGCCGCTTGCCATCAACCTTGAAGGGGGCACCCATACGTCTTATACCTATCATTCTGTGGCCGCCAACCCCGCCCTGCATGGTCGCTTGAAAAGCTCCACGACGACGATCGACAACCTCTCTCTGGTCTCCGATTTCACCTGCACCTTCAATGGCGACTCGATCACCGAAGTCCGGAGCTTGAAGGGGCGTGAGCCTGGTCAATGGCTCGAGTCCGCGCGCACGTGGTCACTGACCAATCAGCGTCTGCTCGACATGACACGTGATGCCGTCGGCAGCCTGGCGATGACGTACGATGTCAGTGGGCGGCTGACATCGGAAACCGCCGCGCCAGCCACGCTCCAGATGGCCCGACGTCGTTATGCCTATCACTTTTCGGCCGGGGCCAAGATGGCCCATCTGGTCACCACGGATGCACAAGGCACCGTGCTCTTCACGTATTTCGATGGCATGGGACGCCAGCTCTCTGCTGCGCAATCGCTTGATGGCATCGCGGACAATGACAGGCTTCTGGGTTCCTGGGCGTACGACGCACTCGGGCGGCTCGTGAAGCAAACCCGTCTGGATTATCTGGGTGATGGGCCGCGTACATTGAAAACCAGCCACGCCTATAACATTTGGGGCAACCCGTGGACGGTAACTCAACCCGATGGTCGGGTATTGATCGATGAATATGACCCGCTCCTCAACCGCCGGGTGACGGGGGTGCAAGGTGACGCGCAACTGGAAACCTGGTTCAACGAACACAATCAACCGGCACGGGTTGAGCGGGTGAGCGTTGGCGGTGCGCGCATTGTGGTGGAAACCCGTACTTATGACGGGCTGGGCCGCTGCACGGAGCGCATCGATGCCAGGAAGACCAAGACTGAATACGCCTATGACATTTTTGATCGTGTGGTGCGCAGCCTGGAAACCCCATCCGACGGAACGCCGCCCCGTGAGCGGTTGACGACGTATGCGCTTGGCACCAGCGAGCCAATGGTGCGCACCCTCACCGTAGACAGCAAGCTGCTTGGCACGCGTGAATACGACAGCCTGGGCCGCGTCATTTCCCAAGCGCGTGGCAACGCAACAGCCACGACCTGGGAGTACAAGCCCAACCAGGTTGCGCCAGTGGCGGTGACTTCGCCGCGCGGTGATCGTCAAGAGTACGGTCATGATCCTGAGCTGGAGACATTAACGAGCGTCAAGATGGCAGGGCATGCACCGATAGACCTTGAGTACGACCCCATCAGTGGAGCGATGCGACAATCACTCACCGCCGGGCTCAAGCATGAGATGAGTTACGACGAGAACGGCTATCTCGCCAAGGAAGTCCAGACGCTGGGCAGCCAGCCCTTGACTAGCCTGACGAGTTATTCGCCGGGTGGGCGGCTGTTGCGGCACTCCGCGGCGGATGGGCAGCACAGTGACCTCGTATATGACCAGTTCGGACGCCTCCAACAGACCACCACCGGTTTCGTCCGCATGATCCGGACTTACGATAGTCTGGGCCGCCTTTCGGCGCGAACCCTCAATTATCAAATGCGTCTTACCGACTCGGTGACCTTTGACGCATGGGGGCGTGAGTCGGAACGCAAGCTGGAACAGGACGGTGCGCTACTGCAGAACATTGTCAGCACCTATTACGACGATGGCCTGCTGGCCACTCGCACGTTGAAAGACGCGAATGACGCCGTGGTCACGGGCGAGACGTTCACTTACGATGGTTATTCGCGACTCAAATCCTATGTGTGCGAGGGCACGCAATACCCGATGGATAAATTGGATCGGGCGATCAAGGAACAGCGTTTCAGTTATGACGGTCTCGATAATATGACTGAAGTGCGGACAACGTTTATCGATGGCAGTAGCGACCGCAGCGAGCGGTTTTTCCAGGGTAAGGACCCTGCCTGCCTGACGCACCTGACCCATACAAACCCGGTACGAAACCTGACCCTGAGCTATGACGCCGCCGGTAATTTGCAACAGGGCACCTTCGGTCGCGGTTTCACGTACAACGGTTTTGACCAGCTCACTGCTGTACAGACCGCCACAGACAAGTACAGCTACCAGTACGACGGCGAAGCACGCCAGGTGCTTGCTGCGCGAGGCAACGAAGCTCCCGTGATGCTGGCCTATGCCGGGGATCGGCTCGACACGCTGGCGCAGGTCAGCATGCGGGCACGTTACGTGCGCGACGGTGACCAGGTGGTGGCCTACCGAGATAGTGGTAATTACCAGAAACTACTGGTTCTTGACGGCGCTGGCAGCGTCCGCGGTGTGGTGGCACCGATCACGGACCAGGTGCGCCGGCATTACGCACCCTACGGTGACGCCAGGATCGAGTTGCGGGATGACGTGTCGCCCACGATGATGGAAATGCAATTGCCCGCCTACAACGGCGAGCGGCTGGACGTACCGGTCAACCTCTATCACCTGGGTAATGGGCGCCGTGCCTATGACCCCGAACTGATGGTGTTTCTCTCTCCTGATCCCCTCAGTCCTTTTGACGAGGGCGGGATCAACAGCTACGCCTATTGTGGCGGTGACCCGGTGAATTGGTCGGACCCCAGCGGCCTCTTCAGTTTTCCAACATGGGCCCGGTGGGCACTGACCGGTGTTGCACTGGGCATGTCGGTGGTCACCGCTGGGCTTGCAACCGCGGGCTTGCTCGCTGCCATCGGCGCTCAAGCCGCTGCACTGACCATTGCCGGCAAGAGCGCGCTGTTGGTAGCCTCAGGCGCGGCCTCGGTAGGTGGGACGTTGGGGATTGCCGCACTGAGCGTTGAGGCGGTCGACAATCAGATGGGCTGGGATCGCTCCAGTCAAATCAACGTCCTGAACTGGGCATCGCTGACCTTTGCAGCGGTGGGTGTCGCGGCCAGTTTAGGGGGCGCAGGCATAGCGGCGACGGGCGCTTCCCGGGCGGTTGAAGTCGCCGCAAGCCCGGCGGTCCGAAGCTTCAGTCTATTGAGTTCCCAAGCAAGGGCTGGATTGCAGGCCGCTGGCAAGTTGCTGACCGGTGCTTCTTACAAGTTCTTCAATGACATTACGCTGCCAAGCCAAGCCTGGGGGGTGACGCGTTTTGGCTTGCGCGTGGTCAATCTGTACCGCTCGGTCGACGGTCGGATCAGAAAGCGCCAGCCGGCAGCGCCTATCGGGGGCGATGCCGAGAACTTGCAGCAGCCACTGGGGCAGCCGCAACCCCAGCCTCAGGCCCATCGCCTTGTCGATATGTCGGGCAGCAGCTTCACTTTCCATGAGGCCTTTTCGCAGGAGGCCTCGCGTGTTCGCCAACCGATCCTGGCCGAATGGAATTCGGCCTGAGCCTTTGGCTTAAGGGCGCTTGCGTTCCACCGGACGCAACAGATGCGTCGGCGGCGTTTCGCAGCTGATCTTGCGGCCCAGCAAGGTTTCGATTGACGGCAGCTGGTACGAATCGTCTTCACCGGCAAAGCTGATGGACACGCCCGCAGCACCGGCACGGCCGGTACGGCCAATCCGGTGCACGTAGTCGTCCGGCACTTCCGGAAGGGTGAAGTTGATTACGTGGCTGATGCCGTCGATGTGAATCCCGCGCCCGGCCACGTCGGTGGCCACCAGCACGCGAATCTTACCTTCGCGGAAACCTTCCAGGGTCTTGATGCGCTTGTGCTGCGGCACGTCGCCGGACAGTTGCGCGGCATTCACGCCATCACGCACCAGGCGTTCTTCGATGCGGCGCACTTCGTCCTTGCGGTTGGCAAACACCATGACCCGCTCCCAACCGTTGTCGTTGACCAGGTTGTAGAGCAGCTTGTATTTGTCGGCACCGGCCACGGCATAGATATGCTGTTCGACGTTCTCGCTGGCGACGTTGAGTGCCTCGATCTCGACGATGGACGGGTCGGTGGTCCACTGCTTGGCGAGGTTCATCACGTCTTCGGTGAAGGTCGCGGAGAACAGCAGGGTCTGGCGCTCGTTTTTCGGCGGGGTCTGGCGAATGATCTGACGCACTTGCGGGATGAAGCCCATGTCGAGCATGCGGTCGGCTTCGTCCAGCACCATCACTTCGACCATGTCCAGGTGCACGTCGCCGCGCTGGTTGAAGTCCAGCAAGCGCCCCGGCGTGGCCACCAGGATGTCGCAGTGGCGCGCTTCCAGGTGCTTGAGCTGCTTGTCGAAGTCCATCCCGCCAACAAACGTCATCACGTTGAGGCCGGTGTACTTGGTCAGGTCGGCGGCGTCCTTTGCGATCTGTACCACCAGCTCCCGGGTCGGGGCGATGATCAGGGCGCGGGGCTCACCCATATAGCGCTCTTTCGGCGGCGGGGTTTGCAGCAGCTGGGTGATGATCGAGATCAGGAAGGCGGCGGTCTTGCCGGTACCGGTCTGGGCGCGACCGATGGCGTCTTTGCCGGCGAGGGTGAAGCCCAATACCTGCGCCTGGATCGGCGTGCAGTACGGGAAACCCAGGTCCTGGATGGCGTGCATCAGTTCCGGGGCGAGTTTGAAATCATGAAAGCGGGTTTTGCCTTCCTGGGGTTCGACGGCGAAGTCTTCCAGTTTCCAGGGAATAACCACAGGTTTGGGCGCGCGTTCACGGCGCGGCTTTTCCTGGCGTGGCTCCTGGCGTGGTTGGTCGGCGGCTGGCTCTTCAGCGACGTTAACCGTGGCGGGTGTGGTCACCGGCTCTTTTTTTGGCGAGGCTACAGGTGCGGTCCGGCCAGGCTGCTGGCCGTCATTGCGGCTGCCTTGAACGTGGGCGGGGGCACTGGAACCTGGCGCGAGCTGCTCAGCCTCGCTTTTACCGAACATCTTCTTGAGTGCTTTGAGCACGGTCATCTCATCAATTGGTTAAGGAATGTACGCCGGCCAGTGTAATGCAAGAATCGGGCGCGGCGTAGTGCGTTGGTCATGCGGCTACACAATGGGTGGTTTTCAGCCCAGGCGGGCGGCCAACCAGTCACCGATATCGTGTATCTCCTGGGGTAACACTTCGTGGCCCATTGGGTATTCCTGCCATGCAACGGTGACACCGCGCGACTTCAAATGCTCATAGGCGCTGCGACCCATGGCGTTCTGCACCACGTCGTCGTATTGGCCGTGCAGGCACAGCGCCGGAATCCGTTGCTGGCTCGCCGACAATTCGAGTTCGTCACCGAAAGTGGGAGCGTAGGTGGAAAGGGCGATCACGCCACCCAAGGCGCCCTGCCATTTCAGGAACGCGGTGTGGAACACCACGGCGCCACCCTGGGAAAAACCGGCGAGGAAAATCCGCGAGGCGTCTATCCCGCTGCTTTTTTGTTCCTTGATCAGGTCGGTAACCATTTTTGCCGAGGCTTCCAGCTCTTCAACACTGATGGAACGCGCCGGGCTCATGGCCTTGATGTCGTACCAGCTCGGCATCTCGTAGCCGCCATTGATGGTCACCGGGCGTGTCGGCGCCTGGGGCAGGACAAAGCGCGTCGACAGGAGTTTTTCCTGCAGGGCTTCGGCCACGGGCAGGAAGTCGTAGCGATCGGCACCCAGGCCATGCAACCAGATTACGCAGGCGTCTGCGGGCTTGGCGGGCTGAAGAATCAAGGCTTCGGTCATGTCTGCTCCATATATGTGCGTGCGCTCCGATTGAGTGCGTCGGAACGGTGCGCGACGGGTTGATCTGTTAAGAGAATGTCGCAAGGTTGAATCTTTTGCTCTTGACCATGGGCTGAAACGACTCAGCCATCAGTCTGGTACGGGGCTTGCTATATGAAACCCGATGTCAAGGCTCACCCCAGGCGGTAACACTATCAGTGACTGGCGCCTGTGGGATAGCAACTGGACTTAAAGCAAAAACCTCATGCTGTTTGACCCCAAAAAAAGCCAACACGGGTCGATGTCGCCTCATAAGGGTGCGGTGGGGTTCGAGCTCCGACACAACAAGAGCAAAACTGGAGGTTTGAATGAAGGTATTGAAATCCACCCTGGCCATCGTGACCGCGGCTACCGTACTGGGTGTCAGTGGTTTCGCCCAGGCTGGCGCCACTCTGGATGCCGTGCAGAAGAAAGGCTTTGTGCAGTGTGGCGTGAGCGACGGTCTGCCGGGCTTCTCGGTGCCGGACGCCAGCGGCAAGATCCTCGGGATCGACGCTGACGTGTGCCGTGCTGTTGCCGCTGCCGTATTCGGCGACGCAACCAAGGTCAAATTCAGCCAGTTGAATGCCAAGGAGCGTTTCACCGCGCTTCAGTCTGGCGAAGTCGACATCCTGTCGCGCAACACCACCATGACCAGCTCCCGTGATGCCGGCATGGGCCTGAAATTCCCGGGTTTCATCACCTACTACGACGGTGTTGGTTTCCTGGTGAACAACAAGCTGGGCGTGAAAAGTGCCAAGGAACTGGACGGTGCAACCATCTGCATCCAGGCCGGTACCACCACTGAGCTGAACGTTTCCGACTACTTCCGCGCCAACAACCTGAAGTACACCCCGATCACGTTCGACACCTCCGATGAAAGCGCCAAGTCGCTGGAATCCGGTCGTTGCGACGTACTGACCTCCGACAAGTCCCAGCTCTACGCACAGCGCAGCAAGCTGGCTTCGCCGAAAGACTACGTGGTACTGCCGGAAACCATTTCCAAAGAACCACTGGGCCCTGTCGTGCGTAACGGCGACGACGAGTGGCTGGCCATCGTGCGCTGGGTTGGCTACGCCATGCTCAACGCTGAAGAAGCCGGTATCACCTCCAAAAACGTCGAAGCTGAAGCCAAGTCCACCAAGAACCCGGACGTTGCCCGTCTGCTGGGTGCTGACGGCGAATACGGCAAAGACCTGAAAGTGAAGAAAGACTGGGTCGTACAGATCGTCAAGCAGGTCGGTAACTACGGCGAAGTGTTCGAGAAAAACCTCGGCAAGAGCACGCCTCTGGAAATCGATCGTGGCCTGAACGCTCTGTGGACCAACGGTGGCATTCAATACGCACCACCTGTGCGCTGATCGCTGATGGTTCTATCACCCGGTGGGCCAACCGCCGGGTGATGTTCTGTTCCATTATTCCTGGGGCACTTAATGCAAAATCAAATCGGCGCACCAAAACAGAAGCTCAGCTTCAGTGATCCAAAAGTGCGTGCGTGGCTATTCCAGATCATCACGATTGTGGCGGTGGTCTCGTTGGGCTGGTACCTGTTCAACAACACGCAAACCAACCTTCAACACCGGGGCATTACCTCGGGTTTCGACTTTCTTGAGCGCAGTGCCGGCTTCGGCATCGCTCAGCACCTGATCGACTACACCGAATCGGACAGCTATGCCCGGGTCTTTGTGATCGGTCTGCTCAACACCCTGCTGGTGACGGTGATCGGTGTGGTCCTGGCGACCATCCTCGGGTTCATCATCGGTGTGGCGCGCTTGTCGCCCAACTGGATGATCAACAAGCTGGCCACGGTGTATGTGGAAGTGTTCCGCAACATTCCGCCGCTGCTGCAAATCCTGTTCTGGTACTTCGCGGTATTCCTGACGATGCCGGGGCCGCGCAACAGCCACAACTTCGGCGACACGTTCTTTGTCAGCAGCCGTGGCCTGAACATGCCCGCCGCGTTGATGGCGGAGGGTTTCTGGCCGTTTGTGATCAGCGTCGTGGTGGCAATCATCGCCATTGTGCTGATGGCCCGTTGGGCAAATAAACGCTTTGAAGCCACCGGTGTTCCGTTCCACAAGTTCTGGGCCGGCCTGGCGCTGTTGGTGGTGATCCCTGCGCTGTGCGCTTTGGTGTTCGGCGCGCCGCTGCACTGGGAAATGCCCAAGCTGCAAGGCTTCAACTTCGTCGGCGGCTGGGTACTGATTCCCGAGTTGCTGGCGCTGACCCTGGCCCTGACCGTGTATACCGCGGCGTTTATCGCCGAGATCGTGCGTTCAGGCATCAAGTCCGTCAGCCACGGCCAGACCGAAGCGGCGCGTTCCCTCGGGCTGCGCAACGGTCCGACCCTGCGCAAGGTGATCATCCCGCAAGCCCTGCGCGTGATCATTCCGCCGCTGACCAGCCAATACCTGAACCTGGCGAAAAACTCGTCACTGGCCGCCGGTATCGGTTACCCGGAAATGGTTTCGCTGTTTGCCGGCACGGTGCTCAACCAGACCGGCCAGGCCATCGAGGTTATTGCCATCACCATGAGCGTGTACCTGGCGATCAGCATCAGCATTTCCCTGCTGATGAACTGGTACAACAAGCGCATTGCGCTGATCGAGCGGTGAGGAAACCTGCATGAGTACGCATACTTTCAAACCTGATATGCCGCCACCGAACAAAGTGTTCGGGCCGATGGCATGGATGCGCGCCAACCTGTTTTCCAGCTGGCTCAACACCCTGCTGACATTGCTGGCGTTCTACCTGATCTACCTGGTCGTGCCGCCGATCCTGCACTGGGCGATCCTCGATGCAAACTGGGTCGGTACCACCCGCGCCGACTGCACCAAGGAGGGCGCCTGCTGGGTGTTTATCCAACAGCGCTTCGGGCAGTTCATGTACGGCTACTACCCCGGCGACCTGCGCTGGCGCGTCGACCTGACCGTGTGGCTGGCCATCGTGGGTGTGGCGCCGTTGTTCATCTCGCGCTTCACGCGCAAGGCGGTCTACGGCCTGAGCTTTTTGGTGGTGTACCCGATCGTTGCCTACTTCCTGCTGCACGGCGGGATCTTCGGCATGACCAACGTGGCCACCAGCCAGTGGGGCGGCTTGATGCTGACCCTGGTGATCGCCACCGTCGGCATTGCCGGGGCCTTGCCGCTGGGCATCGTGCTGGCGTTGGGTCGGCGTTCGAACATGCCGGCGATTCGTGTGGTCTGCGTGACCTTCATCGAGTTCTGGCGCGGCGTGCCGTTGATCACGGTGCTGTTCATGTCGTCGGTAATGTTGCCGCTGTTCCTGCCGGAAGGCATGGGCATCGACAAATTGCTGCGGGCCTTGATCGGCGTGATCCTGTTCCAGTCGGCCTATGTAGCCGAAGTGGTGCGCGGTGGCTTGCAGGCGATTCCCAAGGGCCAATACGAGGCTGCGGCCGCGATGGGCCTGGGTTACTGGCGCAGCATGGGCCTGGTGATTTTGCCCCAGGCACTGAAGATGGTGATCCCGGGCATCGTCAACACGTTTATCGCGTTGTTCAAGGACACTAGCCTGGTGATCATCATCGGCCTGTTCGACCTGCTCAACAGCGTCAAGCAAGCCGCCGCCGACCCGAAATGGTTGGGCATGGCCACTGAAGGCTACGTGTTCGCCGCCCTGGTGTTCTGGATTTTCTGTTTTGGTATGTCCCGCTATTCCATTCATTTGGAACACAAGCTGGACACAGGCCACAAGCGTTAGGAGTGTTGTGATGAGTGAAGCGATCAAACAGCCTGTGAGCCCTGAAGGCATTATTCAGATGCAGGGCGTCAACAAGTGGTACGGCCAGTTCCACGTGTTGAAAGACATCAACCTGAACGTCAAGCAGGGCGAACGTATCGTGCTGTGCGGCCCGTCGGGTTCCGGCAAGTCCACCACCATCCGCTGCCTCAACCGCCTGGAAGAGCACCAGCAGGGCCGCATCGTGGTCGATGGCGTGGAACTGACCAATGACCTCAAGCAGATCGAAGCGATCCGCCGCGAAGTCGGCATGGTGTTCCAGCACTTCAACCTGTTCCCGCACCTGACCATCCTGCAGAACTGCACGCTGGCCCCGATGTGGGTACGCAAGATGCCCAAGCGCAAGGCTGAAGAAATTGCCATGCACTACCTTGAGCGCGTGCGTATTCCGGAGCAGGCCCACAAGTTTCCGGGGCAGTTGTCCGGCGGCCAGCAACAGCGCGTGGCGATTGCCCGTGCGCTGTGCATGAAGCCGAAAATCATGCTGTTCGATGAGCCGACCTCGGCGCTCGATCCGGAAATGGTGAAAGAGGTACTGGACACCATGATCGGCCTGGCGGAAGACGGCATGACCATGCTCTGCGTGACCCACGAAATGGGCTTTGCGCGCACCGTGGCCAACCGCGTGATCTTCATGGACAAGGGCGAGATCGTTGAACAGGCGGCGCCGAATGACTTCTTCGACAACCCGCAGAATGATCGGACCAAGTTGTTCTTGAGCCAGATTTTGCATTGATCCATGGGTAATGCTTGAAACAATAAACCCGGCCTGGTGCCGGGTTTATTTTTGCCTGTCTAGGAGGCGTTTAGGGCTTCTTGCGTCTTGTCGTTGATGGTGTAGGTGAAGGCGTTGCGCAGGTCTGCGCCTTCGGCCAGTTCTTTGGCATCGATGAGCAAGTGGGGGTAACGATCCAGCAGTCGCATCAGTACCATCAATGGTTTGGGTGGCGTTATTTCACCGCGTTCGTAACGTGAGAATGCGTTGTGGCCGCCACCGGAGAGCAAGCCCACGGTTTCTTTTTGCGTGAGGTGCAGCTTGCGACGGATTCGCTTCAGTTCGGCGCCCATTATCCCTCGGGCGGCGTGGAGCAGATCATCACCGGCATTGGCATGACGCTCGCAGCTATCGGGGTCATACATGCCGTCCTCGCACACCTGACATTCCCAGCCCGAAAGATCATCAATGCGCCGCTCCATGCCTTTTATACGCATGGTTTCGCTGCGGCCTTCAAAACGCGTCATGGCGTCGGGGGCTCCGCAGATGAAGCAATGTTGGGTGTTCATAGGTTCATCCCTTTGAAGGAGATCACCGGAGGGTTGCTGCCGGAGCAGTAAGTCACCTTGATGTAAATCTCCAGACCGTGTGAATGGATGTGATAGACGTCATGCCAGATCCGATGATCCACATAGGTGGTCATCGACTTGTACAACATCCTGTTTTGCAGTTCGAAAATAACGGCCTGCATTTCCGAGAGATCAAGGTCGAGCGCCTCTGCGGTTTTCTTTGCCGCACGTGTGAAAGCCTTGGCGCCAAGCCGCCTGACATCCGCCTTTATCACCGCCAGATCGTAATGAGGTGTGTACTTTTCCATAAGACACCTGAGTCCAATAATTACCCTCTGAGGGTAATTTTACCAATCGAAAATACTGCTCCTTTGCCTGCCCAAGAACCCTAGTGCGTTGCCTTTGTAGGCAACTCCGAATAGGCTGTGGGAAAATTCATCCTATGATTGGATGAAAGGACGAAACCCATGACAGACATCGCCCCCCTGATCAAACGCTCCCTCGTCGATCAAGCCCTCGAACAGTTGCGCCAGCGCATCACCCAAGGCGTATGGGCCATCGGCGAACGCCTGCCCACCGAGCCCGAGTTGTCTGCCGAGTTGGGGATCAGCCGCAACACCGTGCGTGAAGCCATGCGCGTATTGGCATTCTCCGGGTTGATCGAGATCCGCCAGGGCGACGGCAGCTATTTGCGCTCCATGACCGACCCGCTGGGCGCGATGAAAGCCTTGTCCCACTGCACCCTGGCTCAGGCGCAGGAGACGCGGCAGATTCTTGAAGTCGAGGCAGTCGGCTTGGCCGCGTTGCGCCGCACCGATGAAGACCTGGTCGCTTTGCGCGCGGCCCTCAACGCCAGCGGCGACCATTACCACGGTGATCTTGAGCACTACATCAGCTGCGACCTGGTGTTCCACAAACGCCTGGTGGACGCGGCCCACAACCCGGCCTTGAGCGAGCTGTATCAGTACTTCTCGAGCATTGTCGGCGCGCAACTGCGCCAGACCCTGAACATCCAGCCGCGCCGGCAAGCGGTATTCGACCTGCACGGCGCCTTGCTCGATGCCGTGGAGCAACAGGACCCGGAACGCGCCAAGGCCCTGTCCCGGCAGTTGATCAATGAACCTTGAACCCGAGACCACCATGCCCCGTTCAGAAAATGCCCTTGATGAACTGCTGATCGACGCCGAAGCCGATGACGATGAGGTCCAGCACAGCCCGCCGGTGGTGAGCCGTCCGTGGTTGTTGCTGTTGGGCCTGATCCTGGTGGCGCTGAACCTGCGCCCGGCGTTGTCGAGCATGGCGCCGCTGCTCGCTGAGGTTTCCCACAGCCTGGGTCTCTCGGCGGCCAAGGCCGGGTTGCTGACGACGCTGCCCGTCTTGTGCCTGGGCCTGTTCGCGCCACTGGCTCCGATCCTGGCCCGACGTTTTGGCGCCGAGCGGGTGGTGCTGGGCATTCTGCTGACCCTGGCCGGCGGCATCATCCTGCGCAGTTCATTCGGTGAGGCCGGGCTGTTCGCCGGCAGCCTGCTGGCGGGCGCGAGTATCGGCATCATCGGGGTGCTGTTGCCCGGTATCGTCAAGCGCGATTTCGCCAAACAGGCCGGCACCATGACCGGCGTGTACACCATGGCCCTGTGCCTGGGTGCAGCGCTGGCGGCGGGATCCACGGTGCCCCTGAGTCATTACTTCGGCGACAGCTGGAACATCGGCCTGGGGTTCTGGATTCTCCCGGCGTTGGTCGCGGCGTTGTTCTGGTTGCCACAGGTCGGCCAGAAACACGGCGCGCACCAGGTGGCCTATCGCGTGAAGGGCTTGTTGCGTGATCCGCTGGCCTGGCAGGTGACCCTGTACATGGGCCTGCAATCCTCCCTGGCGTACATTGTGTTTGGCTGGCTGCCGTCGATCCTGATCGGCCGTGGCCTGAGCGCCACCCAGGCGGGCCTGGTGCTTTCCGGTTCGGTGATTGTGCAACTGGCCAGTTCCCTGGCTGCGCCCTGGCTGGCCACCCGCGGCAAGGACCAGCGCCTGGCCATCGTGGTGGTGATGGTGCTGACCCTGGGCGGCCTGTTCGGTTGCCTGTATGCACCGTTGGACGGCTTGTGGGGCTGGGCGATTCTGCTGGGCCTGGGCCAGGGTGGCACTTTCAGCCTGGCACTGACCTTGATCGTGCTGCGTTCACGGGACGCCCATGTAGCCGCCAACCTGTCGAGCATGGCCCAGGGCATCGGCTACACGCTGGCGTCCATGGGGCCGTTCGCGGTCGGGCTGGTGCATGACTGGACCGGTGGCTGGAACGCCACCGGCTGGATTTTCGCGGTGATCGGCCTGGGCGCGATCATCGCGGGGTTGGGCGCCGGGCGTGCGCGGTATGTCGGCGTGACCAGCGAAAAGGTCTAGAGGTACAGCACTTCCATAGTGCTGGAACCATCGATATGCACGTCGCTGCTGAGGTCGAGATTGTTCTTGGCAGCGATCACCGTATCGACCCTGACCAGGCTGCTCAGCGTCTGGAAGGCCGTCGGCCCGCTGGTGCTACCGACGGTGTCGGTAAAGCCGAGAAAGCTGCGCGAACCGATGTCGATCGGGTTGCTGTTGGCGGTGCGCCAGGCGATCCCGCCGCTGGTGGACTCGGTGCCGTAAACCTCCGGCAGGCTGTCGATCACCGTCTGCTTGGGGTCGAAGGTCAGGGAGTACAGCCCGATCTTGTTGCCACTCGGGTCCAGGCCCAGCCCGTAGTAGATTTCGCTGTTGACGTTGGCGGTGCCGTCGCGGTTGTCGCTCATGCGTAGGGCGTAGCGAGTCGCTGCCTCGCAGTTGATGGTCACGCTCAGGTAGCGCACCGGCAGGCGTTTGCCACGATCAATGTTCAACTCCTGTTGGGAAATCTTGCCGTAGTCGATCAGCCCGTTGCTCGACAGCGCCGGTGTACAGGCACTGGGAGTGAGCAAGCCGGTGACGCCAAGTTCGACACTGGAGGCTGCCGTGGCACCGCTGCTGAGGGTCAGCAGGGCAAGTGTTGCGAGAGAACGCTGGCGTAGGTGCATGACCATACTCCTTGATCAGAGGTAGATGATTTCAATCGTGCCCGAACCGTCGAGCAGTACTTCCGTACGCAGGTCCAGGCTGTTCATGGGGGACAGGACGGCGCGCACGCTGATCTGCCCACTCAGGTTCTGGATCGCGGTGGGGCCGGCATTGCTGCCGGGTAGAGCGGTAAAGCCGAGCAAGCTGCTGCTGCCGATGGGAATGGGGTAGGCGCTGGAGCTGCTCCAGGCCACGCCACCGGTGGTGGAGTCGGTGCGATATACCTGGGGCAGGGCATCGGCGCGCAGGTCGAAAGGGTCGAAATAGAGGAAGTACCGGCCGATTTTATTACGACTGTCGTCCACTCCCAGGCCGTAGGCGGTTTCGTCGATGCCGCCGGTGGCCGAGCCTTTGCGGTTGTCATGCATGCGCAAGGCGAAATGAGTCGGGCCGTCGCAGCCGATACTCAGCAGCAGGCTGCGGGAGACCAGCCCGGTTTCCTTGTCGGTGTTAAGGCTCCTGGACCACATACGGCCAAAGTCGATGATGCCGCCGTTGGACAGCGTGGTCTCGCAGGCCGCCGGAGCGAAGCCGGCTTGCAGCGACAGCTCCCGGGCGCGGCCGCTGGCGACGGCGTCGATCAAGCCGGTGGCTTGCCAGGTCACCGCGTCGCGCACTTGCAGGGCGTCGGCCTGTGCCCAGGCATTGACCAGCAATTGCGCCGAGAAGCTGCTGCCGGTGGTCGGCGCACCGTCGCGCAACGGTACGATGGCCTGGTCGGGCCGCCAGTCGAGTATCCTGCCCCTGGCACTGGGCGCCTGGCCTTGCCCGCTGGTCAACCCCAGTTCAACAGCCTGGCCGTCGAGTACCGCATCGCTGATGTGCACGCGGTAACTGCCACGTTCGGTAAAGCGGTAGCGCTCGGCGGTCGCGGCCAGGGCCCGGTAGAACACGTGCATATCGGTGGGCGTCGGGCAGTTCAGGTTGAGGCTCAGGCGGCGTTCTCCCAGCAGGATTTCTGCGCCGGGGTTGCGCTGCACGGCGCGGTTCATCACGCCGAAATCCAGGCGCGACTGGCTTAGGGTCAGTTGGCATTCGTCGGCGTGCGCCCGGCTCTGGACGATGGCGCCCAGGGCCAATCCCAGCAGTAACAATCGCTTCATCACAGTCTTCCTCATGGCGTCACACAGCGGGCCGGGGCGGTTTCGAAATACACCTGCGGGTCGGCTTTTTCCGCGAGTTCAACCTGCAGTTCACAGCGGCTCATGCCCGGTGCCTTGACCCACAGGGGACGTGGGTCCAGCACGTTCGGCAGGAACACCTGGCTGCCTTCCTGCACCAGGGTCACGAACTCGCCATCGGCGGTACTCACCGTGGCGCCACGGGGCAGTGGCGTACCGTGGTCGGTGGTCACTGTGAGCAAGGCACGACGGGTCAGGGCCACGCCGAATTCCACGCGGTCGACCGCACCGCGCCCGGCGCTGATGACGGCCAGGCCGTTGCTGATATCGGCGTTGCGCGGCAGCGACTGGGTTTGCACTTCCACGGGGCTGCGCCCGTAGGCGGACACCTGCGGTACCACGGCCTGGCCCTGGAAGTCGGTCCACACCGGGCCGCTGGGCGTGGTGAGCTTGACCCCGGCCATATCGCCGACAGACACCAGCGCAAAGGTGTCGCGCACCGGATAAGGCGAGAAGGTCACGCCACCGCTGTGGGCCACCACCGCACCGCGCACACCGCCCTGGTAGCTGGAGCGCTCGGCGTCAGAGCGGCTGTAGTTCATGTCCAGTTGTGCATAGCGCGGCAGATAGGACACGCCGAGGGTGGATTCCACTTGTTGGTCGCGGCTGTCGTGCTCGGCACTGACCCGGTAACTGAGTTGATCGTTGACCTGCTCGTTCACCCCCAGGCCGATGCGATGCTCGCCACCGGAGTTGCGCACCCAGGAGCGCCCACGCCGGTTCTCACCCAGTGGCACGCTCAGGTTCAGGTACACCGCGTTCTCGTTATTCTGCCGGCCGCTGACCTGCCACTCGGCACTGGCCGACAGCGACACGCCGCGCACGCTGGTGCCCCATGAGGCCAGGGCACGGCTGCTGTTTTCGCCGTTGAACGTGGTGGTGCGCGACAGGCCGGCATTGAAGGCTCCCAGCCATGGATGGGCCCAGCCCAGGGCCAGGCTCTGCTGGTCGCGATAGCGGGTGAGGCGACCCTCGTCGTCCCGTGAGTCGTAGTAGGCGGCGTCTTCCAGCTCCCGGTAGCCCATGGTGCGGTGGGAGGCGCCGGCGGTGATCGACCATTGCCGGCCCAGGCGCTGGGACAGGCTCAGGTCGGTCTGTACGCCGCGTTCACCCAGGCGTTGGGCATCGGCAATCTGGGTCGACAGTTGTACCTGGCCGTCTGGCCACGGCAACAGGCCGAGGCTGGCACCCGTGGCACGGTAGTCTTCGGCGGCAAGCGCGCCGGCCCCCAGGCTCAGGCGCGGGTTCAACGCACCGCTCCAGCCGCCGCTGATTACCCATGGATCGTCGCCCCGTGTATCGCCGATATTGCGCACCCGGCCCGCCCCCAACGAGTAACCCGGGGCTGGCAAGCCGATGCCGAGCATCGCCGCCGGCACGGTGAAGCGCCGCTCTTCGCCGGTGCTTTCCTTGACCGTCACTTCAACGTCGGAGCGTGTGTTCAGGCGCCTCACGTCGGTCAGCGAGAACGGCCCGGCCGGCACCACCGTGGAGTGAATCAGCGCGCCGTTCTGGCGTACCTCGACCTGGGCCGGGCTGTTGGCGATGCCGCTGATGGTCGAGCCCTGTTCCTGGTCCTGCAGGGCCTGTTCGGTAAACAGTTGCATGCCGGTGATCTGCGCCGATGACACTACCGGGTTGTAGAGGTTGATCTGCCCGGCCTGCAACACCGCCTGCTGCTCGGCGAAGGTGCGCTGGGCATAGGCTTCCAGGTGAGTGCTGCGAGACCTGGAATCCTGCCAGGTCTGCACCTGGCGGCTGCGCACGATCCAGTCGCCCGCGTTGAACCCCACTTCGGTATTGGCCGAGCCGAAGCGGTTGGTGTCGTCGCCATAACGGTTGTACAAACCGGTGAGTTCGTAGTTGAGCAAGCCGGCGAACCCTCCGGTTTCATAACCGGACAGCTCACGTTGGCGCGGGCGCAGGGCATCGGTGGGCACCATCAGGCTCACGCTCAGGCTGGCGGGGTCTTGCTCCACCACGGTTTGCGGGTATTCGCCGAGGAAGTCATGGCAGTGGCTGTCGCCCAGCGGGGCCGGTATCACCAGGTCGGCGGCGTCCAGCAGCGGGCGGTCGAAGCACAGCGCGCCCTGGCTGTCGAACTGAACATCAAGGCGGCCACGGCGCTGGCCGTTCACCGTCAGGCTCACGGCGTGGCGGCCGCTGGTGTAGCGCGGTGCGTCCAGCAACAGGTAGGCCAGTTCCGGGTCGATACCGCGCTGGTGCAGGGTTTGCGCGTCGAAGGCGTCGGCCCAGGCATCGGCCGACAGCAACGCCATGGTCAGTGGCAGCGCGGCCCGCATCCGGGCGGGGCGTAAAGGACAGTCGGGCACGGCTTCGCCAGCCGGGTCAGTGGTTACTGTGTTCACGTAAAGGCACTCAGGTTATGGAAGCCGGCAACGGTTGGCGGGCTTCCCGGTGACAGTCACAGGGCTGTCACTTCGTTATTCAGCGTTTGCGGCGGTTATCGGTGCTTCATAGGCGGCGACGGCAAAGCCGTACACGGTGGCCGGTTGCAGGCGTACGGCCGTGGCGGTGTGGGGCGTGCTGAGCCGCAGGGTTTCGCCGGGCAACACATAAGTGCGCGGCAGCACCAGGCTCTGCTTGCCGGGCAGCAATTGCAGCTCCTGGGCCAGGCGCACCACGTAAGGCGTGGGGTTGGCGACGTTCAGGTGACCGGCGTTCAACGACCAGGTCAGCCCGGTCCAGGGTGTGCGGTTCGGCGCCAGGCCCTTGGGATGAATGATCACCGGCAGGTTCTGGCGCACGGTCACGCCCACCCGCGCATGGCCAGCCTGGGCGGCGTCACGGTCCTTGGGCATGCCTTCGAAGATCACCCGCTTCAGGCGTTGGGTTTTCAGGGGCGTGGGGTTGCGCAGGATAAAGCGCACCAACTGGCTTTTATCGGCCTCGACCCGGGACAGGGGCGGGGTGACGAACAGCAGCGATTCGGTGTCTTCCGGAATGTCTTCCAGGGTGACGTGCAGCAGGGCCAGTTTGCCGTCGGTGTTGGTCACCGACACCGAAGCTTCGCCGTCGGCCTCGTTGACGATCACCACCGAGGTGTCGGGCACCATGCCGTCGGCAAACGCCTGGGTGCTCAGCAGCCAGCCCAGGGCCAGCAAGGTTGGATAGGTCTTCATGACGCAGTTCCTAAAATGATCACAGGGCTTAGAGGTAACGCAAATCCAGGACCAGTGAGCCATCGAGGGGAACGTCTTGCCTGAGGGTCAGACGGTTCGCCGGGTGGATGGTGGTCTGTGCGCGGATCCGGGTGGTCAGGGTGACGATGGGTTCCGGAAACGGTCGGCCGGGACGGGCGAAGCCCATGAGTGTCTTGGGGTGGATGGCCGGTTGGGGAGCCCAAAGGCCGCCTTCGGGGTTTGACACAAGTGACTGCATGGCCTGGCCGTCTCCTTGCGCCGCTTCGAACGCCAGGTCGACGTAACCCAACTGCTCCGCGGGCGCGATGGGGTTTCTCCCCAGGCCGTAGGTAGTGTCCGGTGCGGCGGACGAATCTTCGCGGCTGTCCAGGCCAATCAGGCCAAACAACAAGGGGCCGCTGCAGTGGATCTCTACCTCCAGCCATTGGGTAGGCAACGGGGTGGGAGCCACCTGGTTGAGGAGATGGGCAGGGATGGTGCCGTGGTCGATGATGCCGCTGCCGGAGAGCGCGATGGTGCAGGAGCTGGGGGTAACCAGGCCCGACAGGGTCATCTCGGTGGCGGTGCTGGCAAACACGCTAGAGCCGGTGTTGAGCAATAACAGCGCCGTGCACAGGCGTAGGGTTCTGTTCATCATTCGGTCTTCAATGTGTTCGGTGCAAGTAAGGCGCCTCGCCGCGAACGACGAGGCCGCGGGTTTACAGGTACTTCACTTCCAGCGTGGCCGAGCCGTCGATCGGGTGTTCATCGCTCAGGTCCAGGCTGTCGGCCCGGGCGATCTGCGCGTACACCACCAGGTCGCTGACGACTTGCTGGATCGGCACCGGCAGCCAGGTGCCCGAGGTTCTATCGCCGAAAGCCGCCAATGCGCTGGGTGGCAGGATCGCGTCCGCCGACTCTGCCCAGGTCGTGCCGTTATCCCCGGATTCCAGCACCGTGACGGCGACAGCGTCGGCGACTGCGTTATTCAGCATCAGGTCGTAGGCCCCCAGCTTCTGCGTACCGTTGATCAACCCCAGGCCGTAGGTGCCGCCGCTGGAGTTGGACCCGGCGCGGTTGTCGGTGCCCTTGACGGCAAACAGGGTGCCGCCGTCGCAGGTGATGGTCAGTTGCAAGGTGGTGCGTGGCAGTTGTTTGGGGATCGTGAGGTTCAGGTCTTTGGCGGAGATCTTGCCGTAGTCCACCATCCCTCCGCCGGACAGGCCAGGTGTGCAGGCGTTGGGGGTAATCACCCCTTTGACAGTCAGGTCGACGGTGGACGCCGCCAGGGCAGAGGCGCTGGTGCTGAGCAGCAGCGCGGTGGCCAGGGCATTGAGCGTAAGTTTCATGGGGCACACGTTTCCTTTCGAGTGGGGCCGGTTGAATAAAGGGTTACAGGTACTTCAGTTGCACGGTGGCATGGCCGTCCAGCGGCACTTCGTCGAGCACGGTCAGGCGGTCGGTGCCGTCGACCATCGTGTACACGCGCAGGTCGGCACTGAATTGCCGTATCGCAATCGGGGTGTTCGCACCGCCGTTGGTGGCGACCGAGGTTTGGGTGTAGTGGCCCAGGTAAATCGACGGGAGCCAGGTCACCCCGCCATCGGTCGAGTTGATCGTCTTGACCGTGACGCCGTCCGCGACCGGGTTGAGCAGGCCGAATGCGGTGGCGCCAAGTTTTTCGCCACTGTCCGTCAACCCCAGGCCATGCCAGTAGTCGTTAATTGCCGAAGTGCCGGCGCGGTTATCGATCGTGCTCAGCGCGATGAACGTTGGCGCTTCACACAGGACTTCCATTTGCATGGTCTGCGGCTGCAGTGAGGTCGGGCTGTCGGTGTTGAGTTCCTTGGCCGGCATTTTTCCGTAATCCACCACGCCTCCGCCGGAGAGCATGGGTTCACAGGCATTGGGTGTGATGGTGCCCGTGACGGCGAAGTCGGTACTGCTGGCGGCCAGGACGGTGGGGGCCAGCAGCAACGTGGCGAGAAAGACAGCGGGTGAGGAATTCATCATCGAGCAGCACCTTTTGGTTGCAGGTCAGGGGCGAAGGTGGGTTACAGGTAGAGCACTTCAATGGTGGCCGAGCCGTCGATATTGACTTCGTTGCTCAGGTCCAGGCCGTCGGTGCGGTTGATGTAGCCGCTGTAGGCCACGGGGGTGACCAGTTGCTGGGTGGCACGCGGGGTGCTGGCGTCTGCCAGGGTGGCGACCGAGAGATAGGTGCCGGTTTCAAAGCTGTTCCAACGCTCCCAGGTGACGCCATTGTCGAAAGACCCGATGGCTTGCACGGTTTCGCCGTCGGCCTGGGGCGGGCTACCGTTGGCGCCAAGGGTCAAGCTATAGGAACCCAGCTTTTGCGTGCCGTTGATAAAGCCCAGCCCGAAGCCGCTGCCGCTGCCGGAGCCAATACGGTTGTCGGTCGCCTTGAGGGCGAAGATCACCGGCGCATCGCAGGTCACGGTCATTTGCAGCGTGACTTTCGGCAACAGGGTGATCTGGGTGGCGTTCAAGTCCTTGGCCGACATCTTGCCGTGGTCGATGACCCCGCCACTGGACAGGCTCGGCGTGCAGGCATTCGGGGTGATGATGCCCTTGACTGTCAGGTCCACGGTGCTGGCGGCGAAGGCGGGGGCGGTGCCAGTGATCAGCAGGGCGCTGGCGACGGCGATCAGGTGCTTGTTCATGGTTGTATTGTCTCGGTGTTGGATCAACTGACGGGTGCAGCTCACCGCAGCGCAGAAAGAGGCGCGGTTGGGCGTCGGGTCAGTTCGGATAGTTGGCCGCCAGGTGAGTTGGCGGGTTGCCCTCTTGGGGTGGGGCGCAATTTAGCGCCGGGGGGGAGGAGGGGAAATACAAGAATTACGACAATCCGCTATCCCTCTAGCTCGCCTGCGTCAAGTCGGAATAGGTGGGCGGAGCTGTAGGAAAAACTGTCTTTTCGTAGTTCTTGTATCGCAAGAGTGGTATTCATGTGGATAGCTTGATTCGGTAATGGGTGCCAGGCGGATGGGTTAAGGATCACCGTCAAGCGCACCCTCACTAGACGATATGCCAGGGCCGTCTGATGGCCCTGGCAGGTCGGCGCCGATATCGAGGTGGCCATGATGCCAAGCGTGTTTGCTGACGACGCCCCCAGGCAGCAAACGGTGCCATGGCGCAGTCCTCCTGTTCACTGGAAGCACCTGAGCGTGCTGATCGTCGAGGACCATCAGGCCTATCGCGCCTTGATGGGCTGGTTCCTGCAAAAATTCGAAGTCGATCACGAACTGGTGTGCAACGGGCAGGCCGCGTTGACCGCCATCGCCCTGCGGCATTTCGACCTGGTGATCAGCGATTGCCGCATGCCGGTGCTGGATGGCTATAGCATGGCTCGTGAGATCAGGCGGCGAGAGGCCGTACACAGCCGCCCGCGTGTGCCGATCATTGCCTTGACCGCCAAACTCTCTGCGGACGATGCGCGCCGCTGCCTTGAGGCCGGCATGGATGCCTGGCTGCTCAAACCGCTGACCCTGGAACAATTGCGCGGGGTGCTGGAGCAGTGGCTGCCACAGCCGCCGGGCGCCAGTACGAACCCGCCTGCCACAGCCTGCGCCGGGGTGCACTGGCCGACTCGTGCCGAACTGATCAGGACATTTGGCGATGAACAGGTGGTGAACCAAATGTTGCGCACCCTGGTGCGCGAGGCCGAGGCTGATTACGCAGGCCTGGTACAGGCTTGCCGCATCGTCGACCCGCATGCATTGGTCGACTGCCTGCATCGCCTGGCGGGAAGCCTGGCGTTTTTTGGCGAGACGGAGCTGGATCGCTGTGCGGGGGAGTTGATCGAACAGGTGCGCAAGCACGGGATCCGGTGCAACAGGCGGGCATTGCAGCGGTTCGACCAGGACCTGCTGGTGTATCTGCGCTATTTGACAGATTTATGACATTTTCAGCGATTCTGTAGGGGGTATTACCTCTGTCTGTGGGCTTAGTTTGTAGGTGGTTTCCTTTTTTGTTGTAGGTAAAAAATCACCCGCTTAAGAACACGGGACGCCATTGAAAACCGCTCCCAGGTGGGCGGTTGTTGCCCGGGACGGACAGGGTTATTTTGCGCAAATCAATTTGCCATCACTCATGGATTTCTATGCTTCGCGTAATTATTGCTGACGATCATCCCATTGTTCGGATCGGGCAGAAGGTGGTGATCGAGGCCAACGGCAAGTGCAAGGTGGTCGGTGAGGCCAACGGCCCGGATGAGCTGCTGCGGGTACTGGGCAGCACCCCTTGCGATGTGCTGGTGACGGACTTCGCCATGCCGGGCGGGCAGCAGGCTGACGGCTATGTGTTGTTGGGCTTGTTGCAACGCCAATACCCCGGGGTGCCGGTGATCCTGGTGACGATGTTCGCCAATATCGCCACCCTGCGTGCCTCGTTCGCCGAGGGCGCCCGAGGCATTGTCGCCAAGAGTGCGTCGGCCAAGGAGTTGCCCACGGCCATCAAGGAAGTCTGCGAGGGCAAGACCTTCGTCAGCGAGTCCCTGCGGACCCAGTTGGTGCAGGCCGGCACGGGCGATCAATCACAACCGCCGCAACTGTCGGGCAAGGAGCGCGAAGTGGTGCGCATGCTGGCCAGCGGCATGACCGTCAGCCAGATTGCCGCGCGGGTCAATCGCAGCATCTCCACCATCAGCAAACAGAAAAGTACCGCGATGAACCGGCTGTGTATCTCCACCGATGTGGATTTGTTCCACTATGCTCGCAGCAGCGGAATGGTGCCCTGAAGGGACGGGATGAGGTATTCCTGGCGTTGATGCCAGTAGTGTTCCCCGGCCTTGGGGATTATCGTACCGGCCATCCCAACTTCTTTTGCGGAACCTGCCCATGAGCGACGCCCATAACGCCTTGATCACCGAGTTCTACAGTGCCTTCCAGCGCCTGGATGCCGAGGCCATGAGCGCCTGCTACAGCGACGACGTGGTGTTCAGCGACCCGGCATTCGGTGAACTGCGTGGCCGTGATGCCGGCGACATGTGGCGCATGCTGACCACCCGGGCCAAGGACTTTTCCCTGACCTTCGACAGTGTGCGCAGCGATGAAATCACCGGCAGCGCCCACTGGGTGGCGACCTACCTGTTCAGTGCGACGGGCAACACCGTAGTCAACGATATCCGGGCGCGCTTTGTGTTTCGTGACGGCAAGATCTGCGAGCATCACGACCACTTTGACCTGTGGCGCTGGTCGCGGCAGGCGTTGGGCACCAAAGGCCTGTTGCTGGGCTGGACGCCGCTGGTGAAAAACGCCGTGCGGGCCCAGGCGCTGAAAGGGTTGAAGGCGTTCCAGGCCAGTCGTTGATAAGATTGGCGTTCCTATGGTTTGCCGAATTGATCCGTGACGACTCCTTCTGAAGCCAAACCGTGGTTTGTCTACCTGGTGCGCGCCGCCAATGGCTCGCTCTATTGCGGTATCAGCAATGACCCGGTGCGCCGCTTTGCCATGCACCAGAGTGGCAAGGGCGCACGGTTTTTCCTCTCGAGCCCCGCCGTGGCGCTGGTGTACACCGAGGCATGCATCAGCAAGGCCGAGGCGCTGCGCCAGGAACGGCTGATCAAGAAACTCAAGAAAAGCGCCAAGGAGTGCCTGGCGGCGATCGGCCCATCAGTTTGACTGATAGGTTCCCATGCGCACCTTTGCCGGGTTTGCAGGCTAAGCTGGACGCTCACTCATTGAGCGGAGCCTGGCATGACTGAGTTGATCCTGCACCACTACCCGCAATCCCCGTTTGCCGAAAAAGCCCGCCTGTTGCTGGGCTTCAAGGGCTTGTCCTGGCGTTCGGTGCACATCTCGCCGGTGATGCCCAAGCCTGACTTGACGGCCCTCACCGGTGGTTATCGCAAGACCCCGGTGTTGCAGGTGGGCGCCGATATCTACTGCGACACCGCACTGATCGCCCGCCGCCTGGAGCAGGAAAAGTCCGTGCCGGCGCTGTTTCCCCAAGGCCTGGAACTGGTCAGCCAAAGCTTCGCCGCCTGGGCTGATTCGACGGTGTTCTCCCATGCCGTGAGCCTGGTGTTCCAGCCGGAATCCCTGGCGGTCAAGTTCGCCAAAGTGCCGCCGGAAATGCTCCAGGTGCTGGTGGCCGACCGCAGCAAATTGTTCAGTGGCGGCACGGCCACCCGTGTGCAACTGGATCAGGCCAAGCATCAATGGCCGGTGATCATCGGTCGTATCAATCAGCAGTTGCAGCACCAGCAGGGCGACTTCCTGTTCGGCGAGCCGTCGATTGCCGACTTCGCCCTGGCGCACCCGTTGTGGTTCCTCATGGGATCGTCGGTCACCTCGCCGCTGGTGGAAACCTATCCTGCGGTGGCCGCCTGGCTCGCCCGGGTGTTGGGTTTCGGGCATGGCACGTCGAGCCAGATGAGTGCCGAGCAAGCCCTGGAAGTCGCGCGCAATGCCATGCCGGCCAACCTGCCGGAAGAAATCTTCGAAGACCCGAACGGCTTCAAGCCCGGCCAGCAAGTGACCATCAGCGCCACCGACTACGGCACCGATCCGGTGGCCGGGGAGTTGCTGTTTGCCGGCCGCGAAGAGCTGATTCTGCGGCGCACCGATGACCGCGCCGGCACCGTGCATGTGCACGTTCCGCGCTTCGGATTTCGGATCCAACCGGCGTGACTGAAATTATTTTCAAATCGGTGTGAGGTAAACCTGTCGGCCATCCGTGTAGTGCTTGAAACTGCGATTAATTCGCATTAACAGCGTTTTTTACACACGGGTTCTCAAGCATGAAGTCCAGGGCAACGTCGGCGGGTTCGGTTAAACATTGGCTGGGAGCCTCGGTATTGGCAGTTTCGGGGCTGGCGCTGTTGCCCCTGGGCGTGGCGCAGGCGGCCGAGGCGCAGCAGCAGAGCACGCTGTTCAACTTTGCCCTGGCCGCCAAGCCGCTGCCCCAGGCCTTGAGCGACTTCACCCGGGTGACCGGCATCAGCGTGGTCTACACCGACGAAGCGCCCTACGCCATCAAGGCCCCGGCCATCACCGGGCAGATGAGTGCGGCCCAGGCCATGCAACGCCTGCTGGGTAATTCCGGCTTCACCTTCCGCCAGATCGACGCCCGCACCCTGGCCCTGGAACCGCTGCCCACCGACGGCGCGCTGAACCTCGGCGCCACCACCATCAACGGTGCCGCCCTGGCCTCGGATACCACCAGCTATCAACCGCCGCCTACAAGTTCGGTGATGCGTTCCCACGGCCTGCTGCTGGAAACCCCACAGACTGTCAACGTTGTACCGGCCCAGGTGATGCGCGATCAACAGCCGCGCAACCTCGACGATGCCCTGACCAACATCAGTGGCATCACCCAGGCCAACACCTTGGGCAGCACCCAGGACGCGGTGATGCTGCGGGGTTTTGGTGACAACCGAAACGGTTCGATCATGCAGGACGGCATGCCGCTGGTGCAGGGCCGCGCGCTGAATTCCACCGCCGAGCGCGTCGAAGTGCTCAAGGGCCCGTCGTCGTTGCTGTATGGCATCCAGGATCCGGGCGGCGTGGTCAATATCGTCAGCAAGAAACCCGAGCTGATCCAATCCACCTCGCTGACCGTGCGCGGCTCGACCTTTGGCGACGGCAAGAACGGCAGCGGCGGCAACCTCGACACCACAGGGCCCATCGGTGACAGCGGGTTGGCGTACCGCTTGATCGTCGATCACGAAGACGAAGATTACTGGCGCAACTACGGCACTCACCGCGAGAGCCTGATCGCACCGTCGCTGGCCTGGTACGGCGACAACACCAAGCTGTTGTTTGCCTATGAGCACCGGGAGTTTCTCTCGCCGTTCGACCGGGGCACCGCCATCGACCCCAAGACCAACCACCCGCTCAACATCCCGTCGACTCGCCGCCTGGACGAGCCCTTCAACAACATGGAAGGCCGCTCCGACCTGTACCGCTTCGAGGCCGACCACGATTTGAATGACGACTGGAAAGCCCACTTCGGCTACAGCTGGAACCGCGAGACCTACGACGCCAGCCAGGTGCGTGTGGTCAAGGTCAACGCCAATGGCACCCTGACCCGCAGCATGGACGGCACCCAGGGCGCACTGACCACCGACCGCTTCGCCACCGCCAGCCTTGAAGGCAAGGTCAACGTCGCGGGCATGCAGCACGACCTGACCTTCGGCCTGGATGACGAGTACCGCAAGATCTACCGGGCCGACCTGATCCGCCAGGCGCCCCGTGGCACGTTCAACTACAACGATCCGGTCTATGGCAATGAAGTGGCGGGCACCACCGTCAGCGCGCCGGACAGCAACCAGATGGACCTGCTGCGCAGCGACTCGCTGTTCCTGCAGGATGCGATCCACCTCACCGACCAGTGGATCCTGGTGGGCGGCGCGCGTTATCAGATGTACGACCAATACGCCGGCAAGGGTGTCCCGTTCACCGCCAACACCGACGGCAATGGCCAGAAGTGGGTGCCACGCGCGGGCCTGGTGTACCGCTACACTGACGAGCTGTCGTTCTATGGCAGCTACACCGAGTCGTTCAAGCCCAACTCCACCATCGCACCGCTGGATAACAAAACGGTGCTGGATGGCAGCCTTGAACCGGAACAGTCGAAGTCCTGGGAGTTGGGTACCAAACTCGACATTCCGGGTCGTATCACTGCCAGCGCCGCTCTGTTCAACATCGAGAAGCGCAATGTATTGGTCGAGGTGGGCGACGGCCCGACCGCGATCTATAGCGTAGCCGGCAAGGTCCGCTCCCGCGGCCTTGAACTGGACGCCAGCGGTCAACTGACGGATAAATGGAGCGTAATCGGCAGCTACGCCTACACCGATGCTGTTGTCACCGAAGACCCGGACCTTAAGGGCAACCGCCTGCAAAACGTCGCGAAGAACACCGGCTCGCTGTCAGCGGTGTATGACTTCGGCAGCATCCTTGGCGGTGACCAACTGCGGGTGGGCGCCGGTGCACGTTATGTGGGGGAGCGAGCGGGTAATGCCGCCAACGATTTCGACCTGCCGAGCTACACCGTGGCCGATGCGTTCGCCACCTATGACACTAAAATCGAGGGGCAGAAGGTCAAGTTCCAGCTCAACGTGAAGAACCTGTTTGACCGTACCTATTACACCTCGGCCGTGAACACGCAGTTTGTCTCCATCGGCGACGCCCGTCAGGTGTCCGTCTCCAGCACCCTGGAGTTCTGATGAAACACTGGTTACTGGCAGCACTGTTGATCAGCGGCGCAGCATCGGCTGATGACTCGACCTACCATCGCGAACACCGGGTGACATTGCCCGGCTCTGGCCACAGTTGGGGCTTTGTCGGGCTGGACCCGACCCGGCCGTATCTGTTCCTGGCTCGCCGGGAAAACGGCCTGAGCGTGTTTGATGTGAAACAGCAGCGCCTGGTCGAGACGGTGGCGCAGTCCGAAGGCGCCAACGGCGTGGTGTTCGTGCCTGAGGTAGACCGGGTTTTCGTGCTCAACACCGACGGCAGTCTGAGTGTGGTGGAGTTATCCACACTCACATTCTTGAAGCGTATCCCGGTGGCGCAAAGCAACCTCAACAGCGCGGTGTACGAGCCATCGACGGGCAAGGTGATTATCGTCAGTGGGCGTCGGGCGGATCGTTCGACTCTGTTTGAATTCGACCCGAAACAGGAACGAATCACCGGCGCCCATGAACTGGCGGTGAAGAAAATCGACCCGCTGCTGATCAAGGGCGACGGCAGCTTCTTCCTGCCGATGCGCGACGAAGGCAAGGTCGCCCGCTATTCGGCGAGCACCTTTGCGTTGCTTGACACCTGGCAGTTTGCCGGTTGCCCCAAGCCCAGCGCATTGGCCCAGGACGTGGCGCGCCAGCGACTGTTTGTGGCGTGTCGCGGTGAAGTGCCGGTGTTGATCGTTGCCGACCGGAAAACCGGTGAAGTAAAGGCGAAGCTGCCGATCACCCGCGACGTCAACGCCCTGGCCTACGACGAGCAGCACCGGCGCTTGCTGATCCCCAGTGGCGTCGATGCCAACCTGACGCTGGTGGATCAAACGGATGCCGACCACTACGCCGTACGCGCCAGCGTCAGCACCTTGCCGATGGCCTACAACATGGCGTTCGACCCGGCGAGCCAGCGGGTATTCCTGCCGGCCATGGACTTTACCCAGCCGGCGCCGAGCAAGGCCGAGCCCAAGCCGGACCCGCTGTTTCATGCCAATACGTTTTCCGTCACGACCTACGGGCCTTGATTGACCGGGAGGAATTCCACAAGCTGCGCACTCTCGAAATTCAAGGACTACCAGGTTTATGCGGTTGGGACGATGGACACACACCGGCGGGCTGCTGCTGGGCTTGAGCTTGTTGCTGGGCGGTTGCGCCACGGCGCCGAAAACTTCCACCAGTGCCAGCCTCGACCAGTTGCTGGCCGACCCGGCACTGCACGGCGCCAGCGTATCGCTGATGGTGCGTGATGCCCGCAGCGGCAACACGCTCTACCAGCACAACCCACGCACACGGCTGAGCCCGGCTTCGAGCCTCAAGCTGTTGACCACTGCGGCGGCGATGGATGTGCTGGGGCCGCAGTATCGGTTTTCCACGCAACTGTTGAGCGACGGCATCCGCCAGGGCGCGGTGCTTGACGGCAACCTCTACCTTCGCGGCCTGGGCGACCCGACGATCCAGTGGGCGGATTACCAGGCGCTGGCGGCCAACCTGGCGCAGCAGGGCATCCGGCAGGTGCGGGGCGACCTGGTGTTCGACGACACGTTCTTCGACGCCGAGCGCCTGGGCACCGACTGGTCCCAGGACGATGAAAGCACCTACTACGGCGCGCAGATTTCGGCGCTGACGGTATCGCCCAATGACGACTTTGATGCGGGCTCCCTGCTGGTCACGGCCAGGGCGCCGGTCGTGGCAGGGCGCCCGGTGACGGTGGAGATCAGCCCGGCTACCGATTACGTGCAGCTCAGCAACCGTGCGGTCAGCGGCACAGGCAACAGCTATGGAATCAATCGCCAGCACGGCACCAACCTGTTGCGCCTCAGTGGCGCGCTGGCGCCGGGCAGGCAGAGCCCGCAACTGGTCAGTGTGTGGGAGCCGACGCAACTGGTGGCCAACCTGTTTGAACAGGCCTTGGCGCAGCAGGGGATTGTCGTGCAGGGGCGTCGGATGATCGGGGGTGTGACGCCGACCACGGCGACGGTGCTCGCGCTGCATGAGTCGGCGCCGTTGCAGGAACTGATCACGCCGTTGCTCAAGCTTTCCAATAACAACATGTCTGAAGCCTTGCTCAAGAGCATGGGGCGCAAGACCGTGAATGCCGGTACGGCGCCTGCCGGTGTGGCGGCGGTGGCCGGGTTCCTGAAGCGTCAGGGGATTGATACGGCGACGTTGAACCAGGTGGACGGTTCAGGGTTGTCCCGGCGTAACCTGGTGTCGTCGCAGAACCTCACGGATGTGCTGCTGGCCGCCAGCAAACAGCCCTGGTTCAACGCCTGGTACAACGCGTTGCCGGTTGCCGGTAATCCGCAGCGACTGGTGGGCGGCAGCCTGCGTTACCGCCTGCGGGGCACCGCTGCGGAAAACAACCTGCACGGCAAGACCGGCTCCATGAGTGGCGTGTCGTCGTTGACTGGGTATGTCACCGATGCCAATGGGCGCAAGCTGGTGTTTTCGATGGTGACCAACAATTACGTGGTCGCAGGCGCGCGGGTTAAGGCGCTGGAAAACCGCCTGGCCACGGCACTGGCCAACAGCACGGACTATTGAGCACCGAAGATCAAAGGTGGGAGCGGGCTTGCTCGCGAATGCGCTGGTTCAGTCAGTACATGTGTTGACTGTCACACCGCTTTCGCGAGCAAGCCCGCTCCCACATTGGACCTGTGCCGTCAGGCAGATTGCATTTCAAGGCAGGAACGCCTGCCGGTATTCACCAGGGGTTGCGCCCATCGCCTGGCGGAACCGGTTGGTAAAGTGGCTCGCGCTGGAAAATCCGCACGCCAGGGCAATCTCGCCCAGCGGCAACGACCCACCCCGCAACAACTCCCGGGCGCGGGCCAGGCGCCGCGCCAGCAGATATTGATGGGGCGGCAGTCCAAAACTCTCGCGAAACATCCGCGCAAAGTGGTACTCCGACAACGCACACAAGCCTGCCAACTGCCCCAGGCTGATCGGCTCCGCCAGTTGCTGGTCGATGTGCTCCACCAGTTGCCGGCGCTGGTGGGCGGCCAGCCCGCCTTTCAAACGCAAACCCTCGCGCATCCCCACCTGGCTGAGCAAGGTATGGCTGAGCATTTCATGGGCCAGGCAGCTGGTCAGCAGGCGTTCGCCGGGCTCTTTCCAGTTCAGGCCGATCAACTGGTGAAAACGCCGGGCCTGCCGCGCATCGTCGAGGAAGGTGCTCTCGCGCAGTTGCAACTCGCGGGGTTCGCGGTCCAGCAAGGTGACGCAGCCCAGGGCGAATTGCTCGGGGCTGAAATACACGTGGGCCAGGCGGATTTCGCCGTTGATCACCCAGGCCGACTGATGCTCGGCCGGCAGGATGCACAGCTTGTCCGGGCCGCCCTTGGTGCCGGGCTGGTCGCGGCGAAAGGTGCCGGTGCCGCCGCCGATGTAGCAGGACAAGGTGTGGTGCTCGGGGGCTTCGTAATCCTGGGCGTCGTGATGGTTGCTCCACAAGGCTGCAGACAAGCCGTCACCGAGCTCGGCGCACAGCTCGAGGCGAGCGTTGGGCGAGCGGTTGAGGGATTGAAAGACTTGCAGGGTTTCCAGTGGCGGCATATTCGTACTCTCTGACGGCTTGCATCCTACTCCCAGCGGCGGCGGCTGTGATCCCGGCAGCCGACAAAAGCGCAAGAATGTGCAAGAGACCTGGTGCCGCCAGGGGCGAAACTGTGGCTCAACCCTCGGAGCCCGCCATGAACCTTTTCCTGTATTTACTCACCGTATTGATCTGGGGCACCACCTGGATTGCCCTCAAGTGGCAACTGGGCGTGGTGGCGATTCCGGTGTCCATCGTCTATCGCTTTGGCCTCGCGGCGCTGGTGCTGTTCGTGATGCTGCTGCTCAGCCGCAAGCTGCAGGTGATGAACCGGCGCGGGCATCTGATCTGCCTGGCCCAGGGCCTGTGCCTGTTTTGCGTCAACTTCATGTGCTTCCTGACCGCCAGCCAGTGGATTCCCAGCGGCCTGGTGGCGGTGGTGTTCTCGACGGCCACCTTGTGGAACGCGCTGAACGCCCGGGTGTTCTTCGGGCAGAAGGTCGCACGCAATGTGTTGATGGGCGGCGGCCTTGGCTTGCTGGGCCTGGGGCTGTTGTTCTGGCCGGAACTGGTGGGGCACACCGCCAGCCCGCAAACCTTGCTCGGCCTGGGTTTGGCATTGCTCGGCACCATGTGTTTCTCGGCGGGCAATATGCTGTCGAGCCTGCAGCAGAAGGCCGGCCTCAAGCCACTGACCACCAATGCCTGGGGCATGGCCTATGGTGCGTCGATGCTGGCGATGTACTGCGCGGTGCAGGGCATTCCGTTCGACATGGAATGGAACAGCCGGTACATCGGTTCGCTGCTGTACCTGGTGATCCCGGGTTCGGTGATTGGCTTTACCGCCTACCTGACCCTGGTCGGGCGCATGGGGCCGGAGCGGGCGGCGTATTGCACCGTGCTGTTCCCGGTGGTGGCGTTGAACGTCTCGGCGTTTGCCGAGGGCTATCAGTGGACGGCGCCGGCGTTGGCGGGGTTGGTGCTGGTGATGCTGGGGAATGTGTTGGTGTTTCGCAAGCCCAAGGCTGGCGCGCCGATCAATCCAATCTACAAGGCGAAGCAGGTTTAGTGTGGGGGGCTCGACAGCTCCCACATTTGATCTCCTTTACCTGAGAATCACCGTTCATTACTTCAGGCCCAGGCGCTTGGCCATTCGTCCCAGGTTGGCCCGGTCCAGGCCCAGCTCACGGGCGGCACTGGCCCAGTTGTGCTGGTGGCGTTCGAGGCAGGCGCTGATGACCTGGCGCTGGTAGTTCTCGGTGGCCAGGCGCAGGTCGCCGGTGACGTCCGGCACGGGGTCGGGCTGCGCTTCGAGCGGTGGCGCGGTAGCGTTCGGCAAGTCCAGATCCGCCGCGCTGAGGCTGAGAATCTTCGGGCGCTCCCGGCAGTTACCCAGGGCTTTCAAGGCGCTGCGGCCGATCAAGTGTTCCAGTTCGCGCACATTCCCCGGCCAGGTATAAGCCAGCAGTGCCGCCTGGGCATCGCTGGTCAGGCGCAGGCTGCCCAGGCCCATGCGTGAGCGGTTCTGTTCAAGGAAAAAGCCCGCCAGCAACAGCACATCGCGACCGCGCTCACGCAGGGCCGGCACTTGCAGGGGATACACGCTTAAACGGTGATAGAAGTCGGCACGATAGCGGCCGCTGCGTACTTCTTCGGCCAGATCCCGGTTAGTGGCAGCGATCAGGCGCACATCCACCTGGTGCTCCTTGTCAGACCCCAGGCGCTGCAACTGGCCACTTTGCAGCACCCGCAGCAGCTTGGCCTGCACGGTGAGGGACAACTCGCCCACTTCATCAAGAAACAGCGTGCCGCCATTCGCCAGCTCGAACTTGCCCCGGCGTTCGTTGAGCGCGCCGGTAAACGCCCCGCGCACGTGGCCGAACAGTTCGCTTTCCACCAGGGTTTCCGGCAGGGCGGCGCAGTTGAGGCTGATCAGCGGTTTCTCGGCGCGGTTTGATGCAGCATGGATCGCCTGGGCCACCAGCTCCTTGCCCACGCCGGTCTCGCCGGTGATCAATACCGTCAGGTCACTGCCACCCACCAGGTTGATTTCTTCCACCAGGCGTTTGTGGCTCTTGCTCTGGCCGATCATTTCCTTGTGCTGCTGGCCGCTGGCCTGGCGGTAGATTTCGGCGCGCTGGTGTTCGTCTTCGGCACGCAGGGCCAGGCGTTCAATGCGTTCAGCGACATTGACGGTGGCGGCGGCGAGACTGGCGAAGGCTTGCAGGGCGTCCAGTTCCACCCGTTCGAAGCGCTCGGTATCCAGGGCGTCGAGGGTCAGCAGGCCCCAGGGCTGGTCGTCGACAAACAGTGGGCAGCCCATGCAGTCGTGAACCTCCAAGTGGCCGTGCAGGCCATCCACCAGGCCGTCATAGGGGTCGGGCAGTTCGCTGTCGCTGTCAAAGCGGGTAGGGCCGGGGCTGCTGAGCAGCACGGCGAAACGCGGATGTTCGCTGACCTTGAAGCGCCGGCCGAGGGTGTCGGTGCTCAAGCCATCCACCGCCAGCGGCACCAGCCATTCGCCGTCGAGGCGCAGCAGGGCGGCCGCGTCGCAGGGTAGCAGGGCGCGCATGGCCTGGAGCAGGCGCCGGTAACGCTCGCCTTCGGGCAACTCGCGGGACAGGTCGGCGACCAGGGGCAGCAGGGTGGTGAGCAGCGGCTTCGCAGTCATAATGACTCCTTGTAGTCATAGTGACTATATAACGTAGGAAGTCATACTGACTACATTAATATTAAGCATTTGATTTATAAGGATTTATTAGTTGGCATGAATACTGAGTAGTAAAGGGTATTCAGTAAGAAGACTCAGGAGTCTGCCATGCTTAGTGCCCAAGACCGTGCCATCGTCAAATCCACCGTGCCCCTGCTGGAAAGTGGCGGCGAAGCCCTGATCACCCATTTCTACCGGATGATGCTGTCCGAATACCCAGAAGTACGTCCGCTGTTCAACCAGGCCCACCAGGCCAGCGGCGACCAGCCCCGGGCCTTGGCCAACGGCGTGCTGATGTACGCCCGGCATATCGACCAACTCGACCAGTTGGGCGATCTGGTGGCAAAGATCATCAACAAGCACGTGGCCCTGCAGATCCTGCCGGAGCATTACCCGATTGTCGGTACCTGCCTGCTGCGGGCAATTTCCGAAGTGCTGGGCAGCGAAATCGCCACCCCTGAAGTGATGAGTGCCTGGGGCGCCGCCTATGGCCAATTGGCCGACATCCTGATCGGTGCCGAGGCGGCTATCTATAAAGAGAAGGAACAAGCACCGGGCGGCTGGCGTGGCGCGCGGCCGTTCACCTTGGTCAAGCGTGTGGAGGAGAGCGCGGAAATTATCTCGTTTTACTTCGCGCCTGTGGATAACGGCCCGATCCTGGCCGCCGAGCCTGGGCAGTACATCGGCATGAAGCTGGTGCTGGAGGGCGAGGAGGTGCGCCGCAACTATTCCCTGTCGGCGCGTGGCGATTCGGGCCAGTACCGCATCAGCGTCAAGCGCGAAGCCGGTGGGCGGGTGTCGAACTACCTGCATGACCAGTTCCAGGTGGGTGCGACCATCGATCTGTTCCCGCCTTCGGGGGAGTTCACCCTGGCGGCCAGCGACAAGCCATTGGTGCTGATCAGCGGCGGCGTGGGCATCACGCCAACATTGCCGATGCTCGAAGCGGCGCTGGCCACCGAGCGTCCGGTTCACTTTATCCACTGCGCGCGTAATGGCGGCGTGCATGCGTTCCGCGAATGGGTGGACGGCCTGGCGGCGCAGCATCCGCAGCTCAAGCGCTTCTATTGCTACGCCGAGGATGATGGCGTGAGCCCGGCGGCGGACAAGGTCGGGATGCTGAGCCAGGAGCAACTGGCGGCGTGGCTGCCGCAGGAGCGCGATGTGGATGCGTACTTCCTGGGGCCTAAAGGCTTCATGGCGGCGATCAAGCGTCACTTGAAGGCCCTGGGTGTGCCGGAAGCGCAGAGCCGGTATGAGTTCTTTGGGCCGGCGTCGGCCCTGGAATAACTTACTCGGTCAAAAATGTGGGAGCGGCGGTGCGACGATTCGACTTGCTCGCGAAGGCGGTGTATCAGGCACACATTCAGTGACTGACACTCCGCCTTCGCGAGCAAGCCCGCTCCCACATTTTGATCTCCATTTTCCCTGATTAATCTCCTGTTAATGCCTCCTGTTTAAACCTCCACACGCCAACTGCTCAACTTTCACCGTCCGCGTGTAAACTTGCGGCCATTGGCACAACCATCATTGGCTAAAGGGAAACGGGGATGATCGACGAATTGCGTTTGGGCAGGGAGCGACGCTTTCTGGTACTGCTGGGCATCATCTGCCTGGCGCTGATCGGCGGGGCGCTGTACATGCAGGTGGTGCTGGGCGAGGCCCCTTGCCCGCTGTGCATCCTGCAACGTTATGCCTTGCTGCTGATCGCGATCTTCGCCTTCATCGGTGCCGCCATGCGCACCACCCGCAGTGTCACGGTGTTTGAAGCACTGGTGACCCTCAGCGCCCTGGGGGGCGTCGCCGCTGCCGGCTATCACGTGTACATCCAGTTCTTTCCGAAGGTCAGCTGCGGCATCGACGTGCTGCAACCGATTGTCGATGGCTTGCCGCTGGCCTCGGTGTTTCCCCTGGGGTTCCAGGTCGACGGCTTCTGTGAGACGCCGTACCCGCCCGTGCTCGGCCTGTCCCTGGCCCAGTGGGCGCTGGTGGCCTTTGTGCTGACGGTGATCCTGGTGCCACTGGGCATTTACCGTAATCGCCAGGGCAAAGCCTAAGCGGTTACAACTCAACGCCCCGGCCTTCCTCTAAAGAAGGCTGGGGCGTTTTTGTTTGTAGGCATTTGTGAAGAGGCCGTGACGCGGGGCAAGTTTGAGTGTGCGCAGCGTGCGACATGTTGTCACACGGAAGCTGTCGCAGGACGTTTCTGACGCTCGTAAACGCGCCATAAATTTGCATGAAGCGGCGTTTTATGGCTGTCAGTTCGTCGTCTGGCCGACGCCGCGAGTGGCGTGCGGTCGGCGACATTGCCCGATGTCCGAATGCCTTGTTTTTAGGGGACTTGGATCCGTTTTCGATGCCCTTACAGGCTGTAAGGGATGTGGCAGATTGCCCAATAACACGGCATTTTTTGTGGTTTTTGTCGAGAATCAAACGCGATACGATCGCGGACCTTTGCAATAATGGTGAAGGATTATTGCTGGAAACGATAAAAATTATTTCTGGATAAGACATGGTTTATACATCGCTAGCTAACTACAATCGCCCGCACTGAATGTCCGGTGCTGCTCACCCCTGAGCAAACTAGGGCGGTCGAGAAGCGGATGTAACGTTTCATGCGACCCCAGGTGCCGGCAGCCTTTCAACTATCCGCACCAAATGGAATTGGTCTGTAACAAGGCCTTTGACCAACGAATTCGAATAAGAACTCACCGCTAGCCCGGGACGTGTCGATTCGCGCAAGGTGCGACGGGCAGGCCCTTATTCAATCGAAGAGAAATGCCAACCCTTGGCAGGGTGAAGTGTTGGCGATCAAAACCCAACTGCATTGCGCAAGCTGCTTTAGAGGTCGTGAGATGAGTAAAAACAGGTACCCCCGATTACTAGGCTTTTTGCCGCTGCTTGGCATGATGTTAATGCTGGGAGGCTGCAAGTGGACCTTGCTCGACCCTAAAGGTCAGGTCGGTCTGGATCAACGCAACCTGATCATCACCGCCACCCTGCTGATGCTGTTGGTCGTGGTGCCCGTGATCATCATGACGTTCGCGTTCGCCTGGAAATACCGCGCGTCGAACACCAGCGCCACCTACGCGCCGAAGTGGTCGCACTCCACCAAGATTGAAATCGCGGTGTGGCTGGTGCCGATCCTCATCATCATCGCCCTGGGTTACATCACCTATAAGTCGACCCATGAGCTGGACCCGTACCGTCCGCTGGACTCCGACGTCAAGCCGATCAACATCGAAGTGGTCGCGCTGGACTGGAAGTGGCTGTTCATCTACCCGGACCTGGGTATCGCCACTGTGAACCAGATCCGGTTCCCGGAGAACACCCCGCTTAATTTCCGGATCACCTCCGACGCCGTGATGAACTCGTTCTTCATCCCTGCACTGGGTGGCCAGATCTACGCGATGGCAGGCATGCAGACCCGTCTGCACCTGATCGCGAACGAGAAAGCTGAAATGGAAGGCATCTCCGCCAACTACAGCGGTGCTGGCTTCACCGGCATGAAATTCAAAGCGATCTCGACGAGCCAGGAAGATTTCAACGCCTGGGTAGCCGAAGTCAAGGCCGCACCTAAACAGCTTGATCAAGCTGAATACGACGCCCTTGCCAAACCAAGCCAGAACAACCCAGTCGCCCTGTACTCCACGTACGAGCCGGACCTGTTTCAGAAAATCGTCGACAAGTACGAAGGTATGAAGCCAGGCAAGCCGATCGAGCACGAGAAGAAAGAAGTGGCCGCGGTTGAAGGTTCTGACACGGGCTCGCATTCAACTGCTGGGGCAGAGGAGTAAACGATGTTTGGTAAATTAAGTTGGGATGCGGTCCCGTTCCACGAGCCGATCGTGATGGTGACCATCGCCATGATCGCGCTGGGTGGTCTGGCACTGTTTGCAGGTATCACTTACTTCAAGAAGTGGACCTACCTGTGGACCGAGTGGCTGACTTCGGTCGACCACAAGAAAATCGGCGTCATGTACGTCATCGTTGCCATGGTCATGCTGCTGCGTGGTTTTGCCGACGCCATCATGATGCGTACCCAGTTGGCCATGGCCACCGAGGGTTCGCCTGGCTACCTGCCTCCTGAACACTATGACCAGATCTTCACCGCCCACGGTGTGATCATGATCATCTTCATGGCGATGCCTTTCTTCACCGGCCTGATGAACCTTGCCTTGCCGCTGCAGATCGGTGCGCGTGACGTTGCGTTCCCGTTCCTGAACTCCCTGAGCTTCTGGCTGCTGGTATCCGGCGTAGTGCTGATCAACCTGTCCCTGGGCGTCGGCGAATTCGCCAAGACCGGTTGGGTTGCGTATCCGCCATTGTCGGGCCTGGCCTACAGTCCGGGCGTGGGTGTGGATTACTACATCTGGGCGCTACAGTTATCAGGACTCGGGACGACACTGACGGGGGTCAACTTCCTGGCCACCGTCTTGAAAATGCGCGCCCCTGGCATGAAGCTGATGGACATGCCGATCTTCACCTGGACCTGCACCTGGGCCAACGTACTGATCGTTGCATCGTTCCCGATCCTGGCTGCAACCATGGCGTTGCTGTCGCTTGACCGTTACCTGGATTTCCACATTTTCACCAATGAACTTGGTGGCAATCCAATGATGTACGTGAACCTGTTCTGGGCATGGGGTCACCCTGAGGTGTACATCCTGATCCTGCCAGCGTTCGGTATCTTCTCTGAAGTGATCTCGACCTTCTCGGGCAAGCGCCTGTTCGGTCACCACTCGATGATCTACGCCTCGGGCGCGATCTCGGTACTGGGCTTCATGGTTTGGCTGCACCACTTCTTCACCATGGGTTCGGGGGCCAGCGTCAACGCGTTCTTCGGACTGGCGACGATGCTGATTTCCATCCCGACGGGGGTGAAGCTATTTAACTGGCTATTCACCATCTATCACGGTCGTCTGCGTATCACCAGCCAGGTTCTGTGGACCCTGGGCTTCATGGTGACCTTCGCGATCGGCGGCATGACCGGCGTACTGCTGGCCATCCCGGGTGCTGACTTCGTACTGCACAACAGCCTGTTCGTCATTGCTCACTTCCATAACGTGATCATCGGCGGCGCAGTATTCGGCTACATCGCAGGTTTCAGCTTCTACTTCCCGAAAGCGTTCGGCTTCAAGCTGCACGAAGGCTGGGGCAAGGCTGCATTCTGGTTCTGGATCTCGGGCTTCTTCGTCGCGTTCATGCCGCTCTACGCTCTGGGCTTCATGGGCATGACCCGTCGTCTGAACGCCACGACCAACCCTGAGTGGGTACCGTACCTGTACGTTGCCATGGTGGGTGCACTGATGATCGCTGTGGGTATCGCCTGCCAGCTGATCCAGCTGTATGTCAGCGTGCGTGATCGCAAGCAGAACATGTGCGAATCCGGCGACCCATGGAATGCACACACCCTGGAATGGTCGACTTCGTCGCCACCGCCGTTCTACAACTTTGCCGTACTGCCGAAGGCTGACAGCATCGATCCGTTCACCGAAGCCAAGGAAGACGGTACTGCGTACCAGAAGCCTGCGCGTTACGAACCGATCCACATGCCTAACAACACCGCTACCGGCGTTGTGATGGGCGCGCTGTTGACCGTGTTCGGTTTCGCGATGATCTGGCACATCTGGTGGCTGGCCATCGTGAGCCTGGTGGGCACCATCGGCTACTTCATCGTTCACGCTGCCCGTGATGACCAAGGCTACATGGTGCCGGTCGACGTGATCGAACGCATCGAAGCCGAGCAACACGCTCGCCTGGTTGCCGAGAAGAAGATCCCGGCCAACCGTGTTGAAACCTCGTTGGAACAGGCTTAAACCATGTCGAACTTAGTGACCAATGCTGGACACGCCCATGTCGATGACCATGGGCACGATGACCATCACCACGACTCGGGGCCAATGACCGTATTCGGTTTCTGGCTCTACCTGATGACCGACTGCATCTTGTTTGCGTCGATCTTCGCGGTGTACGCGGTACTGGTAAACAACGTAGCGGGTGGCCCGTCGGGCCACGACATCTTCGAACTGCCTTACGTGCTCGGCGAAACCGCCTTGCTGTTGTTCAGCTCGATCACCTACGGCTTCGCCATGCTGGCCTTCTACAAGGGCAGCAAGAAAGGCGTCCTGAGCTGGTTGGCACTGACCTTCCTGTTCGGCCTGGGCTTCATCGGCATGGAGGTCAACGAGTTCCACCTGCTGATCTCCGAAGGTTACGGCCCGCACCGTAGCGGCTTCCTGTCGGCGTTCTTCACGCTGGTAGGCACCCACGGTCTGCACGTGACTGCCGGTCTGATCTGGATGGCGACCATGATGTATCAGGTCAACAAACATGGCCTGACCAACACCAACAAGACTCGCCTGAGCTGCCTGAGCCTGTTCTGGCACTTCCTGGACGTGGTCTGGATCTGCGTCTTCACCGTTGTCTACCTGATGGGGACTCTGTAATGGCTAATGCACATTCCCATGACAGCCATGATGACAGCCACGGCAGCGTCAAGTCGTACGCCATTGGCTTCATCCTGTCGGTCATCCTGACGCTGATCCCGTTCGGCCTGGTGATGTACCCAACCTTGCCGAAGTCGATCACCTTGATGATCGTCCTGGCGTTCGCGGTGATCCAGGTCCTGGTTCACCTGGTGTACTTCCTGCACCTGGACCGCTCGAAGGCTCAGCGCGATAACGTGATTGCGTTCGTGTTCGCAGGTTTGGTGATCCTCCTGCTGGTTGGCCTGTCGGTATGGATCATGTTCAGCATCCATACGTTCATGATGGCGAAGTGAGGTAAGACCCGATGTCGCTTAAGCACTTTATCCAAATCACCAAACCGGGGATCATTTTCGGTAACGTGCTTTCTGTGGCAGGCGGTTTCTTCCTGGCCTCCAAGGGGCATGTCGATCTGGCCATTTTCCTGGCTGCGATGATCGGCACGTCCCTGGTGGTAGCTTCCGGTTGTGTATTCAACAACTGCATCGACCGCGATATCGACATCAAGATGGAACGCACCAAGAATCGTGTGCTGGTCCAGGGCCTTATCTCCCTGAAACTGGCACTGATCTTCGCGACCATCCTGGGTATCGCCGGCGTGGTGTTGCTGTACAAGGTGGCCAACCCGCTGGCGGCGCTGTTTGCCGTGATCGGCTTTGTCATCTACGTCGGCTTCTACAGCCTGTACCTCAAGCGCAAGTCGGTTCACGGCACGCTGGTGGGCAGTCTGTCGGGGGCGATGCCGCCGGTGATTGGTTATGTGGCTGTGACCAATAGCTTCGACATGGCCGCGTTGGTGCTACTGGTGATGTTCAGCCTGTGGCAGATGCCGCACTCCTATGCCATCGCGATCTTCCGCTTCAACGACTACCTGGCTGCCTCGATTCCGGTTCTTCCGGTCAAGCGTGGCATCAAGGTCGCCAAGAAACACATCCTGCTCTACATCCTGGCCTTCCTCGTGGCGACCTTGATGTTGACCTTCAGTGGCTACGCCGGCATGAGCTACCTCGCCGTTGCCGCCGCCATGGGCATGTACTGGTTGTACATGGCCTGGACCGGCTACAAGGCGGTGGATGACACTGTCTGGGCACGCAAGCTGTTCGTCTTCTCGATCTTCACCATCACCGCCTTGAGCGTGATGATGTCCCTGGATTTCCAGGTGCCGAAAGAGTTGCTGCTGACGTACGCTCACTGAGTGATCGAGCAGTAAAAAACCCCGCCTTCGAAAGAAGCGCGGGGTTTTTTATTGAGGGGCCTTTAAACTATGCCAAATCTTACAAATGCAGGAAGCAGCGTGATGAGTAAAAAAGCCGTTATCGTATTCAGTGGTGGGCAGGATTCGACCACCTGCCTGATCCAGGCACTGGCGCTGTATGACGAGGTGCACTGCATTACCTTCGATTATGGCCAGCGCCATGTGGCGGAAATCGAAGTCGCACAGAAACTCGCCAAACAGCTGGGCGCCACCGTTCACAAAGTGATGGACGTGTCGCTGTTGAACGAGCTGGCCATCAGCAGCCTGACCCGCGACAACATTCCGGTACCCACGGTGAACAGCTCGGGCGAGAGTTTGCCGAGCACCTTCGTGCCAGGCAGGAACATTCTGTTTCTGACCCTCGCGGCGATCTACGCCTACCAGGTCAAGGCGGAAACGGTGATCACCGGGGTGTGTGAAACCGACTTCTCCGGCTATCCCGATTGCCGGGACGAGTTCGTCAAGGCGCTGAACAAAGCGCTGCAACTGGGCATGGAATACGACGTGCGCCTGGAAACGCCGTTGATGTGGCTGAACAAGGCCGAGACCTGGGCCCTGGCGGACGATCACCAGCAGCTGGACCTGATCCGCAACCAGACCCTGACCTGCTACAACGGCATTATCGGTACGGGTTGTGGCAACTGCGACGCGTGCAACCTTCGCGCACGTGGATTGAACGACTACCTCGAAAACAAGGCAGCCGTCATGCAGAGCCTGAAAAGCAAACTGGCGTGATGTCGATCGTTCCCACGCTCCGCGTGGGAACGCATCCCGTGACGCTCCGCGTCACAAAGGCGGACGCGGAACGTCCAACGCGGCATTCCCACGCAGAGCGTGGGAACGATCATCAGCTGGCGTGCGGTTGGGCCTGGGTATCGCCCGTGATGTAGCGCTTGAACAGCGAGCGGGCGCCATAGGCCGGCAGGATGTTGAAGAAGGCAAAGCAAACCTTGATCGCGATCTGCACGTAGATCATGTTCAGGATGTCGCTGGTCTGCATGGCGCCGTAGAACGCGATGAAGCAGAACAGGAAACTGTCGATGATCACCGCGAAGAACGTACTCAGGAAAATCCGCAGGAACAGGTACCTGGAATTGGTCAGCTCCTTGATCTTGCACAGCAGGTACGAGTTGATATTCTCCGACACCAGGAACGAAACCGAAGAGGCGATGAGCACCGACGACACCTGGATGATCACGTCGTTGTAAGGCCCGTCGAGCTTCCAGCCTGGCAAGCCGGGGAGGAAGGTCGAGCCGTAGAGCAGGATGATGATCATCGCGTTACTGGCAAACGCAAACAGGATGGCCCGTCTCGCCAGCCGCAGGCCGAATTGTTCGTTGAGCAAGTCCACGATCAGAAACGTCAGCGGGTAAAGGAACGTGCCGGGCGTGACGATAATGCCCAGCGACTCCAGGTAAATAGGTTTGGTCGCGGCGATGCTGGTGAAGATATAGAACGTAAAGAGCAGTAGGTTCAGGATGATGTAAATCATCCATGAGTTCTCGTTGCGGTCGTTGAGGTCGTACGCGGTCAGCGCTCCGCCCTGTGAGTAGAACTTCTTGTACATGTTCTTGACTTCCATTTTATTTAAATTGTCCATGATTTCGCTGTTCAGCACTTCGCTCAGCTTTATCCGAATGATCTTGCCCGTGGCGATCACCATGATCACCGCCAGGCTCTTGTCATTCTCGAACCCCAGCAACTTGTATTTGCTGTTTTCGACTTCGTGCTCATACGTTGTCATTGAAGCGCTCCTCAATGATATCTCCCACCACACAGATACGATCCGAGCTGACACACGCTTGATCCGTGATAAATAGTTTTTTGCTGAGCCTGTCGTACACCAACTTTTCCTTGTCGTCGCTCGACGTCCCTTTCTGCACGATCAACAAATCGCCCGGCTCGTTGACGCCGGCAATCGCATGTTCCAGCAGCACGGCTATCAAGTTGTAGGAAGTGCCGAAGTAGTAGGTCAGCGGGTACAGCGTGGCGAGTTCGCCAATGCGCTTGTCCATGCTCGCCATGACCTGGCTTTGCTTGATGATCGGCACGGCAGCAGGGTTCATGTTGCCCTGGGGGGAAATACTGCTGTCGATGATCTCTTTTTCTTCGAAGTCGAGGGTCTCGATTTCTTCATAGGAAACGCCGAAGAAATCCGAGATCTTGCGGATGGTGGACTGCTGTACGTTAACGACCTTGCCTTCCAGAATGTTGTAGATCGTGGTTCTGGTCAGGCCGGCCGCATTGCACAACGACAGCTGCGTCTCTCCGCGGCTCTTGATCAGGTATTTGATATTGCTCTTCAAATACTCGGTGCGTTCTTTTCTGTGAATCAAATGCCCACCACTTCCTTATGTTCTACACAGAGCGTCCATGTTGCGCTGGGGGTGCGTGCTTCGCCGCGGCGCGAAGTGTTGCATGCGCCTGCCACAAGAATAAAGACCGTGATCAGTTTTTTGGCGATTGGCCATCATCCAGCCAGGAAAAACCGCGCCTTGTCCCCCTGTGTGCGGCCAAAAAGAATCATTTAATTTGGAAAATGTTCATTTTTCTGCTTAATTGCCCTGCGCCCAACGGAAAGGCGCACGGGATTTTCAGGGAAGGAACACAGGACAATGGCAGTCGACACGCAATCACTTACCCACCAGGCCGACCTGCTGCAACGAGGGCTGGCGGATCTACGGGCAGAAGACGCGGAGCTGGCAGGGTTGCTGGATGCGGAAGTCACGCGCCAACACCAGACGCTGTCGCTGGCCGCTTCGTCCTGCGCAGTGAGGCCGAATATCCTGGCGGCGTCCGCCTCGCTGCTGGTCAACGTGACCGCCGAGGGCACGCCCGGCTGGCGTCATCACGCCGGCTGCGAGAATGCCGACCGGGTCGAAGCCCTGGCTGTGCGCCGAGCGCGTGAGCTGTTCGATGCGCAATACGCCGGTGTGCAATCACACTCGGGGTCGACTGCCAACTATCAGGTACTGGCGGCCTTGCTGGAGCCGGGAGACACCGTGCTCGGCATGGCCCCCGATCACGGCGGGCATCTGAGCCACGCCAGCCCCGTCGCGTTCACCGGCGCGAACTACAAGGCGCTCAGGTACGGCACTACCTCCAAGGGTGTTATCGACTACGACCAGGTGCGCACACTGGCGCTGGCCCATCGCCCGCGCGTGATCATCTGCGGGGCGACGGCCTACTCGCACACCATTGATTTCGCGCGCTTGCGTGGGATTGCCGACGAAGCCGGGTCGATCCTGCTGGCGGACATTTCGACCATCGCCGGCCTGGTCGCCACCGGGCGCCATCCGAGCCCGATCGACGCAGCCCACGTCACTACGCTGTGCACCCATAAACAACTGGGCGGCCCGCGTGGCGGCCTGATCCTTTCCGGTCGCGACGCCGAAACCAAGGTGCCGGGCCTTAAGACCAGCTTCAGCCGGCTCCTCGATCAAGCCGTGTTCCCACGAATGCAGGGCGCACCGGCCTTCAACATGATCGCGGCAAAGGCGGCGGCGTTCGGCTACGCCATGTGCGCGGATTTCGACGCCTGGATGGCGCGTATTCGCACCACGGCCGACGAACTGGCCAGCGCGTTCCAGGCCTGTGACTACGAGGTGGTGGGCGGGCGCAGTGAAAACCACTCGGTGCTGATTCGCTTGCGTGGCGGCATCACCGGCGCCATCGCCCAGGCGGCGCTGGAGCAGTGCGGCATCATCGTGGACAAGCATCGCGCACCGGGAGAGACGCGACCATCATTCGTCGCTGGCGGGTTGTGTATCGGCACCGGCTCCCTGGCGCAACGCCAGCTCGACGCCGATGGATGTCGGCAGGTCGTCGAACTGGTGTGCCGGGTACTCGATGCGGTCACGCCCCTCAACGAGCACAAGTTCACCCTGGATCCGAATGCACAGGAATCACTGCGCTTGCAGGCTCAAGCCTTGTGCGCGAAGTATCCCCTCGCGGATTACCTGCACAACTGAGCAAACATCCAAATGGATGTTTCATGTTATTGCAGGATAAATTGCTGTACGGTGTTTAAGCGGCTGTTATAGACGGTCGCGTTGTTGCTCATTCTCATCATTAACAAGCTGCACGACAGCTTGGCGTTCTCCTGGCAGTTATAAAAAGGGCTCTTAAAGTCCGTTCAACCTCCGTGAACGAAGTACTCAGCCTTTTGCAGTGAAGTCGAACTAGGCCCGTGCGCCGATAGTTGTTCGACTCATGAGGAGATATCCCGTGATAACCCGAAGAAAACTCCTGTATTCAGGCGCAGCCTTGACCGGTGCTGGCCTGTTTGCCCCGCTGTGGGCAGGTGCCGCGCTGGCGCAGGAAGTCAGCAGCGCCGCCAGCGACGACATTGAATCCTTCCGCCAACTGTCGATGTTCCTCCTCGAACGCTCGAACCTGGATGCCGCCTTGTCCTTGCGCATCCTGGCCCAGTGCACCCGGAACGACCCTGCATTCCCCGAGAAGATCAAAGCCTTGTGGAGCAAGGTTGGCCAGCATCACTTGCGCAACGTCGGCCAGTTGTCCGGCAGCCCGTTCTACGCCGACCCGGTGATCAAGGACACGACGCAGAAAATCGTCTCCGCCTGGTACCTGGGCTACACCGGCACGCCGGTGTCCCTGCGCGCCACCGACGGCACGCGCCTGGTCACCTTCACCGGCGCCCTGGCCTATGCGCCGACCGCGGACGCCACGGTGATCCCGACGTACTCCCGGGGAAAAACCAATTACTGGGTCAATCCTCCGGCCACGCTGGCCAACGACTAAGACAAGGCACTTTTATGAATCAGGATTTTGACGCCGATGTCATTGTGGTTGGCTCCGGCGCATTAGGCAGTAACGCAGCATTTGAATTGGCCAGGCACGGCAAGTCAGTGATTATTCTGGAAGCCGGTGAACATATTCCCCGCTGGAAGATAGTCGAGAACTTCCGTAATTCGTCGAACAAGGGCAATTACAACTCACCCTATCCGAATGAACCGTGGGCCCATCATTCTTACGATGATCAATACATCGAGAACACCGGTTCTTTCGAGTTCCGCCCCGGCATGTTGAAACTGGTGGGCGGTACCACCTGGCACTGGGCGGCAGCGTGCTGGCGTTACTTGCCCAACGATATGAAACTCAAGACGCTCTACGGCGTAGGTCGCGACTGGCCGCTGGAATACAGCGAGCTGGAACCCTATTACGTGCGTGCGGAAATTGCCCTGGGCGTATGCGGCAGTGACACCCAGGACCAGAGCGGGCAGGGCGGCGGCGCGTTCCCGCCACGCTCAAGCCCGTACCCGATGGCGCCGGAAGGTGATACCTACCTGTTCCAGCGCCTGCGCGAACGCATGGCCCCGGCGGGGTATCACTTTATCCATGAGCCCAATGGCCGTGCCACTGAACCCTACGACGGGCGCCCGGCGTGCAGCGGCAACAACAACTGCATGCCGGTCTGCCCCATTGGTGCGATGTACAGCGGCGACGTGCACGCCCGCCATGCGGAACAGGCCGGCGCCAAGCTGATCACCGACGCCACCGCCTACAAGCTGGAAAAAGGCGCGGACGACAAGATCGTCGCCATCCATTACCGCAGCTCCACCGGCGCCGATGTGCGGCTCACTGCCAAGTACTTCATCGTTGCCGCCCACGGCCTGGAAACCCCCAAGCTGCTGCTGATTTCCGAGGTGGCCAACTCCTCCGACCAGGTCGGTCGCAACCTGATGGACCACACCGGCCAGGGCCTGCAATTTATCGCCGACGAGCCGTTGTGGCCGGGACGTGGCGCGGTGCAGCAGGGCGGGATTTTCAACCGTCGCGACGGCGAGTTCCGCAAGGAGCGGGCCTCGGTCAAACACTCGATCTCCAACAACGTGCCGAACATTGCCGTGGCCAAGCGGCTGATCGCCCAGGGCGTGTACGGCAAGGAGCTGGACGAACGCATCCGCCACGATGCGGCGCGTTGGGTCGACGTCTCTACCGTGTATGAAACCCTGCCATTGCAGACCAACACCGTGCGCCCGAGCCGCACCCGCAAGGACGCCCTGGGCATCCCGATGCTGGTGGTCAACTACGAGGTGGGCGACTACGTGAAGGCGGCCAAGGCCGGCGTCACTGAAGACTATGCGCACTTCGTGCAACTGATGGGCGGTACGGTGGTGGAAGACAACACCGGCTACCAGAACCGCGACCACCTGATGGGCACCGTGATCATGGGCGCCAACCCCAAGGATTCGGTGGTCAACCACGAGTGCCGCACCCACGACCACGCCAACCTGTTTCTCGCCACCACCGGGGTGATACCGGCCTCCGGCACCATCAACCCGACCCTGGCCGGCGTGGCGCTGAGTATCCGTATGGCCGACATCATTGCGCGGGAGGTCTAGGTCATGGGATTGCTTAAATTTCCATTGCTGGCCTTGCTGCTCACCGCGTTGCCGGTGTTTGCCGCTGAAGACACTGCCGCGCTGATCGAGAAGGGCGCCTATGTCGCCCGTGCCGGCGATTGCGAAGCCTGCCACCGTACCGCCGAGAATGGCGGCGCGCCGCTGGCCGGCGGGTATGTGATCGACTCGCCCATGGGCAAGATCATCTCCAGCAACATCACCCCGTCCAAGGCCTACGGCATCGGCGACTACACCGAGCAGCAACTGGCGGACGCCTTGCGCAAAGGCATCAACGCCAAGGGCCAGCACCTGTACCCGGCGATGCCCTACACCTCTTACCAGGGCATGAGCGATGACGACATCCACGCCTTGTATGTGTACCTGCAACAGGGCGTCAAAGCCGTGGACCAGCCGGTGCCGGAAACGCACCTGGCGTTCCCGTTCAACATCCGCCAACTGATGTTCGGCTGGAACCTGGTGTTCCTCGACAGCCAGGGTTTTGTGCCCAAGCCCGGCGCCACCGAACAGACCAGCCGTGGCCAGTACCTGGTGGACAACCTCGCCCACTGCGGCGCCTGCCACACCCCACGTAATGCCTTGATGGCCGAGGACAACAGCCAGTACCTGGCCGGCGCCAAACTGGGGGGCTGGGTTGCGCCCAACATCACCTCCGACAAGGTCAGTGGCCTCGGCGACTGGAGCGAGGACGACCTGGTCAACTTCCTGAAAAACGGTCACCTCGCCGACAAGGCCCAAGCCGCGGGCGGCATGGCCGAAGCCGTGGAAAACAGCTTCCGCTACCTCAGCGACAGCGACCTGCATGCCATGGCCGCCTACCTGCACAGCGTGCCGCCGATCCGCGATCCCGGGCAAACCGAGCGGGTGGTGCGTGACGTCAAGCCGGTGGACATGAGCACCCTGGAAACCGGCCAGGGCGATCAAGCCTCACTGGCCGACGCCACCGGACTGGATGGCGCACGCCTCTACAACTCGGCCTGCTCCAGCTGCCACGGCCGCGATGGCCAGGGCTCGGCTGACAAGTTCTACCCGTCCCTGAGCCTCAACACCGCGCTCAACGGCAACCAGGCCAACAACCTGGTGATGGCGATCATCGCGGGCATCGACCGCAAAGGTGCCGACGGCGCCGTGAGCATGCCGGCCCTGGGCGGTGACCTGAACGACGCGCAAATCGCCGCCATCGCCAACTACAGCCTGCAGACCTTCGGCAACCCGGCGCTGAGCGTCAGTTCCGAAGAAGTCACCAGCCTGCGTCGTGGCGGGGATGCGCCGTTGTTGATCACGGCCATGCCGTACCTGCTGTGGGGCGGTGGCCTGGTGGTGCTGGTGCTGATCATCGTGCTGTTGCTGTGGCGCCGTCACCACCAACACCTGCGGGCAGTGGAGGCCAAGCGGATCGCGTTGAACCGGCGTTTTCATTCCAACTAGCCGGAAACGCAAAAGCCCCGCCTTCGGTATGAAGTGCGGGGCTTTTTGTTGGTTGGGTAAATCACCGGCTGTTTTCCTCGTCATACCCAATTGCAGGAACGGGGGCGAATCCCGCACCTGAAGCTGCGAGCCGACAAGGAGAGGTCTTCATGGTCAACGTGAGTCGTCGTTCCCTGATCGCACTGGGCGCGGCCTTGCCGTTGCTGGGTCGCCTGGACTGGGCTGAGGCAAGCCCCGCCGTGGCGGCGCCCGAGGTGCTGCTCAACTACAACGAAAGCCCCTACGGGCCCTCGCCGGCTGCGCGGCAGGCCATGCAGCGCGGTATTGCCGTTTCGGGGCGCTACCCGTACCCGGACATGTACGCGCTGGTTGAACAATTTGCCCGGCAGCAGGGCATTCTGGAGGAGCAGGTGGCGGTGTTCGCCGGCTCCATGGCTGCGTTGCGCTACGCGGTGCTGGCGTTTACCAGCGAAACCCGCAGCCTGGTGATGGCCACGCCTTCCTACGAAGTTCCGCGCCAGGCAGCCGAGTCGTGCAAGGCCAGGGTGCATGAAGTAGACCTCACCGCCGATCACGCCCATGACCTTCCCGCCATGCTCACCGTTGACCGCCAGCCCGGCCTGATCTACCTCTGCAACCCGAACAATCCCACCGGCACCCTCACACCCGCCAAGGCCATCGAACAGGCACTGGCGCGCAAACCCCAGGGCAGCATTTTGCTGGTGGACGAGGCCTACATCGACTTCAGTGACGCACCCAGTTGTGTGGCTTGGGTCAAGGACCATGACGACTTGCTGGTGCTGCGCACGTTCTCGAAAATCTACGGCCTGGCCGGCGCACGCCTGGGGCTTGCGATCGGTCATCCGCAGCTGCTGGAACAACTGGCGGTGTTTGGCGGGGACAACGTGCCGGCGGCCGCCAGCCTGCTGGCCGCCCGCGCCAGCCTTGCAGATGCGCAACTGGTGCCGGCGCGCAAGGCGCTCAATACCCGGTTGCGGGATGAGACGGTGGCTTGGCTAAAAAACCGCGGATTCACCTGCACGGCGTCTCACAGCAACTGCTTCATGATTGATGTGCGCCGTCCGGCGGAACAGGTCATCGAGCGGCTGGGCGAGCAGGGCGTGAAGATAGGGCGCGTGTGGCAAAACTGGCCGCAGTGGGTGCGGGTCACCGTGGGCAACGCTGATGAGATGCAGCGGTTTCGCGAGGTGTTTGCGGCTCAAGTCGTAGGCTGAATTCGCTGCGACGCAGGTCAAATGTGGGAGCGGGCTTGCTCGCGAAAGCGGAGTGTCAGTCAATGCATACGTGACTGACCCACCGTCTTCGCGAGCAAGCCCGCTCCCACATTTAGATCGAGTTACTGCTGGGCGATGCTGTAGCCCTCAAACGCCGTCTGCTGCTGCAGCGCGGTGATGATGCTTTTACGCGTCAGTGGCTGCTCGGCGCCCGAGTTATCCACAAAGGTTTCAACTTCCAGTTCCGCCTCGTCACCTTCACCGACAAAGGTAAAGCCGAGGAATTCAAACGCCTCACGGTCGACGTTCGGCTTGGAGCGCGGCGAACGCAGCGGCAGGGTGACGCTGATGCCGTCCTTGCTGATGGCGAACACTTCCACTTCCTTCTTCGGGCGGGAAGCCTTGCCTTTGCCGGCGCTCGGGTTGCTGATGGCCTGGTGGGTCTGGTTCAGCACCTTGAGGGCCAGGCCGTAGACCAGCTCCTGGAACTCCGGGTCGTCCTTGAAGCTGGACAGGATGCGGCTGATGGAGAACTTGCTGTTCAGGTCTTCGAGGGCGGCGTTGTCGGCGGCTTCGGCGTCCTTGAGCTGCTTGAGCTCGCCCATCAGGTCGTAGGCCTTGTCGTCGTCGAAGGCGTCGTGGGCCTGGCGGATGGCCACGCGCAGCTCGCGGATCTGGTCGCTTTCCTTGGAGGTGTGGAACGCGTCCAGCACCATTTCACTGATGGTCTTGGCCGCCGGCACGTGCTGTGAAAGATTGATGGCGTTTTCGTATTCAGCTTTGGATTGCAAGGCGACTACGGATTCTTCGGTGCGGGAATCAGACATTGAAATTTCACTACTTCAGTAAACGGGGAGACGGGAAAAGCGTCGCGCATTTTCAGCGGGGAGGGGGATCAGGTCAAGGCAGGATCCTGACGGTAAATGGCGTCAATAGTGATAGCGACACATGAGGATCTGTATTTCACCCTCCTCAATCCCGTACACCAGACGATGTTCCGCTGTGATTCGCCTGGACCAGAAACCACTGAGGTTATGTTTGAGTGGTTCTGGTTTGCCAACGCCGTCAAAAGGATCACGCTGGATCGATTTGATCAGTAAGTTGATGCGTTTGAGCCCAGCTTTGTCGTTTTGTTGAAACCAGAGGTAGTCGTCCCAGCCTTCAGGCGTAAAGAGTATTTTCATTCTTCAATCAACTGCCTCGGCTTGGCCTTTCCGGCTCGCAGGCTGTTGATCGATTTGATCAAGCGTTCCGCGTTGTTGGGAGAGCGCAGCAGATAGGCCGTCTCTTCAAGAGCGTTGAACTCTGAGAGAGAGATCATGACCACCGGTTCACCTTTTTGCCGGGTCACCAACAGAGGGGCACGATCTTCGTTTACCCGATCCATCGTGTCCGAGAGATGGGCCCGTGCATGGGTGTAGTTGATAGTTTCCATAATTGAGTCCTCGCTTAATGGCTGAAACGTACAGAAATACGTACAGGTCATCAAGGGGCATCTTACCAACGGTTGATTTAACCAAGGCGCTTGCCCATTTCGAAGCCGCGTTTTTCGTAGCCCAATTCCTGGTACAGCCGCTACCTGTTATCGGCGATCACGTAAAGGCGCGGCGTCGGCCCCAAGCCCTTCGACGAAGCCGGCAATGCGCTGGCAAGCCTCCCTGAGGGTGTCATCGGCGACGGTAAACGAAACCCGCACAAACCCTTCGGCGCTGGGGCCAAACGCTTGGGCGTCAAGCACCGATACGCCGGTCTGGCGATACAGTTGCCAGGCGAATTCCCGGCCGCTGAGCCCGGTGCGGCGTACGTCCACCAGCATGAACATGCCCGCCTGGGGGACTCGGCAGTCCAGCTCGCTGATCGCACTCAACGCGTTCACCACCAGGTCACGCCGGCGCCGATACACCACACGGGCATCGCTGACCAAGGCCTCATCCAGTTCCAGTGCCTTGATCGCCGCCGCCTGGATAAACCCTGGCAGGCCATAAATCATGCACAGCAGCAAGTTTTCCAGATGGTTGATCAATGTGGGCGGGCCGGCCACCCAGCCTACCCGCCAGCCAGTCATGGCGTGGCTTTTCGACAGGCTGTTGAGCACCACCGTACGCTCGGCCATGCCGGGTAATGCGCTGATGCTCAGGTGTTGATCGTCATAGATGAGCTGCCCATACACTTCATCGCAAATCACCCACAGGTCGTGGGCGCGTGCCACTTCGGCGACGGCTTCCAGCTCTTCGCGGCAGTAGACGTTGCCGGTGGGGTTGCACGGTGTAGCGAGGGCGATGCCCCGGGTCTTGTCGGTAATCGCGGCTTGCAGCGCGGTACGGGTCAGGCGAAAGCCGTTGGCGGCCGGTTGTTCGACGGTTTTAATGCGTGCCCCCGAGGCTTGGACACAGGCCTCGTAGGTCAGGTACATCGGCTCTGGCACCAGCACTTCATCGCCGTGGCTGAACAGGCACAAGCAGGCCGCGAACAGGCCATTCTGCGCGCCGGCGACCAGGGCGATATTGTCGGCGTGCACCGCAATCCCTTGCAGCAGGCTCTGCCGGGCCGCGATGGCTTCCCGCAGTTTCGGGCGGCCGAGCACAGGGGTGTAGTGGGTGTCGCCGGCGCGCAGGGCGTCCACGGCGATTTCACAGATCGCGCTGTGTGTGGCGAAATCCGGGTCGCCGACACTGAGCACAATCACGTCTTCGCCACGCAGTTGGGCTTCGGCGGCGGCGTAGTGAATATCCCAGGCACTGACGGATTCGCCGCCAATGCGCCCCACAAAGGGTGAATAACGCATCCTTGCTCTCCTCGCCGACATCGATGCCCGCGTCAATTAGTCAATTTCAGTTCCACTGTAGAACATGCCGCCTGATCCACATCAAGGGCCGCGCGCAAAAAATCCGCTACAACGAAGCTGGGGCTGGCCATGCCCCGGTTATCTGCCTGATGACCCAATAAAAACGATTGCAGACCTGCGCCGAGGGGACCGCCCCAGGCCGGGTTATTAAAGGAATAGTGCGATGATTTTTCCCCTGTCACGTCTGGGCCTTGTGGGGGTGGTGCTGTGCCTGTCCCTTCCCCTGCACGCCAACGAAGCCGACCCCACGCTGATCGAACAGGGCAAATACGTTGCCCAACTGGGCGACTGCATCGCCTGCCACACCGCCAGGCAAGGCGCGCAGATGGCCGGCGGGCTGGAACTGGGCACGCCGATGGGCACGATCTATTCGAGCAACATCACCCCGGACCGTGACACCGGCATCGGCCAGTACACCTTCGAGCAGTTCGACCGGGTGATGCGTGAAGGCGTGACGCCGGCCGGGCAGAACCTGTACCCGGCGATGCCTTACCCGTCCTACGCGAAGATGAGCGAAGGCGACATGCGCGCCTTGTTCGCCTACCTGATGCAGGGCGTGGAGGCGGTGAACAAACCCAACCTGGACGCCGAGATGGGCTTCCCGTTCAACCAGCGCTGGGGCCTGGCGTTGTGGAATTTGGCGTTTCTCGACAAGCAACCATTCGTGCCGGACCCGGCGAAGGATGACGTGCTTAACCGTGGCGCCTACCTCGTCCAGGGCCTGGGCCACTGCGGCTCGTGCCACACCCCGCGCGGCATCGCCTTCCAGGAAAAAGCCCTGAGCGACGCGGGCCGCAGTGGCCGGCATTACCTGGCCGGGGAGACTGTCGAGCACTGGCGCGCCTTGAGCCTGCGCAACCTGTGGACGGTGGACGACACCGTGCAATTGCTCAAGACCGGGCAGAACCGCTTTGCCACGGTCGCGGGCAACATGGCGGATGTGATTCATCACAGTACCCAACACTTCACCGATGCCGATTTGACCGCCATCGCGACGTATCTCAAATCCCTGCCGCCGGGCAAGGACGACCTGCCGATGCCCGCCGTGGCCCACGAACCCGCCGCACCGCCCAAGGACTTGTTCACCAGCCGTGGTGGCCTGGGCTATATGCAGTTTTGCAGTGACTGCCACCGCAGCGATGGCGGCGGGGTGAAAGGGCTGTTCCCGCCGTTGGCCGGCAACCCGAGCGTTGCCTCGAACAACCCGACGTCACTGCTGCACATCACCCTCACCGGTTGGGAAACCGCCGAGACCGCAGCCCATCCACGGGTCTACACCATGCCTGGGTTTGCGCGGTTGGCGGATCAGGAAATCGCTGAAATCCTCAGTTTCGTGCGCAGCAGTTGGGGCAACGAAGGCACGCCTGTCACGGCTGCCCAAGTGAAGAAAATGCGCGGCCAGCTCAACCCGGTCACCACCGACTCGTCAGCGTTTGAAACCCCACGCCTGGCCGAATTGTTGGCGGCGCCGAATGCCGATCAGGTGGTACGCGGCATGCGCCTGCACCTGCAGACCAAGGAACTGCTGCCCAATAACGTGGGCAACTCGCTGAACTGCACCAGCTGCCATCTCAACGCCGGCACTGTGGCGGATGGTTCGCCGTTTGTGGGCGTCTCGGCATTTTTCCCGAGCTATGCGCCGCGTGCGGGCAAGGTGGTGAGCCTGGAAGAGCGGATCAACGGCTGCTTCCGTCGCTCGATGAATGGCAAGCCGTTGCCAGCGGAATCGGCGGATATGCAGGCGATGGTGGCGTACTTCGACTGGATGAAAAACAACACCAGGCCCGAAGACAAAGTCGCCGGGCGCGGGGTGGGCAAGGTCGACCCGGCGATCAAGCCGGATATGCAGAATGGCAGGCAGGTCTACGCCAAGCAGTGCGCGGTGTGCCATGGCGACAATGGCCAAGGGTTGACGCGGGCGGATGGCGAGTTGGTGTACCCGCCGTTGTGGGGCGAGCAGTCGTTCAATATCGGGGCGGGGATGGCGCGGCTGTACACGGCGGCGGCGTTCGTCAAACGCAACATGCCGATCGGTTTCCACGAGAAATTCCCGTTGGGGCAGGGCGGGTTGTCGGATCAGGAGGCGGTGGATGTGGCAGCGTACTTCTCCCAACAACCTCGTCCGGATTTCCCGGACAAGGTGAAGGACTGGCCGAAGGGGGGTAAGCCCGTGGATGCGCGGTACTAACCCCACCACCTATTCGAAGTGGGCACAGTCAATGTGGGAGCGGGCTTGCTCGCGAAGACGGTGAGTCAGTCACCCATGTATTGACTGACACTGCGCTTTCGCGAGCAAGCCCGCTCCCACAGTTTTAACCGAGTGCAGTCAGTTAGAAGGTGGTGCGCAACCCAACCTGCACACTTCGACCCGGCGCCGGGGCGATGTCCCGCAGGATCGAACTGGCGTAGCGCACGGTCTGGTTCGTCAGGTTCTCGCCGTTGACGAACGCCAGCCACTGGCTGCCGCCGACATTGAAGCGGTAGCCGGCGCTGGCGCCCAAGGTGGTGTAGCCGTCGGTGCCGCTTTCGTTATCCGGCACCCGGCCCTGGCCCGCCGCGTGTTCAACGTCAATCCGCGCCTGCCAGCGATCCAGTTCCCACAAGAGGCCGCTGTTCAAACGCAACGGTGCAATGCGGGGCAACGCTTCACCCGTGTCCAGGTTGGTTGCACGGGTGTAGTCGCCCGACAGTTCCAGCGCGAATTTGCCATAGGCACCTTCCCCCAGCTTGATGTGATCCTGGGCTTCAAAGCCTGCGAAACGCGCACGCACACCGGAATATTTGTACTCAGGGATGCCGCCGGTGTCTTCCTCGCCTTCGTCATTCAAGGTGCGACCGCTGCCCAGCAGGCCGATGTAATTGGAGAAGTGGCTGTAGAACACGCCGAAGCTGCCCTTGTGGGTGCCGTTGTCGAAGCGCAGCGCCAGGTCGCTGGACACGGCTTTTTCTTTCGACAGGTTGGCGTCGCCCAGTTCATAGGTGCCGGTGGCGACGTGAGCGCCGTTGGCATACAGCTCGTAGAAGGTCGGGGCACGTTCGGTGTAGCCGAGGGTGGCGGCCAGGGACCAGATCGGCGTGAGGGTGTACACCGCGCCGGACGACAGGCTGCCGGCGGTGAAGTCGGCGGATTTGTCGGCATTGGCGAAGCGTGCGTTGCCTTTGCCGTCCGGGTCGACGTTAGTGTGTTCCAGGCGCCCGCCGAGGCTCAGCTTGAGGCGCTCGGTGGCCTGCATTTCTTCGAGAATAAACAGCGCGCCGGCGTTGGTATCGGTCTGTGGCACGAAGGCTTCTTCACCCAGGGCCGAGAATTCATTGCGACTGACTTGGGCGCCCACCACGCCGTTGAACGGCCCGATCGGCAAGTGTCGCGCTTCCACCCGGGCTTCATAGCCCTTGTTCTTGAAGGTGGTGCCGGTCTCGCCGCCTTCGATTTCCATGTGCTTGTAGTCGGTATAGCCGGCGTCGAGTTTGACCGAGGTGAACGGGCCTTGCAGGTTGCGGATTTCGGACGCAAAGGCGTAGTGATCCTGCTTCATGCGGATGCGCACGTCCTGCTCGGCCGGGGAGCCGTAGTTGCTGTCGTAGTTGCTGTAGGACAGCCCGGCGTAACCGTCGTCCCAAGTGTAGGAACCGCCGACTGCACCACCGTCCTGGCGTCCGTCGCTGTTGCCGAGGCGACCGTTCTTGCCTTCACCGTCGTCGCTTGGCGGTGCATGGCGGCTGCGGGCAAAGCCGGGGATTTTCAGGTCGTTGAATTCCCGCGCGCTGGCGTCCAGGTGCAAGGCGAAGGTGCCGTTGCCGGCTTCCAGTTTGCCGGCGCTGCTGCGGGTGGTGTCGGCGCCGCCGTAGCGCAATTCACCAGCACCGTGAATGCCTTCGATGGCTTCGGTGGGGATGCGGTTGTCGAAGGTATTGACCACGCCGCCGATGGCGCTGCCGCCATAGAGCAGGGCGGCCGGGCCACGCACGATTTCGATGCGGTCGACGTTGACCGGGTCCAGCGGCACGGCGTGGTCATAGGACAACGACGAGGCATCCAGCGCGCCGACTCCGTTGCGCAGGAGGCGAATGCGGTCACCATCCTGGCCACGAATGATCGGCCGGCTGGCCCCCGGGCCGAAGTACGACGACGACACACCGGGCTGCTTGTTCAGGGTTTCACCCAGGCTGCCTTTTTGTTGCAGGGTCAGGTCATCGCCTTCCAGCACGGTGGTGGGCGAGGCGAGGGTTTCGCTGCCCAGCGGGTTGCCGGTGATGACTTGAGGTTGCAGTTCCAGGGCGTTGGCCTGGGAGGTGATCAACAGGGCGGCGGCCAGCGGGGTGAGGCGCCAGAGAGAAGAGAGGGACATCGGTCGTTCCTTGGCAAACGGCAAAAAGAGAAGGCTGAAAACGGTAAGGGATTCGATACCCTTTGATAGTTATCGTTACAATATAACATCACTTTTTTCCCTGCCAAGGGGAACTTTCCCAAACCCCGCTCGATCACTCCCACGCTGATCGTTCCCACGCTCTGCGTGGAAATGCATGCCGTGACGCTCTGCGTCACCATTGCGCAGGGTTAAAACTTGCGTCGACCGAGGGACGCAGAGCGTCCAATTCGGCATTCCCATGCAGGGCGTGGGAACGATCGAACAGTGGCCTATAGTGAAGGCAACGCTTCCACCCGCACGGCCCGTCCGCTAAGGTGCGCGGCTTCGTTTTCTTCTTTTCTGCACAAAAGGCCCGGCATGACCGCGACAAACAAAGACCCACTGCACGGCGTCACCCTGGAACAGGTCCTCACCGCGCTGGTGGCGCATTACCAATGGGAAGGCCTGGCCGAACGCATCAACATCCGTTGTTTTTCCAGTGACCCGAGCATCAAGTCGAGCCTGTCGTTCCTGCGCAAGACCCCGTGGGCGCGGGAGAAGGTCGAGGGCCTGTACGTGAAGTTGATGCGCACCAAGCGACCGGTCGAGGATTGAGGTGAAACGTCACCTTATCGGCCTCGCAGCCCTCGGCGGTTGGGCCGGCCTGGCGCTGCAGCAGTACATCATTTTCTACTTCCGCTGGGTCGATGGCGCCAGCCTGTTGCCGGGCCTGGTGAATTTCTTCAGCTTCTTCACCGTGCTCACCAACACCCTGGTGGCGGTGGTGTTGACCCATGCGTGGGTGCAACGGCCAACCGCGGCGAGCCGATTCTTCCTCGGGCCCGTAGTCAGCAGCGGGATTGCCGTGAGCATTGTCGTGGTCAGTCTCGCCTACAGCCTGTTGTTGCGCCACATGTGGCAGCCTGCGGGGGTGCAGTTTGTGGCGGACGAGTTGCTGCACGACGTGATGCCGTTGGTGTTTGTCGCGTATTGGTGGTGGTGCGTGCCCAAGGGCAGTCTGCGCCTCAAACACATCGGGCTGTGGGTGATTTACCCGGTGGTGTACTTCGCCTATGCGTTGTTGCGCGGGTATGTGTGGGGGCTGTATCAGTACCCGTTCATTAACGTGGACACCCTGGGTTATCCACAGGTGTTCATCAATGCCGGGGGGATTCTGGTGGGGTTTGTGCTGATTGCTCTGGGGGTGGTGGGGCTGGATAAAATCTGTAGGAGCGAGCTTGCTCGCGAAGAACGTTAACGATAACGCAGTGTGTCTGGTTTAACGCGGCGCTCTCAGGTTCTTCGCGAGCAAGCTCGCTCCTACAGGGATCACTGTTGCCAGTAACCCACGGCCTTGAGGAATGCCTCATTGACGTTGTGCGTGTCCAGCAGCACCCGCCGTACCTGGCGCGAGAGCTTGCTCTCGGTGGCGACAAAGCTGTACAGCGAACCGCCCGGCAGCGTCAGGTTCTGCACCGTCTCGAGCAGGTCATCCTGGCCGCGCACCACCCAGATCACTTCCACTTCGGCAGCGCTGGCCAGCGGCTGCTGTTCCGCCGCATTGGCGATCTCGATCACCGCCAATACCTTGCGCCCCGCCGGTAATTCGTCCAGGCGCCGGGCAATCGCCGGGATCGCGGTTTCATCGCCGATCAACAGGTAGCTGTCGAAGATATCCGGCACGATCATCGAGCCACGCGGCCCACCGATATGCAGGTGCTGGCCGACCTTGGCCTGCTCGGCCCAGGTGGAGGCAGGGCCATCGCCATGCAGCACGAAGTCGATGTCCAGCTCGCCGATGTCCAGGTCGTACCGGCGTGGGGTGTAGTCGCGCATGGCGGGTTGCGGGCCGTCACCGCGCAGGTTGAAGTCGGGGCTGTCCAGCGCCGCTTGTTCGGCGGCGTTCTGTGGGAACAGCAGCTTGATGTGATCGTCACTGCCCAGGCTGATAAAGCCCGCCAGTTCCGGCCCGCCCAGGGTGATGCGGCGCATGCGCGGGGTGATGTCGACCACCCGCAGGACTTCGAGGCGGCGGCGTTTGATTTCGTGGGTCACGCGGTGGATGGCTTGGGTATTCATTGAGCTTTCCCGTCGGCAATGGCTTGGGCGGTGCTGTTGAGCAGCGCCGCGACACGAACGATTTCTTCCGGGCTCCAGCGCCCGTGGTGCGAATGCAAGGCGTGGCGCAGGTTATGCACCGCCTCGTGGATTTCCGGCGGACGGTCCTGGCCCCGCAGCGAACGTTTGCTCACATCCATGCGCATGCGAATGCCTTCGAGGGCAACCGCCTGTTCGCTTAAGAAGAGACGACCGGCGTCGGTGATTGTGTAGCGTTTTTTTCCGTCTTCGGCGTCGCCGGTAATCAATTCGCTTTCTTCGAGAAAGGTCAGCGTGGGGTAGATCACGCCGGGGCTGGGGCTGTAGGCGCCGTCGAACAGGGTCTCGATCCGGCGAATCAGGTCGTAGCCATGGCACGGCTGTTCGGCGATCAGCGCCGGCAGCAGCAGTTTCAGGTCGCCGGGGGCGAAGACCCGTGGGCCACGGCCGCCGCGCTCGCGGCCTGGACGTTTGTCGAAGCCGTCGCGGCTGTCACCGGGGTCGCGGTGTGAATGATGGTCTCTCATTTCGGGTGCTCTCGTTTGGTTTAGATACAACGTAAGATATATCTTATTGCCGCCGCAACCCCGGCAGACGAACGGTCATCTCGCGTCTTGTGAGACGGGACTCGAAACGGGCCGATCAGCGCACTGACCCTTTCGACATATTCGCCAACTTGTTAGTTGGCGCGCCCCAGTAATTACTGTTGTTTTTTATAATATGTAATCCTATTCTTACGGACTTGTTCTGCACTAAATCATTCTCGTTAAGTTGATGTAGTCCGTTTCTTACGGTTGATTCAAAAGTTTTGGCAAAGTGCCATAATTTTCCTATGTGTCTTGGTGTGACAAGGCTACGTGAATAAGCGAATCGACCGGCTTTCATATTCAAAATCGAAATGGATAATTGCCCGGCCTCGAACGAACTCCTGAATTGCAATACAAGTAATTGGAAAGCATCCGATTTCCATTGCTTCAGGAAATTGTTCTGGCGCTGGGTTAATTAAGTCCTGTGCGCAACTAAGCCAGGATTTCGTTTTGATTTTTAATACATGTGAGCCTCTGCAAATGAAGACTAAAGTAAAAGCTGCGCTGTTGACTGTCGGCCTGTTGGCGGGTTCGATCTCTGTTGCTAATGCGGCGGACGGGACGATTACATTTACCGGTTCGGTCCATTCGGGTGCTTGCTCTATCAAGCCTGAGTCTGTGGATCAGTCAGTTGCACTTGGCGCTATTGCAAAGCATCAGTTGCAATCCGGCGGCAAGTCCACCGCCCGCCCCGTGGCGATCGAGCTTGAAGGTTGCGACCTGTCTGGCCTCACCGATAACACCGTGACCACTACCTTCACCGGTGCACCGTCCAGCGTTGTGCCTGGCGGCATCGGCACGGTCGGCAGCGCGGGCGGCATCGGCATCATGATGACCCACGGCGGCAAAGCGATTGAGCTGGGCGTGCCAACCACTCCGCAGGCCATTGTTGCCGGTAATAACACCCTGCAGTTCGGTGCCTACGTACAAGGCCAGGCGACAGGCGACATCGTTCCTGGTGATTTCAGCGCGGTCACCAACTTCACCTTGGCTTATCAGTAAGTGTTTCCCCCGCCACCACTGGTGGCGGGGGAAAACTGGCGGGAGATCTAGGTGAAAACATTCATAAGTCTCGCTATTGCCTCTTCATTGACGTTGTTCATCAGCCCTTGTGATGCCGCGCAGACGCGTGTGCAAGGCGATGGGCTCGTCACGCTGGGAGGCGAGATCATCGACTCGGCCTGCGGGCTGGAAGCGGTCACTGCCGATCAGACCATCGACATGCCTCCCGAACCCATCGGCCGCCTGTTGCGAGAGGGCGCGGGGCAAATGCAGCCGTTCCAGCTACGGCTGGTCAACTGCACCGTGACGCGTCCCGACCCGCTGCGCCCCGGCGAAACGCTGCCGGACTGGGAGCATCTTCGCGTGACGTTCGACGGGCCCAGCGATATGGGCGGGCGCACCTTTGCGGCCTTTGGGGCCTCGCAGGGGGTTGCTTTCCATATTGAGGACGCCGCTGGCCAGGTGAGTGTGCCGGGAGTGCCGATGGCGCTGCTGCCGGTGGTTGATGGCGACATGACACTTCATTACAGGCTCCGCCTGGTGGGCAACGGAGTGCCGCTGTTGGCAGGGGCTCACCGCGCGGCAGTGCGGTTCAAGTTGGAATACTTTTGAAGATTGAGTTGCGTGTATGTTGAATACGTCGAAAGTCATGAATACGCTGCGCCCCAGCCTCTTTGGCGGGTTGATATCACTGGCTGGAACTGCAATGGGCGCCGGGGATATTGAGTTTAATACCGACGTTCTTGATCTGATTGATCGCTCCAATATTGACCTGTCTCAGTTTGCACGCAGTGGGTTTATCTTGCCTGGCACCTACTCGATGGTGGTCCAGCTCAATACCCAACCTATATCTGAACAATCGGTGGCGTTCTTTGCCCCCGATGATGATCCCAAAGGCAGTGTGCCCTGTTTATCGCGCGAGCTTGTCGAGCAACTGGGCCTCAAGGCGTCCGGTGCTGACCAGCTGAAGTGGTGGAAGGGCGGGCAGTGCCTGGATGTCACGGGCTTGCCCGGCATGGAGGTCAGTGCCGACCTGGGCACGTCCACCCTGGACATCAACCTTCCCCAGGCCTACCTGGAATACAGCGCCATCAACTGGGACCCGCCGTCACGTTGGGACGAGGGGGTGCCGGGGCTGCTGGTCGACTACAACATGACGGCGCAGTCCAGCTACCGCAAAGGTGACGGTACGCGCAATGACCTCAGCGGTAACGGCACACTCGGGGCCAATGCCGGGGCCTGGCGCCTGCGGGCGGATTGGCAAGGGCGTGTCGAGAAAGACCGCGAGGCGCAGGCCAGCCGGCAAAAACTGGAGTGGAGTCGCTATTACGCATATCGCGCCATTCCTGCGCTGAAGGCACGCCTGGTGTTGGGCGAGGACTACCTGTATTCGGACCTGTTCGACAGCTTCCGCTTTACCGGTGCCGGGCTCAAGTCAGACGAAAGCCAGCTGCCGCCCAACCTGCGGGGCTATGCACCGGAAGTGGTCGGGGTGGCCAAGACCAATGCAAAGGTTGTCATCAGCCAGCAGGGGCGTGTGCTCTATGAAACGCTGGTGGCGGCAGGCCCTTTTCGGATCCAGGACCTTAACGACGCCGTGTCCGGCACGCTGGATGTGCGGGTCGAGGAGCAGGACGGTTCGGTACAGAAATTCCAGCTCGATACGGCAGGCGTTCCCTACCTGACGCGTCCCGGGCAGGTTCGTTACAAGCTGTCTGCCGGGCGACCGTCCAACCTGCAGTACGAATCCCGCGGTGACTTTTTCGGTACCGGCGAGTTCTCCTGGGGGATCAGCAATGGTTGGTCGCTGCTGGGCGGTGCGATAACGGATAACAACTACCGTGCGCTGTCGGTGGGCGCGGGGCGGGATTTGCTGGCGTTCGGGGCCGTTTCCCTGGACGTCACCCAGTCTCGCGCCAGCCTGTGGGGCCAGACACTTTCGGGCAAATCCTACCGCCTTCAATATTCCAAGAACTTTGAAGAGTACGACAGCCAGGTCACCTTCGCCGGTTATCGGTTCTCCGAGAAGAACTACTTGAGCATGAGCCAATACCTGGATGCTCGGCACTATGGGCTGAACGGTGAATTGGGTGGGCGCGGCGTGTTCGATGAAGACGGTAACTTCATTGAACACTGGAAACCCATTGGCGGTAACAAGGCGCTGTATACGGTCACGGTGAACAAACAGTTCCGCGATCTGAACACCACGGTGTATGCCAGCTACAACAAACAAACCTATTGGAACCGGCCGGACACCCAGCGCTGGAACCTGTCGGCGTCTCGTTACTTCAACGTGGGCTCTGTCAGGAACATGAGCCTGTCGCTGAATTTATATCGCACCCATGAATACCAATATAAGGACAACGGAGCAGCGCTGACGGTCAGCCTGCCATTGGGACCCACCGGCACCCTGTCGATGGATGCCAACAGGGCCGGCGGCAAAAACAGCTTTACCACACGCTACGCCGATCGCCTGGATGAACGTAACAGCTACCAGGTCAGTGCCAGCGACACCTCGGCCAGCGGCTACCTGAGCCATATTGGTGACCAGGCCGACATCGACCTTAGTGCCACGACGCAACAAGGCAATAACCGCACCCTCAGTGCATCCGTGCGTGGCGGCGGCACTCTCACCCCTTACGGCGGGGCGCTGCATCGAACCACCAGTACCGGCGGAACCCGGCTGCTGGTCGATACCGCCGGTGTGCCCGATGTGCCCGTGCGGGGCTACGGCACGCCGACCCGCAGCAACGCGTTCGGCAAGGCGGTCATCTCCGACATCACCAGCTACCAGCGTACGGCGGCCAGTGTTGACCTGGAGAAATTGCCCAGCGATGTCGAGGCCACTCAATCCGTGACGCAACTGACCCTCACCGAGGGGGCCATTGGCTACCGATCCCTGGAAGTGATTTCCGGCCAGAAGGCCATGGCGGTTCTTCGCCTGCCGGATGGCAGCGCACCGCCCTTCGGCGCCACGGTGAAAAACCGCAAGCAGCAGGACACCGGGGTGGTGAATGACGGCGGGGATGTCTACCTGAGCGGCATTCAGGCCGGCGAGCAGATGATCGTCAGTTGGGGCGGCACCGAGCGCTGCGTCCTGACGCTGCCCGTCGAGTTGCCAACGGATGCGTTCACCGATGCCCTGCAACTGCGCTGCCAGAGGGTAGCCGTCGATCAAGCCTCACCCGAGCCAGCCACCCTGACCGGCCAGCGAAACACTATGGAGAACCCATCCTCATGAAACACAGCACACGTTTTACCTATGCACTGCTGCTGGCGGTCTTGAGCCAGAGCGCCAACGCCGCTGTCGGCCTGGACCGTACCCGCGTGATTTTCGACGGTGGCAAAGACGCAACCAGCGTCAACATCACCAACAACAACCCCCAGTTGCCGTACCTGGCCCAGGGCTGGATCGAGGATGAAGAGGGCAACAAGATCACCTCGCCGTTGATCGTGCTGCCACCGGTCCAACGCCTGGAGCCCGGCAAGCAGAGCCAGGTAAAAGTCCAGGCGTTGCCGGCCGCCAAATCGCTGCCCCAGGATCGAGAGACGGTCTACTACTTCAACCTGCGGGAAATTCCGCCGCGCAGCGACAAGCCCAACACCCTGCAAATCGCCCTGCAAACCCGGATCAAATTGTTTTACCGGCCGCAGGCAATTACCCCCACCCAGCAGGACCTGTCCAACCCATGGCAGGAAAAGCTGACCCTTACCCGGCAAGGCGATCACTACCAGGTGAATAACCCCACGCCTTACTACGTGACCCTGGTGGATGCGCGCAGCAGCAAGGACGGCAAGACCATACCGGGCTTCGAGCCGGTGATGGTCCCGCCCAAAGGCACGCAGGCCCTGGGGCCGACTGCCAAGGAGCTCGGCACCACCCCCTATTTGTCCTACGTGAATGATTACGGTGGCCGTCCGCTGCTGGCGTTCACCTGCAGTGGCGAGACATGCAAGGTGAACACGCAACTGTCTGTGGCCAATCAGTAGTGCCTGCTGCCGGAGAACGTCATGAAGTTGCACACAGTGAAGGTCTTGGGCGGTCTGTTGCTGGCCCTGATGGGGCCGGCGCACGCCGCGGATGACGAGGATGTGGAGGGCATGGTCGGGATGCTCAACATTCTCGGGTCCATGCACGAAACCCCCTGCAGCCTGGAGATGGCATCCCTGCACCAGACGATCGACCTGGGCCCGGTGTCGGCCAGCCAGTTGCAACGGCCGGGTGACCAGGCGACCTCCGTGGCCTTTCAACTGCTGTTCGAGGATTGCCGGCGCACCGCCGGCCGCATCGCCAGTGAACGCACGGGGAACCTGACATGGAGTGCTTATCAACCGGTGCTCTCGGTGGCGTTCATCGCACCAGCCGATGCCGATGATTCACGGCTGGTCAAGGTGCAAGGCATCACCGGGATGGGCCTGCGCCTGACCGATTCCCAGGGGCGCGATGTACAGCTGGGTTCAAGGGGGGAGCCATTGTTCTTGCCCTTGGGCCGCAACACGCAGACCTGGAACGTCCAGCCCACGCGCACCCCGGCACCCCTGACCAGCGGTGCATTCCGGGCCGTGGTGGATTTCAGGCTCAATTATGAGTAAGGGCAGAGCAATGACCAGGTTAACCGGCCCGTGGGCCATTTTTATCGGTGCGGGACTGCTGTGGGTGGTCAGCCAGGGCGTGCAGGCCGATACCAACCTGACGATCCGCGCGACCATCATTGCACCTCCACCGTGCGTGATTAACAGCGGCGGCACACTGAATGTGCCGTTCGGCAATGACCTGCTGACGTCACGGATTGATGGCGTGAATTATCGACGGGACGTGCCGTATACCGTCACCTGCAGTCCTCCCGTTTACAGCAACGCGATGACCCTGGAACTCAAGGGCGCGGCAGCCGGGTTTGATAACAAAGTGCTCTCGACCCCCAAGACCGACCTGGGGGTCAAGCTCTTCGCCAATGGGGCGGACTGGCCGCTGAACACGCCGCTCAGGTTTACCCATCCGACCTTTCCGGTCGTGCAGGCGGTGCCGGTCAAGCGCGCAGGCAGCACGCTGACGGGCGGGGCATTTGCGACCGCCGCCACCCTCGTGATCGAGTACCAATAATGAGGAAACGATCAATGAAATGTTGGCCACAGCGAACGTTGCTCGGCTTGTGTTGCTTCGGCTTTTTCAGTGCTGCGTCGGCCAACCTGACGTTCAACGGAACGCTGAACGAGCCGCCGCCCTGCACGATTGATTCGGGCAGCACGATTGAAGTCGATTTCGGGGATGTCGGCACCAAGCGTGTCGATGGCGTGAAATATCGCAGGGCCGTCGGCTACACCATCCGCTGCGGCGCCTCCACGCTGCCGTGGCTGTTGAAGTTGAGCGTCAAGGGCGCAGAGACAACCTTTGATAACGCGGCCCTGCAGACCACTGCGCCTGACCTGGGCATTCGGCTGTACCAGAACAACGCGCCGTTTCGCCTCAACACGCCGCTGGACATCAGCCTGGCGGCACCGCCGACCTTGGAAGTGGTGCCGGTCAAACGGCCGGGTTCGGTCCTGAAGGCCCAAGGGTTCACGGCGGTGGCCACGCTGTTGGCTGAATACCAGTAGGAGTCGAGTGTATGCGACACGCAATGATTCATAAGGGGCTGGTCCTGCTGCTGACCTTCGGCCTGGCGGCCACGGCGCAGGCGGTGGACAACCTGAGGTTCAAGGGCAACCTGGTGGAACAGGCCTGCACCATCCGCCCGGGCGATGAAGCCATCACCCTGGAGCTGTGGGACCTGACCAGCAAGCACCTCTACATCAACACACGCTCAGTGGGCAAACGTTTCACCCTGCACCTGGATGACTGCAATACCACCATCAGCGACTCGGTGACCATCCTGTTCAACGGTGCGGAAAACCGCGCGCTGCCCGGTTTGTTTGCGCTGGACGGTGGCAGCGGTGCCTCTGGTATCGGGCTGGGTTTGGAGACACTGAGCGACAAGCCGGTGCCGGTGAACAAGGTCGGCGACGAACAGAAATTGAGCCCCGGCAACAACGTAATCCTGCTCAAGGCCTATGTGCAGGGTGAGCCGGATGCCCTGCGGGACAAGACCATCGGGCACGGCAGCTACCGTGTGACTTCGACGTTTACGCTGGATTATCCGTAACGCTAAACCGTTATGCATGGGATGAAAGAGAACAACATGAAACGACTATTTGGAGCCGTTGTGCTGCTTGCCCTGGCTGGCGTCACGACGACCGTGAAAGCGGCTGATTGCCGGGTCAATGGCGGCAATTGGCAACGGGTGAGCATTGGCGGGACGTTGAACCTGCAGGTTCCGGTGAATGTGCGGCTGGAGGTGAATGAGCCGCGCATTCTCCTGTCCGGGGTGAGGATCGAATGCCGGTTTGAACCGGACAGCTATACCCCGGATGGACGGCAGGACTACTGGGCCACCGGGACGAGGATCGGCCCGGCCTGGTCGCCTGGTCCGAAGTTCGTCAGCCAGACGACCGGCTTGCGTATCAATGGCAGTTATTGGAACACGCCTATCCAGGCGGGTATCAGGATTGCGACCATGCCTAACAATACGTCTCCGATCCCGATCGATGTCATCCCTTATATATTGATCCGCAACAACCCGACCAACCCGATCGACATTCGAATAGGTGACACTCTGGGCGTGTTACGTCTCGACCAGACCAACAACTACGATTCCTTTTCCACGAGCCTGCAGCTTACGTACATCGCCAACAACGACTTCACCATCTCCCCGTCGTCGTGCACGATCAACAATAACCAACCGATCGAAATCAACTTCGGCAACGTGCACCAGAGGGCGATAGGCACCGACCCCGTATCAACCACCGTTCGTACCGATCGCACGCTCACCTACCGGTGCCCGGACCCGGGGATTACCACGCCGATCACCATTACCTACAAAGGCACGCCGTCCTCGTTCAACGCCAATGCGCTGGTGATGAGTAATCCGAACGTGGGCACGGCCCTTGTCCGTCAGGGGACTGCGGTTCGAGTCAATGGCTCGTTCCTGACCCGTATCACCAACAGTTCCGGGAGCGACGTTGTAACGTTCGCCCTGGTCAAGCAGGCGGGGTCCCTGCCTGTCGAGGGGCCGTTGAACGGCAGCGGCGTACTGGTAATGGGGGTGCCATGACACACCCATACGGTCAGACCTGGCGCGTGACGCGGTTACGTTGTTGGCTGTGGCGTTCCAAAGCCTGGTGGGTCAACTCGCGCATCCATTGTTTTTCGCGGTAGCCCAGTTCGTCGAGCAGCAGGTTGTAGCTGTCGTCCGTCATGGGGTGCCCGGTCAGCACTTGTGGGTGCGGCACACCCAGGGCGTCGGCGAGACCGATCAGCGTGAGCCTCAACGCTTCTTTCTGCTCGTCGGGTAAGCCGTTGGCCTGGGCCAGCCTGGCCTGGGCTTCCTGCAACTCATCAAGGCGCGCGCATTGCTCGTCGAAATGCCGGGCATTGGCCTCAAGGGTGTTCGGGTGGTGGTCGTGCAGGTACTCTTCCCAATAGGGCTCCAGCAACATCTGGTTGACCAGGCCATCGCCTTCGCCCAGCTCCAGCACCGTGCTGTAGGCCTGTTCGATCTGCGTGGGTTTTACGTCGCCGGTGTCGCGGTACAGCATGTGTTCCGACAGCCAGGGCAGGTCGAGGCGCTTGGCCAGGGAGGTCTGGTAGCTCAGGTAGACCTCCACGTCGTCCACGTTACCCATCACGCCCTCCCGTCGTTGGGAACGCAGCCATTGGCCGAGGCCGCCTTCGGCTTCGGGTTTGAGCCGATGGGCAATGTCCTCGCTGGCGATGCGGTTCAATTGCTTGAGCCGTGCATTGCCCTTTGCCAGCGTCACCAGTTTGCCCTCGCGCTCGCTGGCCGAGGCGGAGTAACGCTGGGCTTCGCTGACCAGCACTTCGATGCCCAGGTCATTGAAAATCTGTGCACTGCCGTCGGCGCACAGGCCGGGAAAACTGGCCATCTTGAACAGCTTTTCACGCAGCGCCGTATCGTTGTGGGCCGCCTCCAGCAAACGCCAGACGCGCTCGCGCAACGTTTCAAGATTGTCCCAATAGATGTCCATGTCCTGGGGCCGCTGGAAGAAGTCGGGCGCTTCAAGGGCCTTGATCACCTCGAACAAACCCTGGGAGCCGTGCTCGCGCTCCACCGCTTGCCACAGCTCCTGGCGCCTGCCCAGTAACGGCGGCCTGACCCGTTCCAGCCACGGGCCGCTCTCTCCACGGGGTTCATAGCTGCGGTTGGGGTCCAGGCCGGCCGCTTCGCGGTACTGCTCGTATAGCAGGCGCTGGTCGTTGAGCAGGGTGTTGCGGTCCAGGCGGGTATGGGCGACGGTCCGGGCCTCGGCGCTATCGGCCATGAGCGCTGGCACATGATCAATCCGGGTTTGGCTCAGGTCCAGCAGGAAACCCTCCTCCCGTGGGTGGGCAAACAGCCCGGTGGGCCATTGGGTGATGGGGGTGCGGCTGAGGAACAGGCGGCGCAGGTGCGGCATTTTCGAGATGTTCGGTGGCTGCGTCAGCGGGTTGCGGTACAGGTTCAGGTTGCGCAGGTGTTTGAGGTTTTTCAGGCGCGCAATGTCGCCGTTGAGCAGCGTGATCTGGTTTTCCCCCAGGTTGAGGTCGCGCAGGTAGCGCATGTTGGCGATGGGCTCGGGCAGCCGCGTCAGTTCGTTCGCACTGACGTCCAGCTCCCGCAGGGACGGGAATGCCTGCAGAAAGGGCCACTGGCTGTCGTTGAACATGCAGTTGGCCAGCTTCAGTTGGGTGACGTGCTCGAAACCATTGCCCAGCAGCGGCAGGCTGCCGGGCAGGTCGAGGGCGCTGAGGTCCAGGCTCGCGCCGCTCTGCACCTGGCCCAAGTCGTCGCGGTGCTCGGCGAGGCGGTCTTCCCAGCAGCGATAGAGTTTGTGCGCAATGATATTTTTACGCAGTTTTTCCTCCCGGGCCATGCGGCTGTTTTTGGGATGGGGGCCGGGCAGGCGCTTCCATTGCTCCAGCTCCCGGTACAGGTTGTGCCGTTGCAGGACCAGGCGATTGAGGACATCGTTGTTCAGCCCCGGGCCGATCTCATTGAGGAACCGCTGCAGGCGTTCCTCCTCCAGGGTCGGGAACAGACTGGCCAGCACCTCCCGGGCGCGGGCCTGGCCCAGGTGCTCCTGGGCGCGGCGCAACCCGCCGAGGGCCGCGCCGCCGAGCAGGGTGGTGGTCTGCACATCTGCCGTACTGCGCAGCGGTGGCTCGGCCAGCACCCGGCGCCGTTCGGCCAGGGGTTCGAGGGTTTCCATCAGCCAATGCTTGAGCCCGGCGCCCTGGCCGGGCCGGTAGCCCAGTTCACGTTGCTGCGCTTCGGACAGCGCGCGCAACAGGCATTCATACAGGGTATCCGGCCCATGCAGGCGCTGGCCCTGCTGATCGAACAGTTCGTAGCCCATGTCGTTCTGGCGCACCAGCACCCGGCGCCGGCGGGCATCGGCCGGCCCGGCTTCACAACGCAGCGTACCGCTGACCAGGCGATCGCGGATTTGCAGGTGCAGGTCGCCAAAGCCATCGCTGTAGTGCTTGAGGGTATTGAGCACCAGGCGCTCGGTACCTTCGGTGATCGCCCAGGGCGGGAAGAACCCCGCGTAGGCCTGGACACTGTGCTGGGCGAAGCTCAGTTCCCTGGCCTGATTGAGCAGGCGCAGCGGTACGTGGTGGTCCAGGGTTTGCCGTTCGGCCGGGGTTGTGCCGGCCAGCAGGGTGTCGGCCAGCGGCCGGTCCAGCGGGCTGACCTGCTCGCGCAAACGGCGTCCATGGGGATCGGCGCTGACCTGGCGGGCTTGATGGATGTAGTCGGCGATGTCACCGGTCTGGCGCGCCACCGAGTCCGCCAGTTGATCGCGCAAGGTTTGCACGCGCAGTGCTTGCGGCACGTCGCCGCCCAGCAGGTGCCTGATCGACGGCTCATCGAGAAACTCCAGCACCCGCGCCGGCAACTCGCCGGACATCACCTCGGTCAGGCTCAATTGCAGCGTGTCGGCCGGCGATGCCTGCGGGTTGGCGTACTTGTGGGAGTCACCGCTCTTGTCCGAGCGCACGAACACTTCCAATGCCTTGGTTTGGGGCCAGCCCGGCAGCTCGGTGATGGTCTGCTCGAACCAGGCGGACGTCGCATCCAGCGGCAGCGGTGCGCCGGCGCGAATGGTGTGCACGGTCTGTGTGGCAGCGCGCTGGGCTTCATAGCGATTGAGGGTCGCTTCCAGCAGCGGCGGGGTCGGCCGGTTTTGCACGTAAAGGTTGCGCAGCACACCGTCGTCGGCACCGCTGATGCGTTGCATCTGCTGCAGTTGCTGGTTGCTGAAGGGCGCCGTGCGCGGCCCCAGGCGGCGCATCAGCGTGGCGCTGTCCCAGGTGCGCGGTTGCTCGGCTTCATGTACGAAGGCGCCGTCGCCGTTGAACCGCACCAGGGGTTGATAGGCGTTGGCGCGCTCCGGGTGAGCGATACGCGTGTCGCCGGTTTCAGGGTCTGCCTGCACTTCGAAGTGAGTACCTTGCAGCGCGAGGATCTGCTTGCCCCGATGGGTGTGCAGGCCGTCGACAATGGGCGGCTGGTCGAGGTTTTTCACAGCATAGGGCGCAATATCCGGGTGCCACAGGCGCGTGCTGCCGTCGGGCCGCACCACCGGGCGCAAGCCTTCGACGAAGGGGCTGAGCTTGAGCCGTGCGACATGGCCCAACTGGCTGGCAGCACCGAACAAGGCAAACTGGATCACGCTGTCGGCCACCGCGACCACTTGCTCCGCCGCCTCGGCACCACGCCCCTGGGCCCAATCGACAATCCCCTCGAACACCTCGTCGGTGATCTGGTACAGGCTGTAGGCGAGCATCGCTTCCCCCAGCAGCGGCACGAAGGGCGTCAGCACCAGCAGCGCCGCATTGAAGATATCCCCGAGGATTTTTTCCAGGTTGTCCCACCAGGCCCAGCGCGCGTGGCGGTCGGCGGTGGCGGTGGGCACGGCGATGTCCAGGGCATCGTTGACGATCTTGTTTAACTTGAGGCGGTACTGGTAATTCCACAGGTCATTTTCGGCGGCGAGCGTTGAGCGATTGACGTGATCGTCACCGATAGCCTGCACGCTGAATTGCAGGTTTGGCTGGGTGGTCGGGGTGTCGCGCCAGCTGGGGCGCGGGTCGGTGTGGGCGGTTTGATGCCAGCGCACACGGCTCAAGCGTGTATTGAGCCCGGCAAAGAATTCACCGCGCCTGGCGTGGTCGATGAACTGGCTGAAGAAGGTCTGGTAGCGCTGGCTGTCCCGCAGTTTTTCCGTGAGGTGGCTGAGGAAGGCCGCAGGCGAAGGGTATTGCTTCAGAGGGTGTTCGGGGTCTGCGGGGATGTACACCAGCACCTTGCCGACGGGTCGGGTGGGCTGCGGGACAAACAGCAACAGGATGCCGGTCAATGCCGTGTTCATCAGGCTCAGGGTATGGCATCCAAGCGCCTGACCGTCCAGCAGCGCGACGCGGCCGGCGATCAGGTCGAGCACGGCGCCGTGGGCATCGGCGTCGATGTCCCGGTTGATCAAGGCCAGGTGCGCCGCCGTACCCAGGGCAGTCTTCTGAGTGGCAATCATCTGCAGGCGCACGGCCCGGGTCACCGCCGGGTCATAGAACCCCAGGGCCTGGCGCAGGCTTTTCTGGTAGCGGGCGCCCAGGTCCAGGGTGCGGCAGATGTGCTTGAACTGTTCAGCGGTCAATACCGCGCCGGTGATGGAGTGGCGCAAGGTCAGTGTATCCCGCTGCCCGCGTGGGTCTTCGGCGGACAGGAAGGCGTAGTCGACGAAGGTGTCCGAGGCGGCAAAGTTGGCTAGCGCGACGTCCAGCAGCGACAGGGTTTTGCTTTGCTCCCCACGATTGAAATCGTGCACCCACCAGGCAACTTTGGCGCTGGCATACAGCCGCAGGCAGGTGGTTCTGACGTCGATCTCGCCATAGGCCTTCAAGGCATTTTTCAGCAGCGGTTCGGCGAAGGCGTACACGTCGGTCAATGCCTGGAATCGCTGGTCCATCGCAGCCTGCTGCTGCCAGTGTGCGGCGATCGCGGGCTTGAGCGCTTGATGCTGGCTGGCGCTGGCATGGGGATAGTGGCGGATGCCTTGGCGGGCGACGTCGTTGAGTGCGCGCAGGCGGAGTGGCGAGGTGGTTTTCAGCCAGTGCGGCAGGGCGTTTTCGATAAACGCGTGGTGCAGGGACTGGTCGGGTATGTCGGCCATGGGGGCAACCTGTAGAGCTCAAAAAGAAGGCTTGAGTCTATGCACCGGCACGGCTGCGGATAAGTTTGAATAGTGGGTGGAAACCGCGGCGGATCCCTCAGTAATCCGCAAGTGAAAAGCGCAGGGATAGGCCCATCAGCGCACGCTGCATAAGCTGTTGTTGCCCGGTTGCAGATAGGGCGTAAGAATCGGCGCCATGCCCTTGAGTACCTGTACCGGCAACGCCGAAGTGAACTTGAAACCCTGGGCCGAAGCGCCGGGGACGAAGGCGGTCAGCGTGCCGAAATGATGCTCGCCGATGTAGAACACGAAGGTCGCCGTGCGGTTGATCGCCTTGGAGCTGAGGATCCGCCCACCGGCGCCGATGGCTTCGATCCGGTTGTCGCCGGTACCGGTCTTGCCGCCCATGGCCAAAGGCGTACCGTCCGCCAGTTTGAAACTGCCGGACACGCGTCGTGCAGTGCCCGCGTCCACCACCTGGGACAGCGCCCCCTTGAGTGCCGTGGCCACCTCGGAGGGCATCACGCGCTTGCCGCGATTGGGGTCGTTGACCAAGCGGGTTTCGTACGGGGTGTCGGCGGCAAAGCGCAGGCTGTCGATACGCAGGGTGGGCTGGCGCACGCCATCGTTGAGGATGATCCCCACCAGTTCCGCCAGGGCCGCCGGGCGGTCGCCGGAGCTGCCGATGGCCGTGGCAAGCGACGGCACCAGATGGTCGAAGGGGTAGCCGACTTTTTGCCAGCGCTGGTGAATATCGAGGAACGCTTCGATCTCCAGCATGGTGCGGATGCGGCTGTCGCGGGCACTCTTGTGGCGGCTCTTGAACAGCCAGCTGTAAACCTCCTGGCGCTCGTGTTCACTGGCGGCGGTGGCCTGGGTGAAGGTGGCGTCAGGGTTGTTCAGCAGGTAGCCCATCAGCCACAGGTCCAGCGGGTGAACCTTGGCGATATAGCCTTGGTCAGGCAGGTCGTAGGCGCCGGGGCCGTAATTCTGGTAGAGCTTTTCGAGGCGCTCGTCGGTGAGTTTTTCAGGGCTTTTGACGCTGCTCAAGTGCGAGCGGACGAAGCTGTTGAAACTCGCCGGGCTGGCGTTGGGCAGCAGGTAGCGGTGTACGGCGGCCAGGCGGATGGCGGTGGGGTGCATGCTGTCGAGGAAGGTGTCGAGGCGCGCCTGGGTGTTCTTGTTGCGGTATTTCTTCCAGAACTTGAGCAGGAAGGTGGTGCCTTCGCGGTCGGCGAATTTGGCCAGGTATTCCTGGCGCCTCGGGTCACTGTCGTCCTTGAGCAACTCGGCACTGTTGTTCGCACCGTGATAGGTGCTGTAGCGCACCAGGTCACGCATCAGGCGAATGAACGGCAAGTTGATCGACTCGCGCAGGGCTTCGATCAACGTGGGATTGCGACCGTTGTCCTGGCTGCGGAAGTTATGGAAGTGGTGCATGCCGCCGCCGGTGAAAAAACCTTCGCCGGTGTTGGCCGAGTATTGGCGATTGAGGGCGGCGTCGAGCATGGCCGGCAGGTTGCGGTCGCTGTTCTGGATCAGGTAATCGAGGGCCCAGCGGGTAATGCGGTCCGTGTCCTCGACCGGGACTTTGCGCAGCTCGGCGGCAGGTGTCGCAGCGTATTTATCATGCAGTTCGCTGACGATTTGCAGGTAGGTGGTCATCACCCGCAGTTTGGCGGTTGAACCCAGTTCCAGCTTGCTGCCTTCGTTGATGTCGAATGGCTGGTCGGTGCTGTCGGTTTGCACGCGCACGCGGGCACCGTCGGGTGTCATCTCGTAGAGGTTGAAACTGTAGCGAACCTGAGCGGTGCTGGCGGGCGTCAGCAGCGTGGGCCCGAGCAGGCCGATCTGCGCGGCGAAGGCGGGGTCGGCGAGTTGCTTGAGGTACGTGCTGGCCTGGCTTTGCAGGTCGGCTTGCAAGGTGCTCGTGGCAGAGAGATCGAGTCGATCGAGGTCGTACAGCGGCTGGTTGAGCAGGGCGGCCAGGCGAGTGCGGGCGACGCTGATGCCCTTGTTGGTTTCGATTGGCTGGATCGTCGGTTGTTGCTGCCAGTCACGGTAGGTGACTTTGCTGGCGAGGGCTGCGCTGGCCAGCGCCGGGTCGATCACGTTGTTTTGTGCGAGCAGGCGGATGTGGCTGTCGGTGAGGTCCGCCAGTTCCTTGTGGCCCTTGGACAGATAGTGAGACGGGCGACGCTGGGCGATCATCAGCGACAGCACCTCGCGCAACGCCAGACCCTTTTGCGGCAGCTGTTTGGGGTCGGTGCCGATGAGCAGCGCGTTTGTCTGGTTGAAGTCGGCGCCGTACCACACGCGCAAGCCTTCGGCCATGCCGTGCACTTCGCCATGGCCGGGTACCGCCGACAGGGGCACGCTGTTGAGGTAGTCGCGCACGATGTCCTGGCGAGCGGCAAGGGTTTGCGGGCCGTCCTGATACGCGCGCACGCTGGCAGAAATCATCTGGCGGATTTTCTCGCCGCCGGACAGGGTCAGGCCGTCGGGCGAGTGGCGGTATTTTTCCAGCTGCGTGGCCAGGGTACTGCCGCCTGCCGTCTGGCCGGGCAGGTGCAAAAGCTTCGCCACCTGGGACCAGGCGGCCTTGGCAAAGCGCGGCCAATCCACGGCCGGGTTGAGTTGCGGGTTTTTCGGGTCCAGCAGGTCGCGGTCTTCGATAAACAGCAGGCTGCTGACCACCACCGGCGGGATCGCCGCAAAGCTTGGGTAGAACTGTTGTGGATACGTGAACTGATACAGCGGTGCGGCGCGGCAATCGGTGATGGTCAGGCCGGCCTGGATTTTTTCCGGGTAGGGCACGAACAGGCCGCGCTGGGCGTAGGCCATCAGGTCGGGGGAGAAGCGCGCTTGAGCCTGGATCAGGTAGTCACGCTTGATCAAGCGCGGCAGGAACTCGCCGAGGGCGCTGTAGCCCAGGCGCTTGTCAAAGGGCCCGGCGCCAGGGTAAACCCGTGCATCGCTGGGGCCCGAATGCATTTGGTAGGTGAGGGTTGAGGCAATGTCGGAGAAGGTCTTGGCCTGCAACCTTGAAGTGCGCATTTCCCGCAGGGCGGCAAAGCCCAGGGCGATCAGCGCAATCAGCAGCACCAGCCAGAACAGCCGCCACCACAACCGTCGGCGGGGAGGAGGGCTTTGTGGCAACGGCTGTTCATCCGGGCTATCGGTGGATACCGCAGCCTTGGTCGAAGCGTTTTGCCATAAAGCGCCCATAGTCGATTGATCCATTTACGTAGATTGATCGGACTTGGTTGAAGCTTAGACGGTGGTGGGCGAGTGGGGGGGATTTGTGAGTGTGATGCTGTTTGTGGCGAGGGGGCTTGTCCCCCGTTGGGCTGCGCAGCAGCCCCAAAACCTGCCATGAAGATCTTCCTGAAGAAATGCGGTGTGTTTACTGGGGCTGCTGCGCAGCCCAACGGGGGGCAAGCCCCCTCGCCACAGACAAGCCCTCTCCACACAGGAAAAATCAGAGCCAGGCTGCGTCCCATAGTGGGTAGTCACCAATATGTTCGACCAGGCCCGCTCGCAGAGGATTGGCGATGATGTAGCGGGCAATTTTGCGAAGGTCTTCATCGCTACGCACTGCTCGGTCATGGTAGCCAAGTTGCCAGAATCGTTCTTTGCTGCCGCGTGCGCGATTAATGGTGAGGGTGCTGCGGGATTTGGTACGTCCCACAGCCTGCGACAACGTTGTGCCTTGCAGCTCAAATAGCCAATGAAAGTGATCAGGCATGACGACCCATGCCAGAGAGTCGACCATTCCCAATTCATGGGTCTTCCTGAATTCTGCTACCAGTAGTCTTCCCAAATGGAAGTCTTTGAACAGGGGTTGCCGGTTGTGAACCACGGCGGTAATCAGATAAGGACGGCCAGATTCTGAATGTCGACCACGGCGTAACAGATGAGAGTTGGGTTGATGAAGCATTCCTTTGCTCCTTGAGGGGAAGTAGTCAATTGACGTTAGCAGCTGCTGTGGAGTGCTCTCTTGCAGTTCAGTGTCGGCGTGTTTCTCGAAGGTAGATTTGTGGCGAGCGGGCTTGTCTGTGGCGAGGGGGCTTGTCCCCCGTTGGGCTGCGCAGCAGCCCCAGTAAAGACACCGCATTTTCTGGATAGAACTTATGGCAGGTTTTGGGGCTGCTACGCAGCCCAACGGGGGACAAGCCCCCTCGCCACAGACAAGCCCGCTCGTCACAGATAACCCCGCCACATAACCCCAAACCGTCGAGCTAGAGCCTCCCCCACCCGTAAATCCGCCAAAGGTAGGGGCATGACGCTGCACCATTACCGTGCAATACTCGCCGCCGTTTGGTGGCGATGATTCCTACGCTAACCAGGTGATGCTCCTCCGCAAAAGGCGCCTTTACCGAGAGTTCCCGCTGAATCTTGCCGTTTATAGAGTGAAAACCCCTGGGTTTAGCTTTTTATACTGCACCCCCGCTGATCTGGCCCGGCCAGACCGTTTTACCCAAAAGGTGATCCGGCAACGGTACGCCATGGCAGACCCGCCATGACGCCCCGGACTCGGTGGCTCATATCCAATAACAAGACGAGGTTGTATCCCTATGCCAGCTGGCAATCATCTGCCCCACGGCGAGACCGCTCAGGGCGGTCCGCTGAAACGCGAACTCGGCGAACGGCATATTCGCCTGATGGCCCTCGGTGCATGCATCGGCGTCGGCCTGTTCCTAGGCTCGGCCAAGGCCATTGAAATGGCCGGCCCGGCGATCATGCTGTCGTACATTATCGGCGGTCTGGCGATCCTGGTGATCATGCGCGCCCTCGGCGAGATGGCCGTGCACAACCCGGTGGCCGGTTCGTTCAGCCGCTACGCCCAGGATTACCTCGGCCCGCTGGCGGGCTTTCTCACCGGCTGGAACTATTGGTTCCTGTGGCTGGTGACCTGCGTGGCAGAAATCACGGCCGTCGCCGTGTACATGGGCGTGTGGTTCCCCGATACACCCCGCTGGATCTGGGCCCTGGCAGCACTGATCAGCATGGGCACCATCAACCTGATCGCGGTCAAGGCCTTCGGTGAGTTCGAGTTCTGGTTCGCACTGATCAAGATCGTCACCATCATCGCCATGGTGATCGGCGGCGTCGGCATCATCGCGTTCGGCTTTGGCAACGATGGCGTGGCCCTGGGCATTTCCAACCTGTGGACCCACGGCGGCTTTATGCCCAATGGCGTGCAGGGTGTGTTGATGTCCCTGCAGATGGTGATGTTCGCCTACCTGGGCGTGGAGATGATCGGCCTCACCGCCGGTGAAGCGAAGAACCCGCAGAAGACCATCCCGAGTGCCATCGGCTCGGTGTTCTGGCGCATCCTGCTGTTCTACGTCGGTGCGTTGTTCGTGATTCTGTCGATCTACCCGTGGAACGAAATCGGCACCCAGGGCAGCCCGTTCGTGATGACCTTCGAGCGCCTGGGTATCAAGACCGCCGCCGGCATCATCAACTTCGTGGTGATCACCGCAGCGTTGTCGTCGTGCAACGGCGGTATCTTCAGCACCGGGCGCATGCTCTACAGCCTGGCGCAGAACGGCCAGGCCCCGGCCACGTTCGGTACCACCTCGAGCAACGGCGTGCCGCGCAAGGCGCTGCTGCTGTCGATCTTCGTGCTGTTGCTGGGCGTGCTGCTCAACTACATGGTCCCGGAAAAAGTCTTCGTCTGGGTCACTTCCATCGCTACCTTCGGCGCGATCTGGACCTGGCTGATGATCCTCCTGGCCCAGCTCAAGTTCCGCAAGAGCCTGACCCAGGCCGAACGTGACGGCCTTAAATACCGCATGTGGCTGTACCCGGTCAGCTCCTACCTGGCCTTGGCGTTCCTGGTGCTGGTGGTGGGCCTGATGGCGTACTTCCCGGACACCCGTGTGGCGCTCTACGTGGGGCCGGTGTTCCTGGTGCTGCTGACGGTGTTGTTCTACGTGTTCAAGTTGCAGCCGACTCAAGCGGCGGCACGCACCGCGAGCTGAGTTTCCTGCGCTCAACAAAAAGCCCCTTACGGGGCTTTTTGTTTTTCAGGCGGTGGCGGGAGGCGCCGGTTGGGTGAGCCGTTTGTTCAAATCCAGCCAGGCCCCCAGCAGCGCCATCAGCCCGGCGCCTACCAATGCGGTGAAGATTTGCATGGCGAAGGCATCGCCGGTGATCGCATTGATCATGTCCGCCAGCGGTGCCAGCAGCACCCCCAGGCAGAACACCTCCAGGGAGTAGCGGCCCATGCGGCAGGTTTGCTGCGCCAGCCAGTTTTGCGTCCAGGCGTGGCCAGGCAACAGCTTGGCGGTGACATAGGCCAGGGCCAGGAAGTGCAGCAAACGCACGGGCGACAGGTCGGTCTTGCTGATGGGGTACAGCAGGTCACTGAGCGCCGACGGCATCAGCGCGTCGTGGATTTCCGGCCAGCGCCACGAGAGCGTGAGAACCCCCGCCACCAGCGCATACACCGCCGCAGCGACGAACAATGGCTGACGCAACAGGCGCCGAGTCTCGACAGGGCGGGGTTGCCCGGCATGAATCGCCGCCGCGCCGCCCAGCACAAACAGCAACTGCCAGGTCACCGGGTTGAAGTACCACACGCCGTCGGCAATCGCCGCCAGGTTCCAGCCCAGGTGCGGCGCCAGCAAGTACACCGCCAGCGAAACAGCCACCACCGCCCAGGTCTTGCGCAACAGCAGCGGCAACACCAGCGGCAGGCAACCCAGCAGCACGATGTACAGCGGCAACGGGTCCATCAGGTTGGGTTTGAAGCGCAACAGCAGTTCATCCACTAGGGCTTGCTGGGGATGGGTGACGAAGTGCGTCAGGCCCATCTCTTCAACGAGGTCGCGGGTTTCCACATGGCTGTTGGCGAAGAACACGATGCCCATCAGCATCGCGAGCAGGAAGATGTGCACCACGTACAGCACCCAGGTGCGCCGCCAGATCTTCACGCAGGCGATCAGATAACCGTCGCGCTGCAGGATCTTGCCGTAGGCCAGCACGGCCGCATAACCGGCCAGGAACACGAAGACCTCCGCCGCGTCGCTGAAACCGAAGTTGCGCAAGGTGATCTGGCCCAGAGGGTTGTGGGGCACGTGATCCCAGAAAATAAAGATCAACGCCAGGCCCCGAAAAAAATCGATGCGCGGGTCGCGTCCGTTCAACATGGCAGCGGGCTCTTGAACAAGGGGTTTAGTAATGACAAGTGGACGACGGCTTCAGTCGAGCCGTACGTCGGGCGGGCGCAGGTTGGCGGTATTTGTAAGCAATTGCAAAGCTGAGTTTTTTGCTGAATGTCTCATCGCTTTGTTTAAACGTCGATGATCACCAGCGTGCCTTGGCTGCCGGCGAGTACCGCGTGGGCGATGCCGGCTTCAACCAGGTACATCTGACCGGCGCCGACGTCGATGGCCTCCTCGCCAATAGACAGGCGCAAAAGGCCGTCGATCACCAACAGCCCTTCGTTGTAGTCGTGGGTTTCTTCTTCATAAGCCTGTGCATCCATGCGCAGCACCTTGATCCGCGCCGGGCCGACCTGGCCCACGCGGGTGGATTTCCAGGTGTCCGGCAGTTGGGCGGCAAGGGCGGTGAAGTCGAGTAACGGCATGGTGAGGCTCCTTATTTCAACGATGCCGTTCGGTGGTCCGGTTCAGCGGGGTTGTTCAGTGCGGGCTCAGGCCGCGGCGATTTCATTCGGCTCAAAACTGTCCGCCCGCGCCATCTGCCACATGCGCGAATAAAACTCGCCGTTCACTTCGCCGGTGAGCAATTCGCCAGGTTTCAGGAACACATGCAACTGCGAGAACAGCTTGATCTCGGTGGCCGACATGCGCCGCACCAGGTGCTTGGCCGACAGTTGCGAAGGGTGGTCGAGACCGGCGGCAGCGAGCATTTCGGCCAGGGCCTTCAACGTGTTGCGGTGGAAGTTGAACACGCGCTGGGCCTTGTCCGGCACCACCAGTGCGCGCTGGCGCAACGGGTCCTGGGTGGCCACTCCGGTGGGGCATTTGTTGGTGTGGCAGGACTGCAGTCGATACATATATCCTGATGGACTGAATAAAATTCTTATAAAACAACAAGTTAAAAGTTTTCATCAGTCCATCAATATTTTTTTTCAATGGACTGACTTTGAGTCCACGAATGATCAAAGTAGAATTTTGATTCGAATGGGTAGCGGCCAAAGAAGCTGACGCTGGCCCAGCCTGGTTGCGAAGATGGTCGCCACCTTAGCCCCCTACCAGCATCGTATCCCCATTCGGCACGATGGCCTTGTCGCCCAAGTGAATGAGCTTGAACTGAACATTGTGCGTGGCTTCACGATACGCCGCTTCGCTGTCATCAAAAGACGCTGCAACAATGCTCTGTAGGTTCTTCTCTGAGGAAAGCTTTTGGAGCAACGCCAATTGACTTTTCGTCGCCATCGAGTGCTGCCCAGGCTCGTCCATCAAGATAAAGCCGGGATGATTTCCGTTGACTGTGAAATGTGCGGACGTCTGATAAAGCGTCACGATGTAACTCCAAATGAGGCGCACAAAGTCACTCGCGCTGGATTCCCTTGCAATGTTGGAGCTGGTTTTAGATGTGCTTGAAGCGGATGCCTTTTTATCTTCACTGAAATCTTTCTTATAGATTTCCCTCAGCTCAATTTTGGCGAGTTCTGGAAGAAGATTTTCCACGTTGAACTTAATGTCATTAACAGGTGCACTGTGATAGTCAAACGAACTCACATTTGATCTGAAAATCTTTGCAAACAGCTCATATTTCGCAAGATCGTCTTCAGAATAGTGATCTTTCGGCAAGGCCGCTCTGTCCTCCTGGTTTTTCGAGAATTGGGCAGAAAGCTCGACAAGGCGCTCCAGTAGTTCCTCATTGCGCTGGAGGAATTGAGAAATTTCTTCGATGCTCATTTCAATCTGGAGTTGCTGGCGCAGGTTTGCCTTCGACACAACAGAATTTGTCGTTAGGTCGGCTTTAAGTGCTCGCAGTCTTGCCTTAGATGTAATTATTCTTTTTGCAAGTTCTTCGCTAACTACGGTAGTTTCCTTTAACGACTGCTCTATGCCCGCAGTATCCCGCTCTAGCATCTTGATCTGAGACTGCAGGTAAGCAATGTTCGTCTCAATATCCATATGAGGGGTGCTTTCATGTAGATCGGTCAGGGAATGACCGATATTCTGATAGCATGCTGGGCAAACGTCCTTGGCCGTTTCAAGTTTCAACGATGCACCGTACCGAATGAGCTTCTGAGCAGCCTTATTTTTGGAGAGCTCTTCCTCCGCCTGCCTTTGGTGAAATGCGTTGGCATTTCGCGCTGCACGGTGGAGGGTTAGCTCGCCTAAACAGCTCTCATATGCCACAGACAACTCTTGAAGATTATTTGTTTCTTGTTCAACAATCTTGAGAGTTTCGGCCGGTAGCGCATCCTTCCACTTAAGTTCATCTTGAGTGAGTTTATGCAGTGCCTGAATCTGATTACTTTTGAACTGATCCAAATTAACCAAACCCTGTAGCGTGGTTTTATGGTAGGTCACCCCGTCGGAGAGAAACTCTACAGTTGGTGATCTCGGCAAGTTTTGAACCTTGATCGAGTTCTTGAGCGCATCGTTGGTAATAGTCCGATAAACATCTTGCCACGACGTGTTCAGCATCAAGGACTCATGATCAAGCCGTGCACGCTTTGCATCCATCTCAAATACGTTCGTGCCTACTAAGAAGTCGACAATCTTGATCCTAGCCTCCCGCACTCCAAAGTAGGGGAGGTTGGCAATGTAGTCAGTCCAGCCACGCTTTTGCTCAATGGCCATCGCAGCGAAGATATATTGCAGATAGAGCTTTACCTGTTTTCCGTTGGTATGGGGCACCATGGGAAGCTTGAGACCCAGGAACTCTTCGAGGTAGGTATAGAATCCCTCTCTGATTTGAGCGCTGCCACCGTCATGGAGGAAACGATAAAGAATCGGAGCTGTTTCACCTTCGGTCAGGGCGGCGCATTCCTGGATCTCGACTAGCTTCGGGTTTACACCGGCTTCCTTAATCTTCCTCGTGACGGTGATGGTCTTGCCATTCGATTCGAGCTCCATTATCACCATGGAGCGCGTGATCCCATGCTTTTCTTGGTCAAACTCGACGTGGTCTTTGAGCACATAGGTGAGGGCGTCAGAATTCTGCGCACCCAGCAATTCCTCCATGCCCAGAGCGTAGAGAATGCTGTGAACAATCGTACTTTTACCCGACGAGTTCCGGCCACGAATGATGTTGAGGTTACGGTCGAACTTTGCCAAAAAGCCAAACGGTCCATCAGTGGTTTCGATTGCGATTTTAATGCATTTAATAAACAAGGCTATTCCCATTCCTTGGACATGGTCTTGACCATACCTTCTGTGATTTTCCTGCCAATTTTCAGAAGTGCGGACTTCTCTTCCATCATGACTGTGCCATCGCTCATGATGTCCTTCACAAACTCCTGCCCTTTGGCCACTAATCTGAATCCGTTAGCAGTAGGCTCGATGAGGCCATCCCTAAAAGCGAGATGAAGGGCAATTGACAACGCTGGATCAAATCCCCAAACAGGGAGATTAATCTGTCCGAGTTTCGCAGCAAGTATCATCGTTTCGATACGCCGAGGCATTTTTATTGCCCAGTGCATCAGGTGCAGTTTAACCAGGCTGCACTTTTTTGCATGTCCACAGATATGGAGTATGAGCAGCGCTTGGGAAATTTTGTATATGGGTCTGAGCTCGGTTAGAACCGGCGTTGGCCTTGGAGTGAATTTGATTGTTGCCATCAGCTATAAAAGTCCAATTGGCAGACTGCGAGCCAACGAGCGACAGTTCTGCGCACTATGTCGTCCGTGAGTGTCCCATCTATCTGTAAACGTTCATCACCCATCAGTCGATCAGATAATCGATCTTTGATCATCTCGACCAGTTTATCTGGGTGGTCGGAGGTGCTCAGGCTCCACTCCTCGACATTCTCTTCGAAGCCCTTGAGGGTTTTCGCCACTTGAAAATAGGTCTGGGGAGAGCTTTCATACAGTTTGTGGAAGTAGCTGTCATGATCCAAAAAGGCATCTTTGGTCTTGGTTAAGAGAATAGCAACTGCACGCTCACCCTTATCAGACATTCGAAGTTGAGTCTTTCGCTCCAGATTTTCATCGTATGCGGTAGCGTCCTCGTTAACTTTCGGAATTGAGTGGTTGTCCATTCCGATAGTTATTGGTACTCCAGTGGATATACGGTGCTGGTTTATCTCTTTGATGTAAAATCCGACGTCATGAACCAGTACAGTAAAATTTTCATCCAAGTGAGGCAATTTCCAGCCCCTGACTTCATCCTGTTTTCTCTGTGCGTGGGTCAGTAGTGCATTGTGAGCGATTGCGGGGGTAATAAAGTACCAATCTTTGATTTTGGTACTGCCTAAAATCCCTCTAAGACTGACCTCGTTGTCTTTCAGCTTCTTGAGATCTCGTGTGATTTTGTCTTGCTGCTTCTTATTGAGTTCTTTCTGCTCATAGTGTGTGTCTGGGCAATAGCACTGAAACGCAAGCCCGGTATGCTTGGTAAAACCCTCAATACCGAAATCACCTGGCGTGGCCGGGACGTGCTGGTAGCCATCGGCGCCAAATTTTGACTTCAAGACGAGCTGCAGCGTCGCCTCCCAGGTCGTTCCGTTGAATGAGCCTACTGGTGTGATAATCAAAAGCTCGTCTGCCTTGCCACGCGTATCGATTAGTCCATTTCCGAGCTGCCCTGATAGGGCCTCAGCTATCGCATAGGGGTGCTCTGGCACCGCGTACGGTGACGCTATCAAATGGCCAGCGACTGGTCTAGGACTTACGCGTGAAATAGCAATTGATTTTAACTGTTTATAAATACAGTGTGTCTATGATCTTCTTCAATCAAAGTTGGATGAACTTTGTCTACTTGAGTCGTGTTCTTAAGCACCCGCCGGTACAGATGGCGCAATTACTCCCGAACAAATTGGAGAGTACTTAGCGAGCTGAGAGAAAGAGACCTAAGGAGAATTGAGCGTTGAGTTTATGAACTTTTCTTGTGCCACAACCTTCCCACTGTTGATTTCGGCAGTCCCAAAATCTCTCTCACCTCAGCTTGGCTGCGTCCCTCCTTTTTAAGCTCCTGTATTGCCTTCCATTTTTTCGCCGCTGCCACGGTCTGCGGATGAGGCAGCTTCTCGGGCTGCGTAGGGAGTGAGGCATTCAGTAGCTCGATAGCATCCAATTCGTCTATGACTAATAGAAGAATTTCTCTGGCGGTGGATCGCCCGACTGCATGCCTAGCATGGGCGCATCAAGGAGATATTTCGGAGAGAGTTGGGCGCCGAGTCAGCGGGATGAGACGGTGGGCCTAGATGCTATTTTCTCCCTGATTTTTTTGCAGTATCTGGAAACAGTAGCCGTGCTGAGCTCAAGGTTTTTAGTCATAGTCTTCTGATCCAAACCCGCCTGTAGAAGGGCTTCGATCTTTTCTTCTGTCAGCTTTTGGCGCGATTCATTCGATAGGCGGATCTTTCCAGCGATGACTTGAATCCAGCTGAATTGCTGGAAACAATCAAACCCAGAACCTCTGGACAGATGACTTAGAAAGACCCAAGGCTTCGGCAACTTCCTTTCTTGATTTACCTTCCTCTTTGAGACGCTTAACGGCGAGTCTCTTGCTTTCAGCGATTTCGCGAGCTTTAGCTTTTGATACGAGGCTGGAGCTTTGCTGCTCCTTGCGTATTTTCTCATCTAGGCCTAACAAGCTGAGATGACGAAGCTCCTCCTTCAGTTTGCCTATAACATCCAAAGTGTCCTGTTCACTCTCGATAGACTCGCACAACACCATAAGCGCCAAGGGCGTGATCTCAAGGCTTCTTGAAAGCTCCCGTAGCTTGCCAAGCGATATATTTTTCGGCGTGCCTGCCTCCAGCGCAAAGGCGTAGCTCCTACTAGAGGGGAGTCGTTCCTGAGTGAGCTCTCTAGTTTTTCGTAGCGCGCGAAGCACCACCGCAAGACTCTGAGCCAGCATGACGACTTGTCCTCAAAACGGAGGATAAGGCCTGCAAATTTTTGACCCAGCTACTCTGTACATAGGTCTGATGGGTCTGATATCGTGATCACCATCCTGTCTTCAACACAGTTCCATCATGGATGCAACAAAAAACATTAGGCATAAATTGACACCTGGCGAATAGACGCAAAACGTCGGCCTGACCTCAGTCCTTTTGGTCGAATACTCCTATTCCCAGACCGTTTAGCTGCATAGGAAGCGCCTCTGAGCGTGAATGGCGAATTGCGTCAGTCACGCCTTAAGAGCACTCAAACCGAAATATTGATGTTACGGATATAACCATCATGTTTATTTCAGATGAAACTTGTCTTGTCGGCCTACCGGGCTTTCCCGGGCCTGGCCGCACGGCTTGGCGGATGATCGAGCGAGACCCCGAAGAATTCTGGTATCACGTTCGCTTTCGCATTTGTGAAGGAGCTAGGACTCGGTTCAAAAAATTGATGCCATCAGACCCTTCTATGCTGGCCCACCTACTCTCTCAGCGGAGCCCAGAGCACACGATTGAGGTGGTTCAGATTGTGACTCCCCCTTGCATGAACGGAAGTTCTTTAGAGCGTATGGAAAAGTTGATCAGTGTGATCGTCGGCTATGACAGAAAAGGTGAGTGCGTACTGCTTCATAAAGTCGATACCGGAGCAATTTACAGCAGCTCGCCCGGCGAGATCGACGCAGGCTTGCTCAGAAATATTCGAACGATCTACGACGCCATGACTGCCGCCGGGAAGCATTTCCATAGCACCAACTATCAGACCCCAAGTCGCTCTGCCACTACAATGGCAGCAGGTTAATCCATGAAGATCCAAATTTATTCAGATCTACACCTCGAGTTCGCTCGGTTTGATCCCATGCCAAGCGACGCTGACGTAGTCATCCTCGCCGGCGACATTGATATCAAATCGCGTGGCGTGAAATGGGCTAACGAGTTCTTCCACTGCCCTGTGATCTATGTCTGCGGAAATCATGAGTACTACGGCGGCCACATTGATCACACGCTGCGGAAGATGAAGGACGCTGCAGCTCCACATGTTCACGTCCTCGAAAACGAAGTCTTGATCTTGAATCAAACTAGGTTTTTGGTTACGACAGCATGGACAGATTACTCGTCTACTGGAGACGTTACTGCCGCAAAGCGAGTCGCCTGGGATTGTATGAACGACTTCACCGTCATCAGAACAGATGAGAGATACCGGCGCCTCCGTCCCGATGACGTGATCGCTAAATCCAAAGCAGCATATGCCTGGCTCACACAGGAGCTGGACAAGCCGTTCGATGGCAAAACCGTCGTAGTTACGCACCATGCGCCGATGTTAGATCACGTCGGTGATGATCTTCCCGCGCACTTGATCGCTGCTTATGCCAATGACTGGCCGGAGCTCGTGGGCAAGTCCGATCTGTGGGTCTACGGGCACACCCACATAGCAGCCAGATTTACCCAAAGTGGGTGCCGCGTGGTCTCCAACCCAAGAGGTTATCCAGGGCAGAGCACTGGCTTTGATCCTGATTTGTTGATTGATCTTTGATTGCTTTGATAGGTCAGTGGCCACGCTCGCTTTACTGCCCGCGCTCAACGAGAAGGAGTTTTTCGATGGTGACTTTAGATGAAATCTCGCAACTTTTTTACGGCGCCGGGGAAGAGGTTGCTGGCTGGGAAGGCTCACAAGAAGACCTAATCTCTTTGGCAGCAAAGACGTTCCCCGGCAAAGCGTTCTGTGTAGTTAAACAGTGGATTTTTATCGACCTAACGGTTAATCCCGTTGAGAGAGAAAAGGTCATTGGGCTAGGTCTACTGCCCGCGACTTTGTTCGCGCATGAAGTCGTTTTTGATAGTCGAAATCGGTTTCAACCCGGCATGTGGGTACGCAGCAATTTCGGAAAATCCTTCGCTGAAGGCTGCATGTTTGAAACCAAAGGTACGGTCTATCTCCTCCTCGGGCCAGGACTGAGGAAAGAGGCCAGCATTGGTACTGCTTTTTCGATGAAAGCAGGGTGAGCGAAGCTCGCAGACAATTTAGACAGAATCGTTTTGGAGCTTGGGTTTGATGCCTGAAGTAACTGAGTTGGAGTTCCACAGTAAAGATTTAAGCGACTTTCAGATGAGTCGCTTGGTGCGAGCAAGCCTTCGAAAATACACGGTGCCAGTCACTGCTTTCATTAGCGACGGTCTCATCGCGGATGACACATGCCTGGGCGTTTCCTTCGACCACTCTGAGCGTGACGATACGCACCATAGGGCGGATGGTTCTATTCTCCGGACAGGTAAAATTCAGTCAGCGAGGAAAGAAGGGCGGTTTTGGATGCTCGAAACCCAAGACGGTAACTACGTCATCGCTAGCTTCAAGCGAGACCTCGGCAGAGCGAGTTTTCTCAAGCTACTCGATTCCGCCGACAGTCTTTAAATCATGGTGAGAAAGTACCTTTGTACTCGAGGAACGTTTCGGCACAGACCTCAGTTTAGTAGCCGAACTTGTTCAGCAGTTTTTGCAAAAAATCACGCCGCCGTTGGACGATGCTCAATATGAGGTAGTCGCGGTCGGTATCTCTCGTCGACAAATGCCCAGCGTCTACAAGACCGTGGATGTAGCCTTCGGCTCTGCCCCTTGCTTCGAGCAATGTATCGACGGACGTGCTTTTGTAGATGTCTTCAGCGATGAGCTGCCACCGCTGTTTCTGCCGGTGACCAACAGGGTCGTCGGAAGATTTCGGTGCGTTGATCAAGGTATTGAAATCGGCATGTGCGTTTGGTGTGTTCAAAGCGAATTCTCACAACAGTTACGTCTCTGTCTAACCTACCATGCGCACGCCTAACCGCCTGCTGTTGGCGGGCTTTTGTAGGCGCTGGCGCGAAGGGACGACTTCAATGATATTGCGCTCTATCGGTGGCTTTGAACATTGCGGAGCGTACAGGCAGTGCTATTCAGCGAATACATTCTTAGCCTGGAGTTCGATATGGGATACCTCAGCCTAGAGGACATCTACGCCGATGACGTAGAAAAATATGGCCATATGCGGGTGGGAATGACCGACCTCTATGTAAAAGACAATCGCGCCATTTATGGTGTGGTTACGCTTGGCGAATACCGCGAGCTGGCCAGCCTCGCCGCGTTGCCCGAGGACTACGATCAGTGGATCAGGCGGATCGAGCGCAATCGCGCCTTACACGGTAGGTATGGTGACAAATTCGATCCCTGGAGAGATGACTGACAGTCCCCCACGTCCAATCACAAATACAGCACCTCATCTTACTCGGCCGACCTGGTAGTTACGCTACTCGAAAATCCATCGGTACTGTAAATAGTGGTATCAACACGTCACCGATGACAGGTTGCGCTAACAATCGTTGAAAAGGAAAAGGGCGGTCTCAGGTTCCAAG